>DOID01000088.1:4220-6398 GCA_003511465.1 Bacillota bacterium | reverse complement strand
CAACAAATATTAACTTTTAACGAATGTCCCAAAAAGGATTTAGAGAGGCTGTCTCCAATGGAAGAACAGCCTCTTTAGCTCAGCTTTTTAGAAAAAGGGTTCGGGCTACCTCATTAGCTTCATAGAACGCATTCATCGCATTTCTCGGCTCTTTGGCGTCGCCGATTACAAAGACTTGCGCTACGGATTTAAGTTCCTCCTCGAGGAGATTGACGCTTTTCACCCCGGTCGCGATCACCACATGATCGGCTGGGAGTACGGTTCGCTTTTCATCAGCCAGCTCCACGCCTTGCGCGGTAATCCGTTTTACTTTTGTTTTCACCCGGACGTCGACGTTATGTTGGTTGATTCTTTCCATTAAAAATTGTTTCCGCGCCGGTCCGAGCGTACGGGCAACCTCAGCCATAGCTTCAACGACAATGACCTGCTTCCCCATTTCCGCTAGGAATTCCGCAGTTTCCATTCCGGTATCGCCCCCACCGATGACGACAACCCTTTGGCCTATTTGAGCAGGATCTTCCAAGACTTCCGAGGCGAAGAGGACATTGGGTTGCTCAATTCCTTCGATCGGTGGTTTAGTTGGTGCCGAACCGGTGGCGAGGATAATGACATCGGGGTTCTCCCCTTGGATATTTCCTTTGGTGGCTGGGGTATTCAGCCGGATTTCAACTTTGGCAAGGTCCAGTTGCTTAATGAGCCATTCCACATCCCCGGCGATTTCATATTTCTTGGGGGGGATTCCGGCGAGACGCCATTGTCCTCCCAATTGGTTAGTGGCTTCGAAGAGCACCACATCGCAACCGCGATCCTTGGCAATCCGTGCCGCTTCCATCCCAGCGGGTCCGCCACCAACCACGACGACCTTCCCCTTTTTGGTGACTGGCTCAAAAACGTACTCGGCTTCCCGTCCGCAAGCCGGATTTAGGATACAGCTAGCATGTTTACCTTCCAAGAGCATCCGGTCGACACACCCCTGATTGCAGGCGATACAATGGCGCATCTTTTCATATTGTCCGTTTTGGACTTTATTCGGCCATTCCGGGTCGGTAAGTAAGCTTCGGCCGATGGCAATAAAATCAGCCTTGCCTTGCGCTAGAATCTCTTCGGCCAGATAGGGATCGTTAATGCGATCAACGGCGACTACCGGAACAGCCACTACTTTTTTGACCTCAGCGGCGGCCCAGACATTAAAACCGCGTTCCAAGTCCATCGGCGGTACGGTATAGCGGAGAGTTTCATAGACGCCAACCGACACATGGATACAGTCCACTCCTTGTTTGACCAGGAGCGGAGCGATTTTTTTAGTGTCTTTGATTGTCAGGCCGCCTTCGACATTTTCCTCACCACTAAGACGGAACATTAATGGATAATCCGGGCCAACCTTTTGGCGAACATTATCGATGATTTCCAGAGCAAAACGGGCACGGTTTTCCAGAGAACCACCGTATTCATCGGTGCGCTGATTGGAATAGGGGGACATAAATTGGGCGATCAGGTAACCATGGGCGCCGTGGAGTTCAATCGCGTCAAACCCGGCCTCTTTGGCCCGTCGGGCCGCGTCGCCGTAGCTTTCCACCATTTCTTTAATGAGTTTTTTATCCATGATCGCTGGTTTTTCCTGGCACAAGGGACAAGGGATCTCAGAAGGGGCGACAATAGGTAACCCGGTCACTTTGGAGTTGGTCTGCCGACCGGCGTGCCATAGCTGGACACAGGCCGTGGCCCCGCCTTCATGGATCACATCAGCCAAGCGTTTTAAGCCTGGGATAAAGCGATCATCCCAGATCGCCGGGGATGATCCGCCAGTTGTGGGATGGACCGCTACGATTTCGACGGTAATCATTCCGGTGCCGCCAGCCCCTCTAACGCGGTGATAATGGTAGAGTTGGTCGGTAACCGTGCCATCTTGATTAGCCATTGCGGTGCCCATGGCTGGCATGATTAAACGGTTTTTTATCTCTAAAGTGCCGATTTTTGCCGGACTAAAGAGCGTTGGGAAAGTAGCCACTTCATATCTCCTTTCATGGACGAATCCAGGTTTTACTTTAGTCTTTCCCTGTTTTAGACAGAATAAAGCTTTTTGCGCTACATCCAGCTAAAGAAATTTCGGGTAGCTTCTTCTTGGGGTATTATAATGAAATGTTTTGCCTTTTATTTCGTTATATATTAATGAATGAG
>DOID01000088.1:3546-4090 GCA_003511465.1 Bacillota bacterium | reverse complement strand
CTGAAGGAGGAACCGAAGTTGAATATCGCTTTTTATCTAACTCCTAAAGAAGAAGTGGTCTGGATCTCGGAAGATTCCACCATGCGGCAGACTTTAGAGAAGATGGAATATCATCGTTACACCGCGATGCCATTGGTTGATAAAGAAGGCAAGTACGCCGGTACAATTAGCGAAGGGGATTTGCTGTGGAGCTTAAAACAGAGTCCGGAATTGAGCTTCAAGGATCTGCATAAAGTGCGGATTAAAGCCATCCCTAAACACCAATATAACGAAGTGGTTTCGATTAATGCACAGATTGAGGAGTTAATCCCCCTCGCGGTTAGCCAGAATTTCATCCCGGTGGTTGATGACCATAATAATTTCATCGGGATTATCAAAAGGAGCACAATAATTGATTATTTGTATAAACAGCTTACCGTTACCAGGTGTGGTTAAGGTAGTCGCTCACGCTGGCTTCCGCAAGCGCAACGAAGTGAAGAAAATTAAAGCCAGGTGAGTAATCTCACATTTCGCAAACCGAAGCCACCAAGGATAATGCGAAAGC
>DOID01000088.1:0-3347 GCA_003511465.1 Bacillota bacterium | reverse complement strand
CAGTAGAGCAGGAATTCGGTAATTAGTTGCGTAATAATAACGAGACAAGATTTTCATAAAGAAACTTGTACGGACAACAGACTAGTGGTGAAAGCTGTGGATGAAAATAACACCGCCCCGAAATATTCGCGCTTAAAAGAGTACCTGAAGGAGCAGATGAAACGAGGGGTGATTACTCCCGGGAGTCAACTGCCTTCCGAAAACATGTTGGTGGATCAGTTTAAAATCAGTCGCCATACGGTTCGCCAAGCATTAAGTGAGTTGGAAAATGAAGGTTTAATCTTCCGTGAGCAAGGGAGAGGAACCTTTTGCGCCGATTCGGTGGCGGCGAAGGGGCAGACTGTTGCGGTGGTGACCACTTATATCTCCGAATATATCTTCCCGGCGGTAATTCGGGGGATCGAAGAAGTGCTTAGCGCCGCCGGATGTCAACTCTTACTGGCGTCTACCGGAAATGCCAAAAGCAAGGAAGCCTCCTGTTTGGAGAATTTATTACACCAAAAAATTGATGGCTTAATCATCGAACCGACCCAGAGCGCGCGGGAAAATGTGAATTTGGCCTACTTTAACGAACTGGAGCAACGGCGGATTCCCTACTTAATGCTACATGCCTATTATCCAGAGTTGGATCCGGCTTATATCATTATCGATGACGAAGAGGGTGGCTATCTAGCGACAAAGCAACTGATCCGTCTCGGACACCGTCACATTGGGGGGATGTTCAAAGCCGATGATCGACAAGGGCTTAAGCGTCGGGCAGGATATATGAAGGCCATGAACGAAGCGGGGATCAAAGTAAAACCGGAGTTAATCGGCGCTTACGAGACGGAAGAACTATCTTCCTACCCCTTCCAATTTACCCGCAATTTATTTAAGCAGGGATCGCCGCCAACGGCAATGGTCTGTTACAATGACCAAGTCGCTTTAGTGGTTCTTGAAGCATTACGAGAAGAAGCGGTTAAAGTTCCGGAAGAATTTTCGCTCATTAGTTTTGATGATTCCAGGTTGGCGGTGGCTGCGGAGGTGAAACTAAGCGGGATTGTGCACCCCAAAGCAATCATGGGAAGACAAGCCGGCCGCATGATCCTGGATATGTTGGAAAACAAGGAGCTGAAACTCCGGCACACCTACCAACCGGAGTTGGTGCTCCGGACCTCCTGCGCGCAGCGCTCAAGGGGAGGGAATAATTAACTAAAAAAAGGAGGAATTAGCAGCGAAAAAATGAATACTATTCTATAGTAAGTTGTCCGCACAACTTTGTAAAAAATGACAAAAGGGAAATCTGCCAAACCCATCCCTTTAGGTCTGAGTTTTAGCCTAACTTGTACGGACAAGTATCCCGAAGCGAGTTTATTTAATTAAGAGCGGAGGTAATGAAAATGGCTACTTTAGGATTGATTGTTGGGAATCGTGGTTTTTTCCCCTCGGAACTCTCGGAGGAAGGACGCAAAAGAGTACTTAAGGTTTTAGCAGAATTAGGAATTGAGGCCGTATGTCTTACTCCGGAGGATACCCCTTACGGGACGGTTGAAACCTATGAAGAAGCGAAGAAATGTGCAGCGTTATTTAAAAAGAATGCGGAAAAGATTGACGGGATCCTCGTTACGTTGCCAAACTTCGGTGATGAACGGGGCGTGGCGGATTCAATTCGCCTTTCCGGACTGAAGGTTCCCGTTTTAGTGCATGCCTTCCCGGATGAGACTACGGAGCTGTCGATTGTGAAAAGACGAGACAGTTTTTGCGGGAAAATGTCAACTTGCAACAATTTAAAACAGTATAACATTCCTTTCAGTTTGACCCAGTTACATACGGTAGCCCCCGAAACGGAGGGCTTTAAAGCAGATCTAACCAAATTTGTCGCGATCTGCCGGGTTGTCAAGGGCCTGCGTAAAGCCCGTTTTGGCCAGATTGGTGTTCGTCCGGTCAACTTTACAACTGTACGCTATAGCGAGAAAATTTTGGAGCACAACGGAATAGCAGTTGAACCATATGATCTCGCCGAGATCCTTGGGCAGATTTCCCGCCTGCAGGATGACGAGCCAGCGGTTAAAACACAGGTGGATGCGATTAAAGCTTATGCCTCTACGGCCGGGGTTAGTGCGGAAGCCCTTACCAAAATGGCTAAATTCGCTGTTGTGCTTGACCGCTTAATCGAAGAACACGAGTGGAATGGCACGGCGATTCAATGTTGGACGGCTTTGGAGGAATACTTTGGGGTGGTGCCCTGTACGGTGATGAGTATGCTTTCCAACCGCCAGAACCCCAGTGCTTGTGAGGCCGATATCACCGGGTTAGTTGGCATGTATGCTCTGACCCTTGCTTCGGAACGTCCCAGCGCTTTATTGGATTGGAACAATAATTTTGGTAACGATCCGGACAAATGTGTTGTCTTCCATTGCAGTAACCTGCCCCAAGACCTTTTGGGTAACCAAGGAGCGATGGATTACCAAGCGATTGTCGCCGGCACAGTTGGTAAAGAGAATACCTATGGGACAATTACGGGACGGATTCAGCAGACCAAGACAACTTTCTGCCGCGTCTCGACTGATGATTTGAGTGGACAAATTCGGGCTTACGTCGGCGAAGGCGAAATTACCAACGAAACACTGGATACCTTTGGCGGCTATGGCGTGATGAAAGTTCCGCAACTGCAAGACCTGTTGCATTACATCTGTGAGCATGGGTTTGAACATCATGTAGCGATCAGTTCGGGTGGCGTAGGCGAGATCATTAATGAAGCCTTTACGAAGTATCTTAACTGGCAGATTTACTATCATCGTTAGGGTTTTTTTGTGTGGTAGTCAATGCTGGGCACGGAAAAGAAGACCTAAAAAAGAAGTTTGGAGGGATAAGTGGGTGGAGAGCAACCATAAATCAATGATTAACAGCAAGCGTACTACACTAGGCATTGAGCTTGGCTCCACACGAATAAAAGCGGTGCTAAGCGGGGAGGACCATGCTCCTATTGCCTCCGGGGGACACACTTGGGAAAACAAACTGGAGGAAGGCATCTGGACATACAGCCTTGAGGATGTATGGGCGGGGCTTCAAAACTGCTATCAGGACCTGTCGGAAAATGTCATGCGGCAATATGATGTGAAGCTCACAAGCGTAGGGGCTTTAGGAATTTCTGGCATGATGCACGGCTATCTTGTTTTTGATCAAAACGATCAACAGCTGGTCCCTTTTCGCACCTGGCGTAATACCATCACCGGCCAAGCTGCTGAGATCTTAAGTAAAGAATTCGACTTCAACATACCCCAGCGCTGGAGTGTTGCCCATCTTTATCAGGCGATTCTAGGCGGCGAGCAACACGTTAAAGACATTGCCTTTATGACAACTCTAGC
>DOID01000138.1:7112-7442 GCA_003511465.1 Bacillota bacterium | reverse complement strand
ACGACCAGCTGCTGTGGCCTTCGGGGGCTTGTCGACTCACCTAGCTCCGATTTAAATCACTTCGTGATTTTTAGAGGTAGCTAGCGTGAGCGACTACCGGTGAGCAAGGCCCACAATTTCCCTGACCGCAGCGTATCCGTGCTGCCGACAATACTCTTCCAGTCCGTCGATGATTTCCAGCGGTACCAAGGGATTGACGAAATTCGCCGTTCCGACGCTAACCGCTGAGGCGCCGGCCAGCATAAACTCGACCGCATCCTGCCAGCTACTAATGCCCCCCATCCCGATAATGGGTAGTTTTACCGCTGCATATACCTGGTAAACCATCCG
>DOID01000138.1:4363-6951 GCA_003511465.1 Bacillota bacterium | reverse complement strand
AAAAGGGTATTAATCAAAGATATTATGTCCGCTCCCCCATTTGCGACCGCTTTGGCCAGTGCGGTAATATCGGTGACATTGGGAGAGAGCTTGGCAATGAGCGGAAGTTTGGTGTGCTTCCTGGTTACCCGCAAGACTTCCTCGGCGCTACGGGGATCTGTTCCGAATGCCATCCCACCGTCTTTGATATTGGGACAGGAGATGTTGACTTCCAAAGCGGCGATACAGGACTCTTCCGGCATGGCTTCCGCCATCAGTGCGTAATCATCCAGGGAAAAACCGGAGATATTGACGATCACCGGCGTCTTCAGCGCTTCCAGCCGCGGGAGATAAGCGTTTAAAAAAACTTCCAACCCGGGATTCTCTAGCCCCACAGCATTAAGCATTCCGGAAGGGGTCTCCGCCAGACGAGGCACCGGATTTCCCAAACGGGCCTTGGGCGTAATCCCCTTGACTGTAATCCCGCCAAGGAAATCAGGATCATAAAAAGCCCCATACTCTTCGCCGAAACCATAGGTTCCGGAGGAAGTTAGGACCGGATTCTTCAGTTTCAGCCCCGCCAGTTGGGACGAAAGGTCAACCTTCTGCATCCCAGACCACCTCCCTGCCTTTAAAGACCGGACCATCTTTGCAAACCCGCCTTCTTTCCAGTGTACCTCCAGCCGTCCGGACAGTGCAAACACAGCCCCGGCATGCACCGACCCCACAAGCCATTCTTTCTTCTAGAGATACTTCGACCGGTAACCCTTCCCGTAGGCAAATCTCAGTTACCACCTTCAGCATCCTAGGGGGACCACACGCCACCGCGCTAATCCTCTGCTGTGTGCTCTCCAGCGATCGCTTCCTGAGATAAGACTCTAGGAGATTCGTGATTAAACCTGGTTGGCCCATACTCCCATCGATAGTGGAGACTTCATAATCTAGTGCTAGATCGACCAATCTTTGCCGTCCGGCGGCTTCAAGCAATTGGCGGTTTTCCGCACCCCAAAGGACTTTCACCTTTACCTTGGACCGGTCAACCGCATCCATCAAGGAAAAAAGCGGAAAGATACCAATCCCACCAGCCAGCAGCAGTAGTTCTCCGGCCTGTGGAAGGGTAAAACCGTTCCCGAGGGGACCAATGACGCTGAGCGTTTCCTGCTCCCCCACCCCGGCCAAGAGTGCTGTTCCCCGACCGGCTACTCGGTAGAAGAGAGTTACGATCCCCCGCCCCCGGTCGATCCCGGCAATACTCACCGGTCGGCGCAAAAGCGGATCCGTCGCTAATCCGACTTGTAAGTGGACAAATTGCCCAGGTCGGGCAGTCGCCGCCACTTCCCCTTCAAGCACAAGCTTATAGATGCCTGAATCCGGAACAACAACCCGGTTTTCTAGCACCTTTTCCGCGCTAAGCATCCTTAATCACCTCACTTCACTTTTTAGAGCGGCAATAAGCTCGGAGTGGTAACCTCCAGCACTTGCAGCCAGGCCTCAGCCGTATCAAGACTAGTAAAGCAGGGAATCCCCTGTTCCACGGCAGTCCGCCGAATGGCAAAACCGTCGCTGGCGGTCTTCCGACCATGAGTGGTCGTATTCAACACACACTGCACTTGGCCTTGGCGGATTTTTTCCCTAATCTCATCGGAGCCGGTATGCAGTTTCTCCACAGTGGTTACCTCAATCCCGGCTTTACGAATCTCCGCAGCCGTGCCAACGGTAGCGATAATCCGAAAGCCCAGTTTATTGAAGCGCCGTACCAGTTTGATTCCTTCGGCTTTATCCCGGTCCGCTAAAGTCGCCAGCAACGTACCGTACACCGACATCTGCATACCGGCCGCCAGTAGCGCTTTGTAGAGCGCCTTTTGGTACTGATGGTCAATGCCCATCACTTCACCGGTGGATTTCATCTCCGGCCCCAGCGAGGGCTCGACCAGTTGCAATTTGGAGAAAGAAAAGACCGGAACTTTAACGGCCACTTTATCCCCCACCGGACATAACCCGTGGGTAAGCCCCATCCCGGACAGACTTTCGCCTAAGATCGCCCGGGTGGCCATGTCAACCAAGGGGATCCCGGTCACTTTGCTCAAAAATGGCACTGTTCTACTGGAACGGGGATTTACTTCAATCACGTAAACCTCGTCTTGGTAGATGACATATTGGATATTCAACAAACCTTTAATCCGTAGTCTGCGGGCGATATCTACCGTAAGCTCAGTAATCTCCCGTTGTTTTTCCGCCGATATGCTTTGGGGCGGATAGACCGCAATCGAATCACCGGAATGAACCCCGGCCCGTTCCAGGTGCTCCATAATGCCGGGGAGGCAAACTGTATCTCCGTCGGAGATCGCATCGACTTCTACTTCCTTCCCCAGCAGGTATTGGTCGATCCAAATCTGCTGGCCGGAAAATTCCTGTAGCGCTTTGGCCGCAACCTCCCGAAGCTCAAGATCGTCATAAACAATTTGCATGGCCCGGCCACCCAGTACATAAGAGGGTCGAACAATCAACGGGTAGCCGATTTCAGCGGCCAGTTTTTCCGCTTCCGCCAGGGTAGAGACACAACCACCCTGGGGGCGGCGGGCGCCGATGGCTTGTAAAACCTGATCGAA
>DOID01000138.1:3540-4172 GCA_003511465.1 Bacillota bacterium | reverse complement strand
AGGCCAATCGCCGTCTGTCCGCCGAATTGCACGATCACGCCCTCCGGCTTTTCTTTTTCCAAGACCGCACAGACATCTTCCAAGGTTAGCGGTTCAAAATACAAGCGGTCGGAAGTATCGAAATCCGTGGAGACGGTCTCCGGGTTATTATTGATGATGATACTTTCCACTCCGGCACCGCGCAAGGCCTTGATGGCATGGACCGAACAGTAGTCGAACTCGATCCCCTGGCCGATGCGGATCGGACCGGAGCCAAGCACCACGACCTTTCTTCTGGCACTAACTGCGCCATCATCTTTTTTCTCGTAACTGGAATAAAAGTAGGGTGTGGTGGCGGTAAGTCCTCCGCCACAAGTGTCAACCGTTTTAAAGACCGGCCGTAGTCCGCTATCGAGCCGGAATTCATAAACCTCCTGCTCGCCGGTGTGCCAGATTCTGGCTACGTCTTGATCCGCATAACCCATGCGTTTAGCTTTTTTCAAGGTAGATAAATCAAAGGGCTGGTCTTTCAGCTTATCCGCAAAATCGACGATGGTTTTGATTTTTTCTAAGAAGAACGGATTCCACTGGTTAAGCCCGCTGATGCGCTGAATGGTCCAACCCCGGCGGAAGGCCTCGGCGATGATAAAGAG
>DOID01000138.1:3212-3337 GCA_003511465.1 Bacillota bacterium | reverse complement strand
GGGTGGAAAAGACCAAAGGACTTAATCTCCAGGGAACGGACCGCTTTCAGCAAGGCGGTTTCCAGGTTACACCCCAAGCCCATCACCTCTCCGGTCGCTTTCATCTGGGTGCCGATGGTCCGGTC
>DOID01000138.1:1061-2929 GCA_003511465.1 Bacillota bacterium | reverse complement strand
GCAATCGGATAACCGGTTGCTTTGGAAGCCAGAGCGCTGGAGCGGCTTAATCTTGGATTAACCTCAATCACCACATATTCCAATTTTTCAGGGTGGAGGGCGAACTGGACATTACAGCCGCCTTCGATCTTCAGCGCCTCCACGATCTTCAGCGCTGAAGTTCTTAAAATCTGCAACTCTTGAGCGGTTAGGGTTTGGCAGGGCGCAACGACAATACTGTCTCCGGTATGGATGCCGACGGGATCCATATTTTCCATCTGGCAGACCGTAATACTTTTGCCGCTACCGTCCCGCAAGACCTCATACTCGATCTCCTTCCATCCGGCTACGCTTTTTTCGATCAGAACCTGCCCGATCAGGCTGGCCTTGAGGCCGCTTTGGGTAATGAATTTCAACTCCGCCGCATTGTGGGCAAATCCGCCCCCGGTTCCGCCTAGGGTAAAAGCCGGGCGGACGATGACGGGGTAACCGGTTGCTTCCGCAAAGCGCAGCGCCTCATCAACATCAGCCACAATCGTACTGGCCGGTACCGGTTCATTAATCTCCCGCATCAAACTGCGGAACTGTTCCCGGTCTTCAGCCTGACTGATGCTCCGAAGCGGTGTGCCCAGTAAAGTAACCCCGCAGCGCTTTAAAATGCCAGCTTTGGATAACTGAAAGGCTAGGTTTAATCCGGTCTGGCCGCCCATCGTGGGTAGCAAGCCGTCGGGTCTTTCTTTTTCAATAATGCGCTCTAAAAACTCCAGGGTTAAAGGCTCAATATAGACTCTGTCGGCAATCTCCCGGTCAGTCATGATCGTTGCCGGATTGGAATTAACCAGCACCGTCTCGATCCCTTCTTCTCTTAAAGCCCGGCAGGCCTGTGTACCGGCATAGTCAAATTCAGCGGCCTGCCCGATAATGATTGGCCCGGACCCGATCACCATTACTTTTTGCCAGTTTTGTTTCGGCATGCTCTGTTCTCCCTTCCTCCACCCCTACTCGATTACTTTTCTGTTGTTTAACACCAGTTTTCCCCCGACCCAAACCATGACCGGAAAACCCTGGAGCTTTTTTTCTAAAAACGGTGTGTTCTGCGCTTTGGATTCAAGGGTGTCTACGGTGATTACTTCCTGCCAATTAGGGTCAAACAAGACCAGATCAGCCGGCGCTCCTACTTTTAAAGTTCCGCCAACGAGCCCAAACCGACGCGCTGGGTTCAGCGACCAAAGCTCAATTAATTTCTCCGCTTTCATTTTGCCTTTCGCCACCAACTCCTGCCACACCGCAGCTAAAGCCGTTTCCAAACCGTTAATACCAAAGGGTGCCTCCGCAAAGGGTTTGGTCTTCTCTTCCCAGGTATGGGGCGCATGGTCCGTCGCCAGCAGATCAATCGTCCCGTCCAGGAGCCCTGTCAACAAAGCCTCCTGATCCGCCCGACTGGGCAGCGGTGGGTTCACCTTATATGAAGCGTCGGTCAGCAGCACATCCTCGTCGGTGAAGAGCAAATGATGGGGATTCACCTCAGCGCTGACATCAATCCCCCGTTCCTTGGCTGCTCTAATCAGCCAGACGCTTTCTTTCGTTGACACATGGGCAAGATGAAGCTTCCCACCAGTCTCACCCGCCAGCAACAGATCGCGGGCGACCATCACACTCTCCGCACTGGCCGGAATCCCGCCGAGCCCCAGCCGGGCGCTGGCTTCTCCCTTACGCATTACCCCCGGACCGGCCAATTGCTCATCTTCACAATGGCTGATTAATGGGCAACCGGTCAACTTGGCATATTCCAAAGCCAGGCGTAAGGTTTCCGCACTTTGGATCCCTTTACCATCGTCGGAGAAGGCCACCGCACCCCCGGCTTTTAGATCAACCATCTCCGTCAGTTC
>DOID01000138.1:0-933 GCA_003511465.1 Bacillota bacterium | reverse complement strand
ACGAGGGCGCGGGTATCAATCACCGGTTTGGTATTGGCCATGGCTAGAATCGAAGTAAAACCGCCCCGCACCGCTGCCCGTGCCCCGCTCATAATATCCTCTTTGTCTTCCTGCCCTGGTTCCCGCAGGTGAACATGGACATCGATCAACCCCGGGAAGAGATATTTACCTGTGCCGTCCACCTGGCAAACTTCATCGAGGCGATCGCAACCGAAAACGGTTAATACTTCTGCAGTAGTAAAGTCTTCCCCCACCGGTGAAACCCGGGCAATCTTCCCGTCCTTTACTAATAGGCTGCCGTTACCGGAGCGTCCCTCCGCAGCATCGATTAGGTGAGCTCCTTTAATCCAGATCATGTTTTGTTTCCCCTCCCATCAGCAGATAAATCAAGGCCATCCTTACCGCCACGCCGTTGGTCACCTGCGCCTCAATTACCGAACAAACACTATCCGCCAGGTCGCTGGCAATTTCCACCCCGCGATTCATCGGACCCGGATGGAGAACGATCGTCTCTTTACCAGTCTGGGCAATTCTCTGCTTCGTGAGTCCGTAGAGTCGGTTATACTCCCGGACGGAAGGGAATAACCCGATCTGCTGTCTTTCTAGCTGGAGACGAAGGGCCATCACCCCATCGGCACCGGGTAATTCCCGGTCTAAATCATAGGATGTTTTCACACCTAAATAACCCATTTCGGGGGGAAGCAGGGTCGGCGGCCCGACCAGGACCACTTCGGCGCCAAGTTTCTTTAACCCCAGCGCATTGCTGCGAGCAACCCGGGAATGGAGGATATCGCCGACGATCAGGATCTTCTTCCCTTTGATCCCGCCCAGCCGTTCTTTGATGGTGAAATAATCAAGCAAGGCTTGGGTCGGATGGGCATGCTGTCCATCTCCGCCATTGATCACGCCTGCCTTTAATTGCTTGGCTAAAAA
>DOID01000115.1:724-5576 GCA_003511465.1 Bacillota bacterium | reverse complement strand
TTCTTCAATGGAAGCGGTTACTTCTTCGGAAGAAGCAGCTGACTGCTCCGAGATGGCTACGATGTTATGGGTGGACTCTGTCGTCTGGTTTTTAACCACATTAATTTGTTGAATATAAGCGTTAAGCTCATTGATCCGGCTGACAATTAGATCCATTGCTTGAATGATTTCATCAAAAGTAGCTTGGGTTTCAGCCACGACCTTTAGCTGACCAACGACTATTTCATGGGCCTTTTCCACATTTTCGGAAGAATTCGCCGCTTTCCTTTGAATTCCTTTTAAGAGATCTTCAATGGCCTTGGCCGCCGTGTCGGTTCGGCGGGAGAGTTTATTAACCTCTTCGGCGACGACGGCAAACCCGGAACCAAGTTCATCGGCCCTGGCCGCTTCAATCGCGGCGTTAAGGGCCAGGAGATTTGTTTGTTCGGCAATAGTGGCAATTAATTGGGTAACGCTTTTAATTTCTTCGGATTGTTTGTTCAGCTCATTAATATCAAGGGTAATGGTACTAGTAATCTCATCGGTTTCATCGGTTTTATGGATTAGCTCTTCCATCACCGTCTTGGACCGGGCGCTTAATTGTCTGGTGGAAGCAGTAATCTCCTCAACTTCCTTGAATTTAGCCGCAGCAACGTCAATTTGGTCTGCCAACGCCGACATTTGCTTCGCCGTTTTTTCTGCTTCCGCGGTTTGTTCAATCGTACCCTTCGTTATTTCGCTGGAAGCCAGCGCGATGGCTTCTGCGGATTGAGTAGACTGAATTGAACTGGATTCTAAAACTTTACTATGATTTGAGACGGTGGTAATCGCTGCTTTGGTCTGGCTAAGTAACTCTCCGATCTGCGCGGTCATGCGGTTAAAGCTATTACCCAAGTCGTGTAGTTCATCCCGGGTATTGATCTCAACATTAATAGACAAATCACCCTTTTGGGCCTGGGCCATTGCTTCTTTCACTTGATTCAATGGATTGGAGATCCCGACCGAAACCATATAAGAAAAGAAGACCGCGACCAAAATCAGGATCATAACAAAGCCTAAGATCAGTGACCCAATGGCTCTGATCTCCTGATAAAGATAATCATAGGGCGCTAAACCCAGCAGATACCAATCTTTCGAGGCCATCTTGTAGTAAGTGACCAGGGTATCATTGTCCCGCAGGCGATCGGAGAAAAATCCGCGGTTGCTTTTGTTCTCGATTAGTTCACTAATTGCTACTCCTTCGATCAAATCATAGATGGTCAGCCCCATTTCTTCGGTGAAAGGAGAGGACAGGATCTCCCCCTCCGCTTTAACCAGGATCGAATAGGGGCTATTGCCAAAAGACATGCTATCACTTAGAGTGAGTGAACCAAAATTAATCATTTGATTGAGTTTAAGACCGTTAAAAATCACCGCAAAAACACCCAACGGTGCCCCTGTTCCCAGGTTGTTAATGACTCTGGCCATTACAAGGTCATTATCAACGAGCCCCCAGCGCACTCGACCCGGTACTTCCATGGCTTCCTGATAAACCGGTGTTTCTTTTAAACGGGAATAAGAACCGTCCAAATCCCCGAAACCGGCCCCCACATAGATATTTGTATTCTGCACTGAGCCCACCAGCAAACCACGAACATTGGGATCGTAAGCAAGCGAATCCTCAAACATTTGGGAGGGAGCTGACTTTGGGGTCCCATCCTGAAAATAGTCTTTAAGGAGCGTTTGATATTCTAAATCAATCAGTAATTGCACGGAAAGGTCTTCGTATTTTTGAATGGTTAAATCAATCGGAATTGAGGCCTGCACCAAGCTTTGTAGCGAGTACTCGGTAATTTTATTCGTAATGGTGTTTTTGGCATACTGATAGGCAATGGACCCTAAAAGGACGACTGGGATGATCGATAAAAGCAGAAAGAATAAAATTAAACGGCGGCGGATGGAGATTTTACAAACCCACGCGCTAAAACCATGGTACATGTTTATCACCTCCCCCAATATTTAGAAAGAGGTTACCAAAGGCAACCTCTTTCCGTGGGAATATCCCTTGCGCGGTATTAGTTAATTATGGGATGCTCGAATTTTATAGCGTATCCTTGGTCAGGACGGAGACTCCGGTATCAACATAAGCGGCACCGGGGCTTTTCCCTTCCAAGACGGCAACGGCGGCTTTGATTCCTTTATAACCCATAACATCTGGATTCTGTGCCATAGTTGCCAGCAGATGACCTTCTTTAATCAATTGCAGAATGGTGTTGGATTTGTCAAAACCAATTCCGATTACCTTCCCGCCTGCCTCTTTAATCGCGTTGCCTGTTCCAACCGTGCAACCTTCGTTTGCTCCGAAAATGCCGACTACCCCTTGGGTGATGTAGTTGGCGGCAATATCTTTGGACCGCGCCGCGTCCCCTTCACTGTACTGGGTCTCTAGAATTTGAAATGCTGTTCCTTTAAAGGCTGCTCTGAAACCATTTTCCCGCTGGACAACTGAGGCGGTAGCCGCGTTCACATTGACCACCCCAAGCTTACCTGAGGTAATTCCCTTGTTGACCAACGCCTTCTTCAATTCTTGACCAGCTTTATTCCCCGCCGCTTCATTATCGGTGGCGAGCGTCTGTTCTCCCGGATAGTCCGCCGGTGAATCCACGTAGATAATTTTGACCCCAGCCGCAGTGGCCTCTCTTAATGCCGAGGTAACGGCAGTCGGGCCATTGGCAGCCAGTAAAATAGCATCGGCACCACCGGCGATTGCGTTGTTGATCGACTCGATCTGTTTGGCATCATCTTTGACATCCGGTGCCAGCCAGCGGTAGGTTACATTGCCCAGTTCACTAACGGCTTTTTTAGCTCCCGCGTCCACCGTCACCCAGTGCTGATCCATCTGGTCCATGGTAATAAGGAAAATCCGGTACTTACTAGCTCCACTCGCATATCCGACGAGACTAAGTAGCAAAACGATACACAACACTACTCCAAGTAATTTCCTTTTCATCCTTTAAACCTCCCTTTTTATTAGCCTGAATCGCATAATTACAAATGCCAACATTTTAGTAGGTAGTAATTATGCAACCCTATTTATTAAAGCACAAGCTTATGCCTTATGCTTTAATCCGATAGAAGTGGTCTTTCCGGTGCCGACCTTTCCTGTCCCGACTTTCTTATTCTGTCTGACCACGAGGTCAAGCAGGACGGTGATAATGACAATCACCCCAATGACAATATTCCTGATCGCAACGGGAGCGCCGGCAAATTGAAGTCCATTCTGTAAAACTCCCCAGACCGATGCACCAATCACGGTCCCAAGCAGAATGCCTTGACCGCCCAGGGTGCTGACTCCACCAATAACGGAGGCGGCAACGGCATAGAGTTCATAACCATTTCCCGCATCCATGGTCCCCATCCCACTGGTAGCAGTGGTAATCAAGCCGACGGTAGCAGAACAAAAGGCGCTCACCAAATAAGCTTTGGTCACCGTACTGGAGATGTTGACGCCAGAAAGATGGGCGGCGTGCATATTACTCCCCACCGCGTAGAGATGCCGACCGGTACGCGTCCTACTCAGTAAGAAGTTGAAAACCAGCCAGATGACGATGGTGATCCAGATGGTGTTAAACAAACCTAGCGTTTTCCCATAGTAAAAGAAATTCATGAACCCTTCCGCCGCTTCACCGATGGAATCGGTATTGTAATTGTTGTTGACAATCTGAGCGATCCCCCGGGCAATCGTCATCGTCCCCAAAGTCGCAATAAAGGCGGGTAGTTTTGCTTTGGAGATCAGTTTACCATTTAAGAGCCCGATCAGCAGACAAGCCAGATAGGTGATGAGCACGGCAACCCAGGGATTAACGCCCTTTGTCATCAGCGTTGCCGAAGTCATACAGCTCATACCAACCACCGACCCGATGGACAGATCAATATTACCGGTAATCAAGACATAGGATTGACCAATCCCCGTTAATAGGGTTGGAGCAATCTGTCGCAACAGATTGGAGATATTTCGCCCGGTCAGAAAGTACGGATTTAATAAAGCAAAGACAATAACCAGTGCCACCAAGCCAATGGTGACAGTGATCACCTGCCCCATCCCTCTTTTTGCCAAGATCCGTTTTAGCTTACCTTGTTTTTTCTTGTTTTCCATTTCCCGCTCTCCCCCATTTTCTTAAGGCTAATTAATTTTTCTCTCAAATTTAGTGGCATATGTTAAAATAACATCCTGCGTCGCGTCTTTTACATCCAACTCTTTAGTGATTTTGCCATCGGCCATCACCAGAATGCGGTCACTGATCCCGAGAATCTCCGGTAATTCGGAAGAAACAAATAAGACCCCGATCCCCTGTCGTTTTAGATCATTCATGATCTCATAAATCTCAACCTTCGAGGCAACGTCGATCCCCCTGGTTGGTTCATCAAACATGACCACTTTAGAATTGCGCGCCAGCCACTTACTGACAATCACCTTCTGCTGATTTCCACCGGACAAGCTATCGGCGCGGGCTTCCACGCCAGCCATTTTAATGTCAAAATTCTGTACTGATTCTTCCACAATCTCCTTTTCTTTTTTGGGATTGACGACGCCCCATTGGGAAGCAATTATATCCAGGTTGGGTAGGGCGATATTCTCTCTCACACTGAGGGCAGTACATAAACCGTTTTTCGCCCGGTCTTCCGGGACCAGGACCAGACCAGCTTTGATCGCATCGAGGGGCCTTTGGATCTTGACCTCTTCCCCCTCAATAAAAATTTGCCCGGATTCCTTCGGGTCCGCGCCAAAGATAGCCCGGGTGGTTTCGGTGCGCCCAGCGCCCATTAAGCCGGCAATACCCAAAATCTCGCCTTCATAAAGGGAAAGGTTAATATCCCTCACCATCCGTCCGGC
>DOID01000115.1:0-505 GCA_003511465.1 Bacillota bacterium | reverse complement strand
TGTTTTCCATCCCGCAGGATCATCACCCGGTCCACAATATGTTGCAGTTCTTCCAAACGGTGCGAGATGTAGACGATGCCACATCCTTGCGCTTTTAGCCTTTTGATAATGGCAAACAAATTATTAATTTCTTTTGAGGTCAAGGCTGAAGTCGGCTCATCCATAATTAATATTTTGGCGTCGATTGACAAAGCTCTGGCGATTTCCACCAATTGTTGTTTCGAAACCGATAAATCGCCCACCAGTGTTTCAGGGTTAATCTCAATTTCAAATTTTCCTAGAATTTTGCGGGCTTCGGCATTCATATCTTTGTCCGAGAGGATTCCCTTGGCGATTAATTCTCGCCCAAGAAATATATTCTGGGCTACAGTTAGATGGTCACACAGATGTAGTTCCTGATTAATCGTGGCAATGCCCATTCTCTGGGCGGTAACTGGGGATAAATGACTGACCTTTTTCCCCAAAATTTTCATAGTCCCTTCATCCTTGGTATATACTCCGGATA
>DOID01000081.1:6146-8275 GCA_003511465.1 Bacillota bacterium | reverse complement strand
CCACCGCCGGGGTGACCGCTTATCTGCAACCAGCCGCTGCTGGTTTTCTCATTGAAAAGGAACTACGGATTATGGGTAAAGCCATTAGTAATCCAGAAAAGCCCTTTGTTGCTATTTTGGGAGGAGCTAAAGTCGCCGATAAACTGGGGGTAATCACCAATCTCTTGAATAAAGTGGACACTTTAATCATCGGCGGCGGAATGGCTTATACTTTCTTGAAAGCTGAGGGACTAGAAATTGGAAAATCCCTTGTGGATTTAGAGAAAATCGATTTTGCCCGTGAGATGATCACCCAGGCGGAGGCGAAAGGAGTAAAGCTGCTGCTTCCGGTGGATGTGGTTATCACCGATGACTTTAAAAATCCGACGATGCACAAAACGGTGGCTGCTGACGCCATCCCCGCCGATCTGCAGGGGGTAGACATCGGACCGGAAACCATTCGTCAGTTTACCCAGGTGGTGAAAGCGGCGAAGACCGTGGTCTGGAACGGACCAATGGGCGTTTTTGAGAATCCGGACTTTGCGGTCGGAACTAATGCCATTGCCCAAGCGATGGCGGAAGCTGACGCCACAACTATTGTTGGCGGCGGCGATTCGGCAGCGGCGGTCGAACAATTGGGTTACGCCGCGCAGATGTCCCACGTCTCCACCGGTGGCGGAGCATCTCTGGAGTTCTTGGAAGGAAAAGAACTTCCGGGGGTGGCAGCATTAACCGATAAAGAATAAGAGGTGTTACGATTGAGGAAACCAATCATTGCTGGAAACTGGAAAATGTATAAGACCACGGCGGAGGCCCGCGCTTTAGTCCAGGGATTAAAGGAAAAAGCCCTTCCCGCCGGAGTGGAAGTAGTGCTTTGCCCGCCTTTTACCGCCCTTACGACTGTTGCCGAATTAGCAAAGGGAACCGAGATCGGTCTAGGCGCGCAGAACCTTTTCTGGGCGGAGGAAGGCGCTTATACCGGTGAGATTTCACCGGTGATGCTTAAAGAGTTGGGTTGTACCTATGTCATTATCGGCCACTCGGAGCGGCGGCAGTATTTTGGTGAAACCGACGACAACGTGAATAAAAAAGCCCAGGCCGCGCTGGAACATGGCCTAAAACCCATTATCTGCGTTGGTGAAAGTTTAGAGCAGCGGGAAGCTGGAGAAACTGCTTCCTTCGTCTCCGGGCAAGTGAAAAAAGCCCTGGAGGGACTGGCACCGGAAAGCATTCCCCAAGTGGTGATCGCTTATGAACCAATCTGGGCGATTGGGACCGGCCGTTCGTCTAGTAGTGCCGATGCCAACCAGGTCATTGCGTTGATCCGACAAACCATTGCCAAGCAGTTTTCGTCGGATTTGGCCGACCAGGTTCGGATCCAATATGGCGGCAGTGTGAAGCCGGAGAATATTACCGAATACATGGCGCAGCCGGAGATCGATGGTGCCTTGGTGGGTGGTGCCAGCCTGAAAGCGGATGCTTTTTTTGGAATCCTATCTTACTAGGTTACGGAGTTGAACGGAGAGATATGTAATGCAACTAAAACACAGACCCGTCGGATTGATCATCCTTGACGGCTGGGGCCATAATCCCAATCAAAAGCATAATGCGATTAAGGCGGCCCATACCCCTTTTCTTGACCGGTTGGAGGCCGAGTATCCCCATGCTTTTGTGAAAACTTCCGGGGAAGCCGTGGGGTTACCTGAAGGTCAGATGGGCACCTCCGAGGTGGGCCACCTGAATATCGGCGCTGGACGGGTTGTCTATCAGAGTCTGGTGCGGATCACTAAAGCACTAGAAAGCGGGGAAATGGAAAACAACCCCGTCTTTCGGGAAATCATCAAACATGTCCTTGCCCAACGCAAACCGCTCCATTTTATGGGGTTGGTCTCCCCCGGGGGGGTACATAGCCATACGCAGCATTTATACCAGTTGATCAGGCTGGCGGTGGAGATGGGCGTGGAAGAAATCTATGTCCACGCTTTCCTCGACGGACGTGACACGCCACCGGCTAGTGCCAAGGATTATCTGGCTGAGCTAGAAGACGAATTGGCCCAGATCGGGGTGGGACGTATTGCCACGGTGATGGGGCGGTATTACGCAATGGACCGGGATCAACGCTGGGAGCGGGTGGAGAAAGCCTATACGGC
>DOID01000081.1:250-5984 GCA_003511465.1 Bacillota bacterium | reverse complement strand
GAAAAGGGCGTGCATGATGAGTTTGTCCTTCCTACCGTAATCATGGAGCAGGGAGAACCGGTTGCCACCATACAGCCTGGTGACGGCATTATCTTCTTTAATTTCCGGCCTGATCGGGCTCGGGAGATTACCAGAGCTTTCGTGGATGAGGATTTCCCTTCATTTACCCGTAAAAAAGGTTTTCTGGCACCAAAGTTGGCCTGCCTGACCCAGTACGATGAGACGATTGTTGCGCCAGTACTGTTTCCCCCGGAGGAAGCCTTAAAGAATATTCTAGGCAAATACTTAAGTACCTTAGGCCTTAAACAGCTGCGGATTGCAGAAACCGAGAAATACGCCCATGTTACCTACTTTTTCAATGGTGGCGAAGAGACCCCGTTCTCCGGCGAAGAGCGGATTTTGATTCCTTCGCCCAAAGTTGCCACTTATGATCTAAAACCCGAGATGAGCGCTGTTGAAGTTACGGACCGGGTTTTAAGCGAGATCGCCGCCGACCGGTTTGACGTGATTGTGATGAACTACGCCAACTGCGATATGGTTGGTCATACCGGGATTTGGGCGGCAGCGCTGCAGGCGGTGGAGACCGTTGATGCTTGTTTAGCCCGGTTGGTACCGGCCATCCTAGAGAAGGGAGGGGCGGTGCTTATTACGGCGGACCATGGTAATGCGGAATTAATGGTTGATCCGGAAACAAGCCAGCCTTGGACGGCGCATACTACTTTTACCACCCCGGCCTATCTAGTTGGTTACGAAGAAAAATGCCGGCTCAAGGACGGGAGCCTCGCCGACTTGGCTCCTACTATCCTGGAGATGCTTGGTCTGGCCAAACCGGCGGAGATGACGGGGACGTCCCTGATTGAACACCTGTAGGCCTTTCTTTAGGTAATAATATACGTAGATTAATAAAGGAGGAAATAAAAAATGACTTCAATCATTGATCTTCATGCACGAGAAATTTTGGATTCACGGGGTAATCCCACGGTAGAAGTGGAAGTAGCCCTAGCCGGAGGTGCGGTGGGGAGAGCCGCTGTGCCATCTGGAGCTTCTACCGGCGCTTTCGAAGCGGTCGAACTCAGGGATGGGGATAAAAGCCGTTACTTAGGAAAAGGTGTCTTAAATGCAGTGGACAATGTTAATGAAGAGATTGCCGGCGAAGTAATCGGTATGGATGCTTTGGAACAAATTGAGATTGACCGGTTGATGATCGATTTGGACGGGACGTCGAACAAAGGGAAACTGGGTGCCAACGCAATGTTAGGGGTGTCGCTGGCAACCGCGAAAGCGGCTGCTAATGCCCTGGAAATCCCCCTCTTCCGTTATCTAGGCGGGGTGAATGCCAAAGAACTTCCAGTCCCGATGATGAACATTCTCAATGGTGGTCGACATGCCGACAATAGTGTTGATCTCCAAGAATTTATGGTGATGCCGGTGGGGGCCGGTTCTTTCTCCGAGGCTTTACGGTGGGGTGCTGAGGTCTTCCACGCCTTGAAGAAAGTGCTGGCGGCAAAGGGTTATGCCACTTCTGTTGGGGATGAAGGCGGCTACGCACCGAATCTCAAGAGTAACCAGGAAGCCTTGGATGTGATGATGGAAGCAATTACGAAAGCCGGTTTAACCCCAGGCCGGGATATGATGTTCGCGATGGATCCGGCTGCCACGGAGCTCTGGGAAGCCGCGAAGGAAAAAGGGGAAGAAGGCAAATACTACTTCTGGAAATCCGACATGATGAAGACTCCCGCTGAGATGGTGGACTTCTGGATCGGTTTAGTCAATAACTACCCCATTATCTCGATTGAAGACGGGATGGCCGAGGAAGATTGGGAAGGTTGGGCACTTGTCACCGAAAAGTTGAAAGACAAGGTACAACTGGTCGGCGATGACCTTTTTGTCACCAATACAGAGCGTTTGGCGAAAGGAATCGACCTAGGCGTTGCCAACTCAATCCTGATTAAAGTTAACCAGATTGGGACTTTGACCGAGACCATGGATGCGATTGAGATGGCGAAAAAGGCCGGGTATACCGCAGTTGTTTCTCACCGCTCCGGTGAAACGGAAGATACCACCATTGCTGATATTGCGGTGGCGACCAATGCTGGACAGATTAAAACCGGGGCTCCTTCGCGGACCGACCGGGTGGCGAAGTACAATCAGTTGCTCCGGATCGAAGATCTTTTAGGTGACATGGCAGTCTACCGTGGGCTTCAAGCGTTCTACAACTTAAAGAAATAACGGAAGCCAGCGACTACCTAGTTAGGCGGCCTCCGATCCTTGCGCAAGAAGCCCAATTAGGGCTTCTTGCGCCAAACACTATATATTGAACCGAAATTGCTTTGGCACTTGTTAATTCGGGCTAAGTTTGGTACAATGAAGTAGAAAATCAACCCAGCGGGGGTGAAGAAGTGAATTTTGTTTCAGTTTTATTGTTAATCGTCTCCTTGGCTTTGATTGTGTTGGTGACGATTTTACCGAGCAAAAGTGAAGGTTTAGGTTCGCTTGGTGGAGGTTCGTCCCGTTTATTTGGGAAAAACAAAGGGTTAGAGGTACTCTTAACCAAAGTGACGGCGGGGTTAGGAGTGGCTTTTTTCCTTTTAGCGATCTTGGCCAATCTAGTTTAACTCCCGGACGGGAGTTTTTTTATTTCCTCGATTCTTCTCTTCAGAAAACGTTTTGTTCTACCGAAATATAAAATGAGTAGTGATTTAGGCAGGATTACGCAGCTATTTGTAGAATAAAATATTATTTGAGCGGTATTATGGTTTGAGGAGGGTTTTCCTTTGAAATTTACCAGTATAAAGAAACGTCTTTTAATTAGGGCTGGCTTTTCTTTAATTGTTTTGATGGTCCTGTGTAATTTACTTTGGGGTACATCAATGAATTTATTTTTAAAAATTGTCTTGAATCTCTTTTTAATTGGAACATACTTAAAATTAATCGAAAAATTTTTTGACAAGGGACTTTTAAAACCGATCTATCTCATCAATAAAGTTGCGGAAGAAGCGGCTGAGAATAACCTTAGTAATGAAATTGAGATCAACACCGGTGATGAATTTACCATTCTTGGCCAGAATATCAACAGGATGCTCCAGAATTTACGCCGCATCCTCCAGGAAAACCTGGAAGCAGCGGAAAAATTGGTGTCAGCGGCCCACGATATGTCCTCAATGGCAGAGGAAGCTAATCTTTCGTCACAGGAAGTAACAAATTCAATTGATGTGATTGCTAAGGGGACGGAGGAACAGTCGCACAATGTTAAACAATCTTCTTTAGCTGCCCAACAGATGGCGTCAACCTCCCAGGAAGTGGCGGCGGAATCGCAAAAGGCCGCTTCTTTCTCTAGTAGAGCGTCGGATCGGGCGAAAGCCGGTGGAGAGATCATTCAGACCGTTCGGGAAAAAATTCTTCAGGTTAAAGATACCGTGGATACTTCGGCTGATACGGTCCGGCGGTTAGGACACCGCTCCCAGCAAATCGGGAAGATTACCGATGTGATCAGGGGGATTTCTCGTCAAACTAACCTGTTGGCCTTGAATGCGGCGATTGAGGCCGCGCGGGCTGGTGAACACGGACGAGGTTTCTCCGTGGTTGCTGATGAAGTTCGTGCTTTGGCCGAACAGACCACTGAATCGACCGGTCAGATTGTGGAGATGATCGTTGAAATTCAGAAAGAAACCCAGGTTGCCGTGGCAGCAATGGAATCAGGAACGGTTGTAGTTGATGAAGGCGCAGCTTTAGCCAATCAGGCCAGTGAAGCCTTTACTGCGATCGTAGACGCCGTAACCGAGACCGTCCAGACGATTCAAGAGATCGCTGCAGCTTCTCAGGAGCAGGCGGCTAGCAGTGAAGAGATGACCGGCACGATGACGGGCGTGGAAGAAATTGCCCAACGGAATGTAGGTGCCGCCCAGCAAGTGGCAGCCGCCACCGAACAACAAAGGACCGTCATGGAGCAACTGGCCACCTCATCCAGCGCTCTAGTGGAAATGGCCGAGCATTTAACTTCCATGGTGGGGCGGTTTAAGGTTAGTTCTAATTTCCAACGTTGCTGGCGGGTCACCGATTGCAACTGGGTTGATTGCCCGGCTTATCAGTCTAAGGAGGAAAAATGCTGGCTGATTCCGGAAACCTTAACGCAGTGTGGAATTCCCAGCGGGTCGGTGATTGAGAAACGTGCCACCTGTCACCAGTGTGAAGTCTTTAAAATTAATACGATGGTAAAGGATCAAGCAACTGAAGAAGGGGCATAGTAAGTTAAAAAAAGACCTTAAGCGAGAAGCCAGTCTATACTGGCTTCCTCTTATGCTTACCCAATACCAAATCGGTTTCCGTAAAGGGGATGGTTGGAAATATAGGGATTGAAGTTGAGATTCCATGCATACGCAGTAATAGTAAAGACAAGAAACGTAAATTTGAACATTGAAAGGAGTTTATGCATGATGAATATTTTAGTGCTCAATAGTGGCAGTTCTTCGCTGAAGTACAAACTGTTTTCCGCCGAAAAAGCACAGGTTTTAGCTTACGGTCTGGTGGAAAGGATCGGTATACCGGGTGGGCTGGGTAAGATCACCCACCAGAACCAGGATAATGGGAAATACGCAGCCGAGGAGGAAATTCCCGATCATCAGAAGGCTTTACGCATGGTCTTACACCTTCTTGCTGATGAAAAATGGGGTGTTCTGCGCAATCTAAACGAGATTGACGGTATTGGTCACCGGGTGCTACACGGCGGTGAAGTCTTTAAAGAATCGGTGTTAGTGACGCCGGCCGATGTGCAGAAAATGGAAGAACTGATTGAGCTGGGACCATTACACATGCCAGCGAATATTATGGGGATTAAAGCTTGCGCGGAGTTGGTACCTGGTGTTCCTCAGGTTGCCGTCTTTGATACCGCTTTCCACCAAACCATGCCGAAAAAGGCTTTTCTTTATGCCCTTCCCGCTGACCTTTATAAAAACCACCGCGTCCGTCGTTATGGTTTCCACGGGACTTCCCACCGTTATGTGTCGGGACAAGCAGCGAAAGTGCTCGGACGCCCGCTGGAGAGCTTAAAGATGATCACTGCCCATCTGGGCAATGGCAGCAGTTTGGCGGCGATCAATGGCGGAAAAGTTGTGGATACATCCATGGGTTTAACCCCGTTGGAGGGTTTAGTGATGGGTACCCGATCTGGAGATCTTGATCCGGCGATTGTGCCGTTTATCGGGAATAAACTAAACCTCAATCCAGAAGAGACCGATGCGTATCTGAATAAAAAAAGCGGATTTTTAGGAATGACCGGTTATTCTGATATGCGTGATATTCAAAGGGAACGTTTAGCCGGTAACGAACGGGCGCAGGAAGCTTACGAACTGTTCATCTACCGGATTACTAAATACATCGGTTCCTATACGGTAGCGCTCAAAGGTCTTGATTTGTTAGTGTTTACCGCCGGAATTGGCGAGAATGACTGGCAAACCCGGGCTGATATCTGCCGGGAACTTGAGTTCATGGGAGTAAAGATGGATTACGCCAAGAATGAGCAGCTCCGGGGTGAAGAAACAGTGCTTAGCCTTGCTGATTCCAAAGTAACTATCTTATTGATTCCCACGAACGAAGAGTTAGTCATTGCCAGAGACACCATGGCCTTAATCAGTAAATAATCTCGATATTCGATACTCGTCGCTCGCATGAAAGACAGCCATACCCGTGAGCAAATGCTTTAGAGAATTACAGTCTGTCGATTCATCCGCCTCTGATT
>DOID01000081.1:0-133 GCA_003511465.1 Bacillota bacterium | reverse complement strand
GCTACTTGACAGTACCGACGGAACTGGATATAATTACAATTACCATGTTGAGGAGTGGGCTTGCTTGGAGATAAAGAATATAGCCACGAACCGTCGGGCCCGACACGAATATTTTATTGAAGAGACCATGGAG
>DOID01000001.1:58543-80899 GCA_003511465.1 Bacillota bacterium | reverse complement strand
TCCTCCTTACTATATAAGCTTTTTGCTTTGTATCACATTAGGGCTGGCGTCACCAAAACTTCTACCATGGCCGCGACCAGGAGCAAGGCGAAGATGAGGGGAAGAAAAGCCAAACTCGCTTTGGCGTGAGCGCCCAGCGCGCCAAAATTTCCACCCTTCAAAATACTACGCCAGTTCCGTCCGCCCCAAATCATCCCCACGGTAGCCGAGAGAACGATAGCGGGCAATTCAAAAAGGCCATGGGGCAGTAAACTCAAGAAAAACGTGCTTTTCTGTAATATGCTCTCAGATTCATAAAAGCCAGCCATGAGACCGATGATCAAACCGTTCGGGATAACTCCCATTAAAAGTGGGAGGAACGGTAAGAGAGCGCCGCACGCGATGATCAAAAGCGACGCCGTTAAATTATTGGTAAAGATGATGATCGTTTGTCCCCACCAACCGGCGTTGGCCATCTGCTGGATTATGGTGCTGAATTTACCGTTAATCACCTGTTCGATCGTTTCTTTAGCGGCCGCCGGATCCGTCGTCCAGGCACCATAACCCATCGCCACACTGTAGATTAGCATGAAGACGGAAAAAGCAAAGATCATCCGGTGTGAACGGGGGAAATCTGGTAATAGATTTGGTTTCCACAAAAGATATCATCCTCTTAATATCATTATTTTAGTATAACAAAGACCGGGAAGAACTGTCAATTTATTTCATGAACCTTCTGACGGAGGCCACGCCAGCAGGGACTGTAAAAAGGAAAGGGATTTAAAGGGTTTCTCCGCCCGGTTTTGAATAAAGGCAAAAAGGAGACGTCCCAATTCTTGCCCCAGCGCCAGATCGACCGGTTGACGGGCGACGGCGCGCAGATCCGCCTGGTATAACCCGGTTAAAGCCTGTACCGCCGCCGGTCTTACCGGGATTAGCTTCTCCCCGGCCTCCTTGGCACAAACCGAACAGAGCATTCCCCCTTCGGTCGGGGCGAACCCAGCCCAGAAGGGTGGATTCGTCTCCTGGCAATGTACGCAACGGTCCAAAACCGGCTCGTAACCTAAATATCGCAGCAAGCGCAATTCAAAGGCGCGGGAGACCAACATCGGATCGGTCGTTTTCTCCAACACCACCAGACCAGCCAGGGCAAAGAGGAATACTTCCGTATTAACTTCTGCGAGGGGTAAGAAAACATCCAGGAGTTCCGACCACCAAGTCGCGTAGGCCATTTTCGTTAGATCTGCCCGGAGCGGAGCAAAGGATTTAATCAGCTCCCCTTGGCTTAATTGGTCCAAACTCTTCCCAGTAAAAATCAAGGCGCGCAGATAGGAAAAATGTTGCGTCACCCCTACCAACCGGTTACGGGGTCGCCGCGCCCCCCGGGCGACCGCTTCGATCTTCCCTTTTTCCTTCGTAAAAAGGGTGACGATCCGATCGGCTTCCCCGATATTCCGGGTGCGCAGGACGATGCCTTCACAATGATACAGCCCCACCCCGTCACCTCCGATTCAAAAAAGCCAGCACCAAGCTTATAACAATACTCAGCAGGAGACAAGTGCCAAGGGGGAAATAAAAGGTAAAATTCCCCCGCCGGATCAAAATATCGCCGGGAAGCCGACCACGGCCAAAGATTTTCTCCCCAAACTGGAGGATAACCCCCAACACTAAAAGGAGGAGTCCGGCTAGGATCAAAAACCGCCCCATGGAGCCAAATGGATTTTCCATCATTAGACCTCTTTCTCTACTTCCCTATTTCCCTTTGTAGTAGCGATCGCGCTCGCTAAAGATACAACCGCAATACCCTTGACGATACAGTTCATACTCCCGGGCCAGTTGTTGGCTGCGCCGGAAGCCGGGCCGCAGATCCAGATCACAAAAGGTGAGGTTATACTCGGCCGCCAGTTCTTGCCCGACTGCACAGATGAGCTCTTGGTTTTGGTAGGGCGAAATTAAAAGGGTGGTCCCGAAAGCAGGAAACCCTAAGGCTTGCGCTTTACGAGCGGTCTTGTCCAGACGCATCCGGTAACAGAAGCCGCACCGCTCAAGTTCATGGGGCAGGGTCTGCTGCAAAAAGGCAGAAAGCTCATACTCTTCTTCCAGGATTAACGGAATTTCCTTTAGCCCAGCGAATTTCTCCAGGCTCTCTTTCCGCCGCTCCCACTCCTTGTAGGGGTGGATATTGGGGTTATAGTAATACATCGTCGGTTGATAACCCTGTTCGAGCAAAAACTCCGTTGAAGAGGTGGCACAGGGCCCACAACAGGTATGCAGCAACAGATCCATCATTATAAGCCTCTTTTCCTATCCTATTTACTTCTATTCCTACCGGCAAGCTCCTTTTTGATCTCGTCAATCGTAACCCCTTCGTTAACCATTAGGACCAGCAGATGATAGATCAAATCGGCTATTTCGTAAATAAGCTCCTCCTGATTGTTTTTCGCGCCAATAATCACTTCCGTCGCTTCTTCCCCGACTTTTTTCAGGATCTTATCTACTCCTTCCCGGAATAGATAGTTGGTATAAGAGCCTTCCTTTGGATTTTCTTTGCGATCCACCAATAGATTGTATAATACTTTGATCATATCTTCCTGTTCGGCGTCACCCGGAATGACTTCATTAAAAAAACAGGAATAGCTTCCGGTATGACAAGCCACACCCACTTGTTCGACCAATACCAACAGACTGTCATGATCACAATCATAATAAAAACCTTTAAGCTTTTGCAAATTCCCAGAGGTTTCCCCTTTTTTCCAGAGCTTACTTCTACTCCTGCTATAATAGTGGACGAAGCCTTCGGCTAAAGTCTTTTCAATCGCTTCCCTGTTCATATAGGCCAGCATCAAAACCTTTTTACTGGCCACCTCCTGCACAACCGCTGGAACCAAACCCTGATCATCAAATTTTACCTCCGCAAGCAGCTTTTTAACGTCCATTTGCCATCCTCCTTTACACACGCACAGAAATCCCTTGTGCCTTTAAATAGTTTTTTAGATCCAAAATACTAATCTCACCATAATGAAAGACGGAAGCCGCTAAAACCCCGTCGACCTTAGCGCAGACAATCGCCTGGTAAAAATCTTCAAGCTTACCGGCGCCTCCCGAAGCAATGACCGGTACCGCCACCGCATCCTTGATCCGCTTTAAAAGTTCCAGATCATAACCATTTTTCATCCCATCTCCGTCGATACTGTTCACGACAATTTCTCCGGCACCTAATTGTACACCATTTTTTACCCATTCGATCGCATCTAAACCGGTGTTTTCCGTGCCCCCTTTTAAATAGACCTGCCAGGAGCCGTGGTCATCCTTTTTTACATCAACCGCCAGCACAATAGGATCAGGGCCAAACTTGGCCGCTGCCGCTTGGAGAAAGGCTGGATTTTTCAGCGCCGGGGAATTAAGGGATACTTTCCGCGCCCCCATATTTAAACAGGCTTCGATATCCTCCAGGGTGGAGATCCCACCGCCAACACAAAAGGGGAGATCGATCCCCATCATTGCTTCCGCAATATAATCCAGGTGCGGCTTTCTCCGCTCCATAGAAGCCCGGATATCATAAAAGACAAGTTCGTCCGCGCCCGATTGCGCATAATGCTTTGCTAAGCGGGCAGGAGAATCCACATCAGCAATTTCCTCAAATTTTTTCCCTTTCACCACTCGATTCTCGATCATATCTAAACAGGGAATAATTCTTACCGGAGGCATGCTACCACTTCCTTAAAGCTTAATTTCTGATCATAAAAGGCTTTGCCAATGATCGCGCCATAAACCTGCATGCTTTTTAAGCGCTTAACATCCTCGAGGCTAGTGACACCGCCGGAGGCAATCAGCGCCAAATCCGTTTTTTCCATTAATTCCTCATACATCTTAAAATTAGGCCCCTGCAGCATCCCGTCTTTGGCAATATCCGTATAAACGATAGTCTTTACTCCGCTCTTTTCCAGCTCATGGCATAAATCCAAAGCATCGATCTGCGAAACTTGCGCCCAACCCTCCGTGGCCACCTTGCCATTTTTGGCATCGATCGAAACAATAATCTTGTCACTGCCGAAATCCGCTAATAAGCGCTCCAAAAGTGCCCTGTTGCGGACGGCGACAGTTCCCAAAATCACCCTGGCTACGCCCAAATCCAAGAAGGCTTTGACTTTCTTTTCATCCCGAATCCCCCCACCGATTTGCACCGGAATCTTAATGTTTTCCACGATGGCTTCGATCGAAGGCCGATTGATCAAAGCCTCGCTACGGGCCCCATCCAAATCCACCAAATGCAAATAGCCCGCGCCTTCCTCCTGCCACTTTAAAGCTACCGCCAGGGGCTTAGCCGAGTACTCCTTAACCCGGTTAAAATCCCCTTGGGTCAGCCGTACACATTTATTATCCTTTAGATCAATCGCCGGTAAAATTAACATGTTACAACACCCCTTTCGAGGACGGTATTTCGGTGGAAACAATTTCAACGGCTTCCCTTAACGCCCGGGCAAAACCCTTAAAGATCGCCTCAATCCGGTGGTGGTCATTTTCACCATAGAGGGACTTAATATGGAGGGTGAGGCCAGCCTGATTGGCAAAGGCTTGGAAAAATTCTTTAAAGTTCTGTGTACACATGGTCCCTACCTTTTCGGCTTTAAAATCAACATCAAACACTAAATAGGGGCGATTACTGATATCGATGACGACCAAGCTCAAAGCTTCATCCATGGGCAGATAGCAATGGGCATATCTTCTGATCCCCTTTTTAATCCCGAGGGCTTGACGAAAACCCTGCCCCAAGGCGATGCCGATATCCTCCACCGTATGGTGATCATCTACCTTAAGATCCCCCGTGCAGCTGATCTTTAGATCAAATTGACTATGAAAAGCCAGTAATTCTAACATATGATCAAAAAAGCCGATGCCGGTGTCGATGGCACTGACACCCTTTCCATCCAGATTAATTTCAACCACAAGATCGGTTTCCGTGGTTTTCCTCTCGATTTTAGCCGTTCTCATGCTTTGACCTCCTCCTTCTAATTCCCTTTAATAAAGCTTTTTGCGTTGTATCCTTTTTAAAAGAGCCCACCACAATATATAGTGTGTTGCTTGCAAATCGTCAGCGCTACTCCCCATCTTCAAATCTTACCTTGACGGAATTGGCATGGCCCGTTAGTCCTTCTTCCTCTGCGATGCGAACAATGGAACTTTTGGCTTTACTTAAGGCTTCTTTACTATAATAGACCAATGATGTTTTCTTGATAAAATCATCCACCGACAATGGCGACGAGAAGCGCGCGGTTGAACTAGTCGGCAAAGTATGATTAGTCCCGGCAAAATAATCGCCGGCCGGTTCCGGGGAATACTCTCCTAAAAAGATCGCCCCCGCATTTTTGATCTGTTCATAAACCGCAAAGGGATCCTCCGTCAAAATTTCCAAATGTTCCGGCGCGATTTCGTTAGCCACTTTGACAGCTTCCGCCAGCGAAGTTGTGATGACGATGGCCCCGTAGTTGTTTAAAGCCTTTTCAATGATTTCCTTCCGGTCCAGTACTTTAACTTGTCTTTCCAGTTCCCTCCGGACCTGGTCTGCCAGTGGCGGGTAATCAGTCACCAAGATCGCCGCCGCCAATTCATCATGTTCGGCTTGGGAGATCAAGTCGGCGGCAATATATCTCGGATTGGCCCCTTGATCGGCAATGATCAGGATCTCACTGGGACCGGCGATCAGATCGATCCCGACAAAACCCGTCAGCTGTTTTTTGGCCATGGAGACATAAATATTACCCGGCCCCGTTATTTTATCCACCTTGGGAATACTCTCCGTACCGTAAGCTAAAGCAGCAATTCCTTGCGCCCCGCCGACTTTAAAGATCCGATCCACACCGGCGATGGCCGCGGCTACTAAGATCGAAGCTTTGATTTTCCCCTGCCGATTGGGGGGACTGACCATGACGATCTCTTCCACCCCGGCTATTTTCGCCGGAAGTGCATTCATCAAAACCGTTGAGGGATAGGCCGCGCTTCCCCCCGGTACATAGATGCCGACTTTTTCTATGGGCCTAATCAGCTGACCAAGGATAAGATCGGCTTCCCGGATAAAATATGATTCCCGTAGTTGCCTGCGATGATAATTTTCAATATTCGCTTTTGCTTTTTCCAAATCCGCTTTTAATTCCGGATCGATCTTATTCAACGCTTCATCAATTTCGTCCGACGACACTAAAAAGTCTTCCAGTAAAACACCGTCGAATTCTTGCGTGTACTTCCGTACCGCCTGATCTTTCGCACGCCGGACATTACTTAAAATATGGGCTACGCTTTGATTAATCTCCGTGAACTCCAGTTGGTTGCGGTCTAAAATTTCCCCAATCAACGCTTGATCCTTCGCCGCGTCGACAGTCTTCAATATCATCCTTCTTCCATCTCCTTTAACTCTGCTAATAGCTGGGCAATCAGCTGATATTTGAAACGGTAACTGACTCGATTACAGATCAGCCGCGCGCTAATCGGAAACATTTCCTCGATTACATTAAGCCCATTAGCCTTTAAAGTGCTGCCAGTTTCTACTAAATCAACGATAACATCGGCGAGACCGACTAAGGGTGCCAATTCGACCGAACCATTTAGTTTAATGACTTTTATCTTTTGATTTCGCGCCGCGAAGTATTTTTTCGTTACTTTCGGATATTTGGTGGCTACTTTAAGCACCTGATCTTTCGCATAAAGCTTTTGGTTCTCGATTCCGGCGATGGCGAATTTGCATTTTCCAAACCCTAAATCATAAAGTTCATAAAGATCGGTTTCCCGTTCCAAAATTTCATCCTTTCCAACTACCCCAAGGTCGGCAACGCCATTTTGCACATAGGTGATCACATCTGAGGATTTTACGTAGGTAAAACTAATTTTGTTTTTTTCATCTTTAAAAATCAATTTGCGCGAATCCGGGTCTAAGGAGTCACAGAGGCCAATCCCCTTGAACAACTTTGAAGCCTCTTTGCCAATTCTCCCCTTGGCAAGGGCAATCTTTAAATAGTCCATTTTTTACGCTCCTCCCTTCTCCATCAGCTCATCTGCATCCAGCGAAAACCCAACGGCGGATATCTTCTGGCCAAATTCTTCGGTAAAGGAATCATATCTGCCACCACAAACAATCTCCTTAAAAGAATTGGGGTAGTATCCCTTGAAAATGAGACCATCATAATAGTCCAACTCCATCAGTAAGGATAAATCAAAATAAACATGTTGGGAATAGCCCAGCTTGTCCGTGAAGGTTTTTAATTCCATTAACTCCGCTAAAGCTTCTGCCATCGTTGGATTCAGGTAATTCTGCTCTGCTTGCTTGACAAGGGCGGTAAGGTCGCCCTGCAGATCCAGGAGGTTTAAAAGGGAATTTCGGATCTCCTCTGGCAAGTCCAGACCTTCGCTGAACTCCACTAATTCAAAGCGGTTTTTCCGGTCGATCAGATCCTTTAAGTGTTCTATTTCCTCCTCGCTGAGGGCCATCGCCTCAATCAACCCACGGATAAATTTACTATTTGAGACTTCAATGATAAACCCTTGATCATACCGGTTTAAGATCTGAAGCGCCAAGCCGAATACTTCTTTATCTGCTTTTAAAGCCGCTTCCCCCAGATATTCAATACCCAGTTGTTTTATCTCCTTAATCTCCCCATTAGGGCTGCTCCGAAACACGTCCGAATTATAGAACAATTTTAACTTCAGCCCCGGTTCCCAGCGGGGAATCAGGTTTTTGATGATACTAGCCGTATGATCGGTTCTCAGGACCAAAATGTCGGAACCGCCATAGACTTTGACGATGTGTTCCTTTTTGAGCTTATTGTACAAGGAGCGCAGCTGATCAAGATTTTCAAAGGCAGATAATTCAAGATGGGTATAACCTTCATGCATAAACATGTCCTCAATCTCTTTTTCCAGCTGATACCTTTTACCATGGTACTTTAACTCATCCTCGATTCTAAAATATTCCATTGTTTAAAATTCCTCCTTATCTATTTCATTCATCCATTCAAAAAGAGAAGCCGTATAGGTATGACCTATACGGCTTCTCATAAAACTTTCAACCATCATAGGTACAATCCCCAGAACGATATAGCAAAATCCAGGGAATGCACCTATGAACTAAATCTAGTTCACACGGCAAACCCTTGTTCTATGATGGTGATGATGAAATTTAGAAATCACTTTTTCAAGACTAAAAGTAAGCATCTTATTCTCTCCTGAAGATAATTGACTAAATATCTAAAACTTACTAATAAGTATACTACCAACCATCCGCTTTTGGCAAGGTATTTTTTTATTTAACTAAAGTCCCAACTCGCCTTGGTCAGTCTCCACCGCTTCCGTTTCGGGACAGGTTAATCCCAAGTGCTCACAGGCCAGCCGCGTCGTCACCCGTCCGCGGGGAGTACGCTGCAAAAAACCGATCTGCATCAAATAAGGTTCACAAACATCCTCGATCGTCTCGACTGCCTCCTGGGTAGCCGCAGCCAGCGTTTCGACGCCCACCGGTCCGCCGTCGAATTTACGGATGATCGTCTCCAACATCAGCCGGTCAACCCGGTCTAACCCTTTCTCATCTACTTCCAGCCGGTCCAAGGCGGCAGCGGCCACCTCCACCGTGATCACCCCATCCGCCCTCACCTGGGCATAATCTCGAACCCGCTTCAGGAGGCGGTTGGCAATCCTGGGGGTACCCCGGGCGCGGCGTGCCATTTCAGCAGCGCCTTCTGCTTCTGTCTTAATCTTGAGGATCTTGGCTGTCCGGGCAATAATTTGCTCCAGATCGCAACTGCCGTAAAAATCCAGACGATTAATAATACCAAACCGGTCGCGGAGAGGGGCGGTTAAGGCACCGGCACGGGTCGTCGCCCCCACCAATGTAAAATGGGGAAGATCGATCCGCAGCGAACGGGCGCTAGGCCCCTTTCCGATGATAATATCAAGGGCATAGTCCTCCATTGCCGGATAGAGGATTTCCTCAACCGTCCGGTTGAGCCGATGAACTTCATCAATAAAGAGAACATCATTATCTTCCAAATTGGTAAGGACAGCCGCTAAATCACCGGGACGCTCGATCGCAGGTCCAGAGGTTACCCGGATCTGTACCCCCAGCTCCGCCGCTATAATATGGGCCAGGGTGGTTTTACCTAAACCCGGCGGTCCGTAAAGCAAAACATGATCTAAAGCCTCACCCCGCTCCCGAGCAGCTTGGATAAAAATGCGCAAGTTTTCCTTCACGCGGGTCTGTCCAATATACTCTTCCATCCGACGGGGACGGATACTATAATCCAATTCATTGTCTTCTTCCCGCAACTCGGGCGTAACCAACCGGGTATCTTCCATGCTGAAAACCTCGCTTAGTCATTTATTCCTTCATTAACATCTTTAAGGCGGTTTTAATCACCGCTTGGAGATCTAAGTGGGGATTACCGGCCCTTACTTCCTGCACCGCTTTGAAAGCGACGATTCGTTCATAACCTAAGGCCTCCAGGGCAGCGATGGCATCATCCGCTGACGGGAGCGGGGTCGAAACAGAGGCTAAACTGCCAGGCGTCTGTTTCAATGCCTTCGCCAGGGTCGACTTTAACTCCAGAATTAACCTTTGCGCAGTTTTTTGCCCAATTCCCGGCACTTTCGACAGGAGCTTGGCATCCTCATTAAAAATGGCTTGGCAAAATTCCGCCGCCGAAAAGAACGAGAGCACGGCCAGGCCGGTCTTGGGACCCACCCCGGAAACACTAATGATCTTGCTAAACAACGCTTTGTCGTCCTGATTCAAAAAACCGTACAAGAGCATGGCCTCTTCTTTATGGGCCAGATAAGTATGGATCAAAACAGTATCTCCACTCTGAAGTTGTTGTAAAGCCGATGCTGCCATTAGAATCCGAAACCCAACCCCGTTCACCTCCAAGATCAGGGCTTCTTCAGAACAGTCTTGCACCGTCCCTCTTAAGAAAGCAATCATCGTTCTCCCCCTATAGTCAATCCTTCACCTCGCCACGAATGGGCATAACAGATGGCAATCGCCAGTGCGTCGGCGGCGTCATCCGGTTTGGGGATCGCTTTTAATTTTAACAAAATTCGAACCATCTCTTGAACCTGGTTTTTATCTGCCCGCCCATAACCGGCCACCGCCATTTTAACTTGCAGCGGCGTATATTCGGCAATTTCTAGGCCTTTGTTGGCGGCGGCGAGCAAAATAACACCACGGGCTTGACCGACCGCTAAAGCGGTCTTAGTATTCTTATTGAAAAACAATTCTTCAACCACCATGACCGCCGGTTGGTACTGACTAACCAAAGTCGTAATCTGTTCGTATATTTGTTTCAATCGGTCCGGGAGCAAACAGTCGGCCTTGGTCCGGATCACGCCATAGCCCTCAGTCTTCAGCCGTCCCCCCTGCTCCTTTACCAAACCGAAACCGGTAATCGCCGTTCCTGGATCCACTCCTAAAATAAGCATTGGTCAGCTCCTGTTCCAAACTTTTGCTACAGATTTAAGCTTAATCTTCTGCAGCCAATCCTTTTAATCCTTCAAACCACTTCTTTTCCCCTTTTAATTTTCCTTAACGTAAATTAAAAGAGGAACCCCTTTCCCGGTGTCGTATTTTAAATCAAGATTGATCATTAAATCAACCAAATACGGGGGGTTTTTTTATGTCTAGGGCTTTTCAATACGTCCAATATTTAGCGGAAAAAATCGGTCCCCGCGGTTCTTGCACTGAAGCTGAGCGCGCTGCCGCTGACTACCTAAAAGCAGAATTGACCCAGTTAAAGTTGGAACTTACCGTAGAGCCGTTCACTGCGGTGACTTCCTTTTCTTGGGCTTTTGGTCTGATTGACCTTCTTTTTATCATTGCTGCTTTGACCTTTCCCACTTGGCCTAACTTGGGACTGATCATCGCCCTGGTAGCCTTTTTCGCTTTTATACTGGAGACCAGCACTTTTCCATTATTGTCACGCTTCCTGCCGAAAAAAAATAGCCAAAACCTGGTTGCCCAGGTTCCGGCTCGGAGTAAGAAGATTAGAAAGGTGATCATCACTGCCCATTACGATAGTTCCCGCTCCGCACTGAATTTCTCACCCCGAATGGTTAAAGGGTTTCGCCGTAGTTATCTTTTGATGGTTGCCGCCATGAGTCTGGAAGTTATCCTGTACGCTCTAGGAGCACTAACCACCATCCTCCCCACGACCCTCCTTTGGCTTCTATCCCTTCCGGGAGCGCTTTACCTTTTGTTTACCCTCTTCACCCTCTTACACCGAGAAATCTTTGGCCAGTATACGCCCGGCGCTAATGATAATGCCTCTGGAGTTGCGGTGCTTCTAGAAGTCGCGAAAGTGTTGAGCCGTTTACCCTTGCTGACCACCGAAGTAACGTTGGTCGCCACCGGTGCCGAAGAGTCGGGCACAAACGGTGCTTTGGCCTACCTGCGCCAACACCGTCCGACCAAGGATACATATGTAATTAACCTGGATAACTTAGGTAGCGGCCGCTTAACTGCCGTCACCCGGGAAGGTATTCTCGGTACAAAACCAGCTTCTCCCGAACTACTCTCCTGCGCCAAGGAAGTCGCGGCAGAAAAGAAAGTGGAGCTTAAGCTTGCTCCGTACCATCTTTTAACGACCGATGGCACCGTCTTTTTAATGCGGGGTTATCCCACGCTCTCTCTGATGGCCTTCGACGAAGAAGGCCTCATTCCCAATTGGCACTGGCCAACCGACCAAGCAACCTTTGTCAACCCAGAAAACCTGGACGCGGCCAAAGAATTAGTCCTGGGCATCTTGCGCCGCCTGGAAAGTTAATCGGAAACCGGTAACGGTTTCGGTTTCGGCTTCGGCTTCAGCAAGCTTTTGATCAGCGCGCTTAAAGCTTCCATTTTAAAGGGTTTCGAGACGACACCGCTAAAACCGAAATTCCGGTAGTCTAGCATCACCGGATCATCAGAATAACCGCTGGAGGCAATCACTTTCGCCTCCGGATCAATCGCCAAAATCATGCGTACCGCTTCTTTTCCACCGATGCCCCCGGGGACCGTCAAATCCAGCATCACCAGATCGAAGGGGGCACCGGCTTTTTTGGCCTGCTCGTAGAAGATTACCGCTTCCGCCCCATCCTTCGCGATCGCCACTTGATAGCCGCAACGTTCTAAAAATTCCCGGAGCGAGGTTAGAATAAGCAGTTCATCATCCATTAAGAGCAACTTACCTGTGCCACTGGAGATAAAACCCTGCTGCCTAATTTCCGCGACCGGTGGTTCTACGGTGGCTGGTAGATAAAAATAGAAAGTAGAACCATCCCCCTCGCGTGATTGCGCGCCCAGATAGCCGTTGTGGTTTTGAATAATATAGTAACTGGAGGAAAGGCCGAGGCCAGTTCCTCCTTTTTTGGTCGTAAAGTAAGGGTCAAATACTTTGCTTAATACGTCTTCCGAAATTCCTCTACCCTGGTCTTCGAACTCCACCCGGACGTAGTTACCGGGGCGCAGCCACAGTTTATTCTGGGACGTGAGCACAACATTATGGGCAGCGATCCGGATCACACCACCACTTGCCATCGCCTGCACCGCATTAAGCAGCAAATTATGGATGACCTGGCTGATCTGATCGTTGTCGATCTCGACCGACCACAAATCTTTTGGCAGTATGTATCGGCATTTCACTGACGACCCTCTTAACGCAAACTCCGCCGTCTCCTTGATGACTTCCCCCAACCGCGCCGCCTGCTTAACCGGAGCGTTACCCTTGGCAAAGGACATCAATTGTTTAGTTAGTTTTGCCGCTTTTAAGGTGGCTGCTTCCACCGCTTCTAGATCCTTGATCCCATCCAGACCCTTTTTCCATTTTAAGACAGCCAGCTGTACATTGGATAAGATCGCGGCTAAGAGATTATTGAAATCATGTCCGATCCCACTCGCCAGAATACCTAAAGACTCTAATTTTTGCAGCTTAAGAAGTTCCGTTAGTTCCTGGGCGGCAGCCATTTCCTGGGTTGAAATTTGCCAAAGCTCCTTTTGCTTCGCGCTCTCTAGTGATAAAGCCAACAAATTCAGATAATTTGCGACTAAGACGCGGAGGCGAGGCTCGAGTCCCTCCGGTCGAAGGAGGAGGTAACCAAAATCGAAATCGGCTGTCCCGATCGGAAAATAAGCAGTCTCACGGCGTTCCGGTAAAGGATCAGGCCAAGCTCCACATTGGGCCGTATAATCCTCCACACAAAGGTAATAATCGTTCAGCCCAAAACCCTTTTTTAATAATCCCTCTGTAAACTCCACCTTACGCCTGACTGTGGGCAGGGTCTGCAAAATACCAGTCACCACCAGCAAAACCGGGGAAACTCGTTCGCTCCATTCTAGCCGCTCTCTTTTCCGCCGAGTAAAATAAAACAAGCGCCGCTGTTCTCGCTCTGGAACGGGATAAAAAGGGTTGTATATAATTTGTCCATTAGCAATGGTCAAGGGGTGGACCTTGAGGAGGTCGAGAATGGCAGTACCAGGTAGCTGATTCGTATCGAACTGGCAAAGCACAGTAATGGGTAACTCCTTTAAACAATCATTAATCATCTTCTCATACTCGAAAAACCGTTCCGCCCCTGGAATTCCTGCACATAACCAATGGATTTCTCCGGTAACCCGCACCTGTTTAAAACCGTCAGCGATCGCTTCCTCCGCATATTGCCGCCACCGGCCAATCATTTCCTCCGGATCAAAATACCCTTCTGGATAATATACCTCTTTATTCTTTGCCACCAATAAGGCCGCTTCCGGATCACCATTACCGATGTCTATCTTTTCAGCTCGAAACCAATTTAAGATCTCTGTTCTAGTCAAGGAATCAAGCAAGCAGACTACCTTTTCGTGATTACGGAGGCCCGCCGCTAAAAACTTTAGGAGCATCCGGTTTTTCTTCGCTTCATCCCAGTAAAATAAACAGGTATGGGTTCCAACCGGCACTTTTTCCTCGGTAAAGCCCAGATCCACCAAACCACGCTTCTCCATTAAAACCTCTCCTTATGCGCTTTTAGCGTTCTCATGGAGGTAAAAGCTTTCCGTAAAGCAGCATTTTAAGCTAAAAAAATAATAACGAAAGTTAAATTGCACCAATGTTAACTATTCGTTATTTTTCTGCAATTACCTGCTGATTTACCAAATAATAATTAGCAGTCCCCCTCCTCATCCAGCTTAGCGAGGACTTGATCTTCTAGACTATCCCCCGGTACCGGCTCTTTTTCTACAACAGAAACGCTCCCACGGGGTTCATCGGAATACATATCGTCAAAATCAACGTCCCCCCCTAAATCCTGTGGCGACTCGGAAGTTCCGAACTGGGCCACCGCTTGCCAGGCGTCTTCTCCGTCGAAGGCCGCCTGATCTTCACCATCGGTAAAAGTCCGTGCGAACGGATAGGACAGGACTTCTTCCTCAACCGGACGGTAACGTAGATTAGCGGGATTACCCTCGCTCTCCCGCTGACATTCAATACAAGTAGCCACATAGGGTAATGCTTCAAGCCTTTCCTGGTCAATCGACCGTCCGCAGCCCTCACAAACCCCGTAGATTCCGAATTTGATCCGGTCAAGGGCATCCTCAATAGCGGCCTGGCGAACGCGGAAAGCATTTGCCAGGCCTAAATCCTTTTCTTGTTCAAAAGTTTCAGAACCAAGATCTGCCGGATGGTTATCATAGGCAGATAATTCTTTCACCGCATCTCGCAAATTCCGTTCAGAGCCTAAATCGTAGGTTTTTCCCAAATCAGCGCTGAGTTCCATCAGTTGGCTGCGTAGGCGTTTTTCCAGCTGACGGATGGTTTTTTTCGTAAGCATCTAAAATCATCCTTTTTAAGCAAATTAATAGGGAAGCTGTTCATTGACCAGTTGAACGATGCGGGCGATAAACTGACTGATGATCGGCAGATTCAAACTGGCGATCTTGGCCAACGCTGCCAGAAAAATAGCGCTGACTAAAGTGAGACCGACAGCAATCCCAAACCCTCTGGCGATCCCGGCCAAAAAGTTCAAATAGACCAAGCGTCCGGGCCTTAAGAGCAGATCAATAATTCCTTCAATATTGTATTTCACCAGTAATCGATTTAAGTGGAAAGTTTGCTTCAAAAATTGATTCTGCCGCCACTTATACTTTTTGGACCCACCCTGCACCACATCTCACCTCAATTAATTTACCTGCTTTCGCCGGACTTTAAAACGGAAAAGGATGGTTTTATAGCGGCTAGCGCAAGACTTCTTGATAAGCCTGGAGTGTAAGTTTTGCCACCTGGTCCCAGGTGAAATGGGCTAAAATATGCTCTCTCAATCCCGACAAGGGCGGCGAATACAAGGCTGTTCGAAGCGCATCCTTCACGGCAAAAGGCTCGGGGGAACAATACCAAGCCATCTCCCCTAGATATTCATGGGCTGTTCCCCTGTCAGTGGTGACCAGTTTACTCCCGGCCAAACCCGCCTCGAGGTTCACGAGACCGGGAGTCTCATACCAACTGGGTAAAACATGAACACTGCAAGCAGCGTAGGCCGAAGCAATCCAACTTTGGTTTAAAGCGCCCAAAAAACGGACCCGTCCTTCCCCTTCCTGTCGACATTCTTGGTAGTATTGGTAATCATTGATCGGGCCGATCAAAACCACCGGCTGGTTAACAGCACGGGCCGCCATAATTAAGGCTTTTTGGTTTTTGCGCCGGCAGATCCGACCAACGCAAAGAATGAAATCCTTCATTCCGTATCGTTTTATAAATTTCTCGGGATTGGCGTAGTAAAAAATCGGATCTACTCCATTCGGAATAAAACGAAAAGGCGTCATCAGTTTATATTCTTCCCTAACTAATTCCTGTTCAATCAGGCCGTTGGGAAGTAAGAGGTCAACCCCATCCAAAACTTCTTGCCGCAAAGCATTGGTCTTAGCCCACCAGGATAAAAAATGATCCTTCCGGTCCGAGTCAATATTGATCAAAAACTCCTGTGGGTCCCAGTAGATCGGCGAAAGCACAATCGGAATCCCATATTTCTTCGCCTTTTGGTAAAAATGGTAGGTCTCTTCAATCGGAATAATATTAAAAAGATGGACCAGATCATAAGGGCGAAAGTCGGCGGTTGGTTGCGTCTTGATGTCAACTTCCACACCCATCTGGATTAAAGCCTCTCTGGTCTTGTTCATTTGGACACTATCCCCCGCCAACATGGTAAACGTAGAGGAGCGGTTCTGCATTAAGATCTTCATTTACTCACCTCCTTCCAAATCATTGATTTCCGTCGAAAAAACCAATAAGTCAACAGTAACTTCACACCACACCCCTCCTCTTTCCCACTGCCATTCCGGGATCGGATCACAGTTCCACCCGGTCAAAACCGGAATCAACACCGGGGCCTTTCGATACAGAGGAGGTAAATCCGCCCAAAGCTCTTTCTTCAAAGCATGATAGCGTAAAACCCCATCTTTCCCCCGGTAAGTAAGTTCACCTCGGACTTCCCCTTCCAACAGAAACAGGTCAGCCGTTTTTACCTGCCGAAAGAGTCCTAAAAAAAAATGAGCCGATACAATCTGCTGGGCAGCGCAGGGCAGCTTCTCTTCCCATTTTAAAACGGATCTTTTCGGCGCTGCTAAAACCGGGGCGACGAGTGGGGGTGGCGACCCGACAGTCGTAACCTGCCGCCTGGTTCCGGCGGTCACGGTCAACCATCCGGTTATGAACAGCTGGATCCGATAATCATCCGACGCAGTCGGTTGTAACTGCAGCCGTAAGGCCTCAGTTTCAACCAAGACCTGGTGTTCACGGAGAGTCGCCGGTGCCGAATGCCACCACGCTAGAGCCGGCTTTACTTCCACCACTTTGCTTTGGTGTTCCCCATTCCGGTACTGCCAGACAATGGTCGGTTCCGACTTCATGATCACCCCGCCACTCTCTGCTTCCCCGTTAATCGTCCCTTGGCACCACCATAAACCGTCACTGGCCACAAAATCAGAGGGTTTGGCAACCGGAATCTCTACATAATACTCAATGGGTTCTTCGATCATGAGTTTTTCCGCGAAAATCTTCGTGGTCTTACCCCCTACAGCAGGAACCGGAAGTCCCACTTTTTCCCGTTGCCCCTCCGTTAAAACATATTCTAATTCCAGCAAGAGGGTTAGTTCCTCCCCATTCAGGAGACGAACCTGCTTTACCTTTGCGGCAGTGACCCCGATTTTATACTCCCTTTTCTCCTCAGCCGCAGAAGGGAGCTCCCCTTGACTGGGCGTCGCTACCCACTCTTCCCAGGGTAGGCGCCAGCGGTAACACTTTTCCAAGTGCTCATGGTTGATATAGAAAAGGTCAAGAACGAGATAGCCCCGGCATAACAAGCCTTTATGCTCATGGACAACAGTAGAATTGATCTCGGCAACGGTCACTTCTTCGATGAATTTGGCCTTTTCCGGCAACTTAACCCCGGTTGTTCCGACCCACACCCGGGTTTTACGTTCAAGTAGACGCCAGAGGAAAAAGGGTTCGCCTTCACCCGGGGGGGCGACCAGAACCGGGAGGGGTTTTTCTTGCATTAAGCGCCAATCAAGCTGGACAATAAGGAGAGCCTTGTCATCACCTAGAATTTTGAGGCTTTTGAGCGTGGCTTCCCCTTCCAGCTCAGCATTGGCCGGAACCTTTTGCGGGAGCAAAACCGAAAGCGGCAGCGTTTTTCTGGCCTCCCCCTGCTGAAGCTTCAGCTCGCCCCGGAAATGGATCCCCTCTGCCGTGAGGAAGAACGCCCTACCGGTCAGGGTGGCCTCGATCGACGTAGTTTCACCGCTAATCTCCGACCAGCAAAGGGTTTGCGTATGTAAGTGTCTATTTTCGGCGACTACTTGCCGCCCGAGAATCAGTACGCTGTGGTCCGACGACGGCAAAGCTCCGGTTTTCGGCTGATGCTCCCATCCAGAAAAGGTCAAGCCAATCCCCTGCTCCAAATAGGGCGCCACTCCCCGGTCCTGAAGCATCAGGTAAAGCGAAGATGCCTCTGCTGCTAAGGGTTGGCCCCGGATCAGATTAGCGGAAATCGGCAGCTCTTTTTGGTAGAAAACCTGGTCCACCGTGGTCACCAGGACATCGGCCGCCGAAACGTACCAGATCTTCCTCTCCAGCTCCACCTTTATATGGACCAAACTTTTTTCCCACCTGACCAGAAGGTTATTAATGGATAGATCAATTCGGTGGACCTTCCGCCCGCATGCCCAAGGAACTTTAACGATTAATTTTCCATAGCGCTGCCACCGCTTGACCATTAAACTTGTCCCTCCCGGTAAGCTATCCACTTTATAATGTATATGTTAGGGAAGGACAAAAAAAATACAGGCCCGAGAAATTCAAGGCCTGTATTCCGGGGGAAAGTTTGCTAGAAGTAGTAGGGACCATAGGGAGAAGCTACCAGAACCTGTAACTGTTGAGACTCGGTAACTTTAATGAACAACTCCACAACAACCTTCTGTCTTAGGGTGGTGCTATTCAATAACTCAAAGAGGACGGTCTCAATAATCGGCTTAATCCGAACATCCATTCCCGGTACTGCACCGGGAATATCCACAAACGTACTAAATGGCACATCTTCGCTCTGATGGATTTCGAGATTATCTTCATTGATAAAGAAGATCTGTTTATGGACAATTCCCTGGATAATTACTTTGTCTTCGATTACCTCCGCCATGAGCCGCTCGACCCGGGCGACGATCTCCCGGATTTTGATCGCCGGTTGCGAAAGGGCAATCGTATTCTCCACCAGTAATTGTTTGGTATCCTCGCCGACGACGGTATCCAGTTTTAGGAGGGCACCCGGACCAAGGACCACATTAATTTGAATGCTTTCCGTTACTTTAACAAAGAACTCGATAACCACTTTCTGGAGCAAGGTGTCTTCATCCAGTAATTCAAAATGGATAAATTCAATCGTCGGTTCGACGACCACATCCATGCCGGTGGTCGCGCCGGGAATATCCAGGAAGGTACTGAATTCCAAATCTTCCGCCTGGTGATATTCGATATTGTCTAAACCGATGAAGAAAATTTGTTTGTGGACAATTCCTTGAATAATAACCTTATCATCAATCACTTCAATGGTTAAGTCACGGATTTCAGCCGTAATGTCGTCGATTTTTAGGGCCGGTGTGTTGAGCCCAACGGTGTTTTCGATCAATTCCTGCTTGGTACCTTCACCGATTACTTGATCTAAACGCACCAGCGGACCGGCACCTTCCACCAGGTTAAGCTGGTTGGACTCGGTAACCTTGACGAAAATCTCCACCACAACTTTCTGATGGAGTAAGGTTGGTCTGATTAGGGAGAAAAGAATCGTCTCGATCACCGGATGCACCTGCACATTCATCCCCGGCTCGGTCCCAAAGATATCGATAAATGTGCTAAAGGGGACGTCTTCCGCCTGGTGATGAACGATGTTATCCTCACCAACGAAGAAAATCTGTTTGTGGAGTATTCCTTGGATGATGATTTTGTCCTGGATTAATTCAGTGGTCAAATTCCGAATCTCGGCTGTGATGTTCCTAATCTTGATTGCCGCTCGTTCTAAAGTTACATTTGTTTCAATCAGTAGCTGTTTGGTCCCTTCACCGATGACCACCTCTGCCCGCACCAATGGATCCATTAACCTATCTCCTCCTTCCGAAACTTTTTCAGGAGCCGCTTCCCCGGGATTAGGCTTATAGCATATAATCTCTGGTTTCTCTGCAACGTAAATTTTTTTTTTGCTGGCAGGATCCTTTTCTACTCCTTCATCCTCCATGGCTACCCTTTGGCTCTTGACCGTAACGTCAAATCTTTCCGCTTTTCCGGTCCCTACTTCATGTTTCTCCTGATCCTCCACCGATAATGGTGCTCCTACTGCTTTCATTTTTTCGTCCGTTGTTGCTCCTACATCTTTGAGCCGCAATTCTTTATGGTCCAAATTACCAGTAGTTAAAAGAAGCTTTTCCCCCCGGTCTTCTGCTGTCCTTTGGACTTCTAGCTCTGCTTCCACCACCAGATAGCTGCGATGAAGATTGAAAAACCAGAATGTACAGAGGGCAATCAAGACTATGATCGCGACAAAAGCACCGATCACTAGTGCGAACTCCATGCCAGTGCCCCCTTTTACCTACCCCCTCGGTTTGCTAATATAATATATGAAACTCTCCCGAATTGTGCTCATTTCTCAAATGAAAAATGGGCCTGGAAAGGCCCATTTTCCTGAATTTCCGGTCGAAATTAAACCCGTGTAACGCTGAGCGGTGTTACCGCAAAGATCACATTGGTGACGACCTCGATCGGAACTGGGTTCGGGTTGCCGTCGCCCACCACATCCAGTAAGACAACGGCTTTTTCCACCCTTTCGATTCCAGGTCCGGAAACATTGGTTACTACCGGAAACTCCCGTACTTCGACACCGGTTGGGGTCTGGATCGGGGCCCGGACTAAAACGGTCTCCGTCACGATCCCCGGTCCGGTCACAGAAGTTACGACTTGGAAGGGTTCAGGCGCAGGCGTTTCACCGGTCACTTCGGCGTTGAGGACAATAATTTGGCGGAGGAAGCGTCCGTCCGGCGACAAGGTAAAGGAGATGTTCTCGATTTCCACTGTGACGGTAACGGGGGTGCCTGGTGTTATTCCCGGCACATTGACCAGAATCGAGAAGGGAATCCGTTCCGTAATTGACCGGACAACATCATCTTCGCCGACAAAGGAGACTTGCTTGTTGATAAACCCATCGATGAGCACGGCACCATCAAAGATCACCCGTGCTCGTAAGTCCGTAATTAGACCTTGTACTTCTTTGATTTTAATCGCCGGCAGCGGTAGTTCTACCACATTCTCGACGATAATCTGTTGACGTCCGGTCACAATTCCCGCCGGTGGCACTACAATTTCGACGACGACATTACGGACGATCGGTACCACCGGAATGCGTTCACGGCGCTCAACCAGGATTTGCCGGATCCCTTCACCGATGACTTGCTCTAATTTGAATAAAGAGAAGTCGCCAATGACCAGAGGAACTTGGATTGTCTCCGTGACCACCACATTCACCAAGACAATTACTTTCTGCCGTACCGTCGTTTCCGTTTCCAAGTGAAAGAGGATGGTCTCAATTAGCGGCCGAATCGTCACGTTTAACCCCGGAACAGCGCCCGGCAGATCAATAAAGAGACTGAAACGGAGATCCTCGGCTTGGTGGTGCTCAATATTATCAGTGCCGATATAGAAGATTTGCTTATGGATCACGCCCTGGATAATAACTTTATCCGGGATCACTTCCGCCACTACGTTCCGGACTTCACCGACGATTTCACGAACCTTCAGCGCCGGCCGGGCTAAGGTAAGAACGGATTCATTCAAAATCTGCTTTTGTCCCTCACCGATTACCTGTTGGACTTTGAACAAAGGTCCGGTCCCAACCGCTACTCTTTCTTGAATGGCTTCGGTGGCTTTGACAAAAACCTCAACTATTACTTTTTGCCGTAATTCAGTTGGCGACAATAAATCAAAGAAGATCCCCTCGATCAGCGGATGTACTTGGAGATCCACCCCCGGAACCACGCCGGGTATATCCAGGAACAGACTGAAAGGCACGTCTTCGGCCTGGTGACGGGCGTTATTATCTAAATCTACAAAGAAGATCTGCTTATGGATAATCCCTTGGACTACTACCTTATCGGGGATCACATCGGTTTCAAGATTCCGGATTTCACCCCTGATTTCATCCACTTTTAAAGCTGGAACCGCCAACGTGACCACATTTTCGACCAATTCCTGTTTAACCCCTTCACCAACGACCCGGGGTAAAAGTAGTAATGGTCCGGTTCCCAGTTCCAATCCAACCTGCACAAACTGGGTAACCTTAACAAAAATCTCCAGGATGATTTTTTGCCGGACGAATAAACCATCGGTGGTCAGGTGAAATATTATTTTTTCGATCAGCGGGTGAACCTGGGCGTTCATGCCCGGTTCCGCGCCAGGAATGTCAATAAAGGTACTAAAAGGTACATCTTCGGAAAAATGCCGGACGATATTGTCGAAGCCGACAAAGAAGACTTGTTTGTGGACAATACCCTGGACGATCACCTTGTCGGCAATCACTTCGGCGGTGACGTTGCGCACTTCACCGGTGATGTTCCGCACTTTAATGGCTGGGGTGGGTAATTGGGTGGGGCGAACGACCTGAGCGACGCGGACTTGCCGCTCACCAATGGTTACTTCTGCCCCTTGCAGTTGCTTAACGACCCCCTGCTGACGTGGGACTTCTTCCCCCACTTCATTCCTGGTGTCATTAACTCGAATCCGGGTCACCTCCGGATTAAATTCCTGTTCCCACGGGGGCGCTACCGGTGTGTTAGTCCGAACCTGAACCCGATCAGGCATCACG
>DOID01000001.1:51512-58284 GCA_003511465.1 Bacillota bacterium | reverse complement strand
GTTCTTCTTCCTTTTGCCCTGTAAACGCCTTTTTTTCTTCTTCCCGGTTGACCTCATCAAACTCCATTAATCTTTGGCCTCCTTTCTCCGACCAACTCCCTGATGCTAAGGAGAACCGCACCGTTCCTAAATACGCATCTAGGACTAGTACAGTATATGCTGGTCCGCAGTAAGGTGCTTATTGTCAGCGAAAAAAGAAAACAAGCCGGGGTAAAAAAAAGCCGCCGAAGGCGGCAGCTAACATTTCTCGAGACGTACCGGTGACTGTCCGGTAATCCCAAAGAATAACTCCAACGCTTGCCGGGACCCGGACAGTTCCGGGTTTTCGGCGGTGCTATGGGCAGTGTATTGTTTATAGCTGCTAAAAGCATAAACGCACGCCTTGTCTACTCCGGAAATTTCAATCAGATTAATTAATCTGCTGTACTCTTTCCTTCGCGCTTCGGCGTGCGTTCTCCAGAAAAATGGGTCGTTCGTCAATTCGCTGGTAAGAAGATCTTGCTTGGCCAGACTTTTAAATTTCTTCAAGGCCCGCACCAGATCTTCACCTTCCACTTGACACATGGCGGAATCCCCCCTTGATTTAATTGGTCTGTGGCCGCCTTTTACCTCCTTTCCCATTTTCAGTCGCCGTCCCGTGTTGTCAGGTCAAAAACAAAGTAAGCTTGGTCATCAAACTCCATCCGATAACAGGAGCAGGGGGAACCATTTTGGTTAAAAATGCCGATGAATTCCGCTTCTCCCGCCAGGATCTTATTGCGGATCGTAACATCGGTCAACTCGGTCCACTCCTGAGCTGCTTCTTTTTTTGTGGGAAAGGGTATGACTTTCCCCATGGCTTCGATCCTCCCTCCACCTTATCTCCATTTTATGCTATAGATTCCCGGTAGTACACGGATCTCGTCAAGAAGAATTTCTTTATTAATATTATGTCCCCTAACTTGAAGCGTAATTAGTGCTTTTTTGTTTTCATCTTCGATTTCCAGATTTATTTTTTTTATACTGATGCCATAATCAGCAAAGACCTTAGTAAACGCTGCCAAGGTCCCAGGTTGATCCGACACTTCCGCTTCGAGGTACCCCGTCGAGGTGGAAATGAATTTGCGCTCGATATCATCTAAAAACATCAACACTAAAACCGCAAATAAAGTCGTGATCGCCGCCGCCCAGTAAAAACCGGTCCCCGCCGCCAGCCCAATGCCTGCTACCACCCAAAGACTGGCTGCCGTCGTTAAACCGCGAATACTGGTTCCATCACGAAGAATCGTACCGGCACCTAAAAAACCAATCCCGCTAACTACCTGAGCAGCCAGTCGAGCCGGGTCCGAGCCAGTCCCACTGGGAAAACCATAAATCGAAACTAACATGATCAAACAGGAACCAAGCGCAACTAAGATATGGGTCCGTAAACCGGCGGGCCGACCATGTTGTTCCCGCTCCAAGCCGATCACAGCTCCCAATAAGGTTGCGACCATTAAGCGTACTAAAATCGCCAGGGTGATGGTACTCCCCTCCTTATAAACCAACAACCGCCAGGGACGGCGGCTGCTCGCAGTATACTGCTAAAATTTGGTCAAGTTCATCGAACCACAATGCGGACACCGTTCTGCATCCCAATCCACCGTATCATGGCACCGTAAGCATTCTTTTTTCACCGATTTACGACAGAAAGGGCAAAACGCCAAAATGTAATGGACTTTCTTCCCGCAATGGGGACAAACGCGGATCTCCCCTTTTGGTCTGGTCGCCATGTACATCACAAGAATAAGGGCCAGCAAAAACAGGGAACTGCCCAGACTAGAGGTGAATAAAATGATCACCGGGGCAAAAGTCCACATGAACCAGGAATAATCTCGCGCCCGCGCATCTTTATATAGGAAGAACATTAAGCCGCCGGCCAGTGCCACTTTAATTATAATTGACACTATTGTTGAATCCAATCCCATCACTCCTCATGATCAACAATTTTTATATTCCCGTCTTTTCTTCTATTTCCTGCTTTAAAGCTCATTTTTTAACTGTTTTAAGATTGCCATTAAGCCAATCTTGGCATGAAGATAGGAGAGACAACCCTGAAAATAAAGACTATACGGAGGTTTAAACGGAGCATCGGCCGATAATTCACTGGTCGCACCATTAATAAATGTTCCCGCCGCCATAATGACGCGGTCCTGATAACCGGGCATTGCCGCCGGTTCAGGGGTTAGATAACTATCCACCGGGGAATTCTGCTGTAAACTCCGGCAGACTGTAAGCAACCGTTCGGGCGTAAGCAGATCGATGCGTTGAATTACATCGGTACGGGGTTCAGTCGCCATTGGCGCCACCGTAAACCCAAGTTCGGAAAAGACCTGAGCAAACAGGGCGGCTGCCATCAACATTTCGTACACCCGGTGGGGAGCATCGAAAAAGCCCTGAAAAAAGAGGCGCAAATTCATCAAGGAAGGTCCGACTTCTCCCGCCAAACCGGGAGCATAAAGACGGGAAGCCACCTGGTGGATGAGTTCTTTTTTTCCGGCAATATAACCGCCGGAAGGAATCCAACCTCCGCCTGGATTTTTGATCAAAGAACCGGCGATCAAATCAGCCCCAACCGTTAAAGGTTCTGTTTTCTCCACAAACTCGCCGTAACAATTATCCACAAAAATAACTGGCACGGTAGGGAGCTGGCTCAGCGCGGTAAAAACTGGCGCCAACTGTTCGATCGTAAAAGAACGGTGGGCTTCGTAACCACAGGAACGCTGGAAAGCCACCATCCGGGTGCGGTTGCTTAGAGCGGAAAGCAACTGATCCTGATCGATTTTCCCGTCGGCCAGAAGCGGAATAGTTTTGACCGTGACCCCATACTCCCGGAGATTCCCCGGCGCGTTCCCCTCTAGCCCGCATACGGTCCGTAAGGTATCGTATGGTAACCCAGTGGCAAAGATTAGTTCATCACCCGGCCGCAGCAACCCCGACAGGCACAGGTTGATAGCATGGGTACCAGAAACGATCTGCTGGCGAACCAGAGCGGCTTCAGCGCCAAACGAACGGGCAAAGACCCGTTCTAGGGTATCTCGGCCTAAATCATCATACCCGTAACCGGTCGAAGTGGTAAAATGATGAGTTCCAACCTTCTCCGCCTGGAAAGCCTTTAACACTTTATCCTGATTATAGAGGGCGATCTCTTCAAAAGCGGCAAAAACCGGTCCTAAGGCTTGTTCTGCTTTATTGACAATCGCCATTATTTCTCCTTCAATCCCCTGCAACAATATACTCCTCGCTTTCTCGACGCGGATAACTTCCTAAGATCCGCTTCCAACCTCCGGTTTTTCTAACATACTCTTCGATTCGGGCAAAAGCCTGCTTTAAACTGGGATCCGTACGATGGCCATCCATTTCAAAGCAGAGCACATAATCTTGGGGTTTAATTTTATAGGGTCGCGACTGAACAAAGGTAAGATCGATCCCGTGCTCCGCCAATATTTGGGTGATCGTAGCCAATTGTCCCGGATGATTGCTCCCAAAGCGAACAGCTAAAAGGGTACGATCTTGACCGGTTGGTGGCGCATCAGTCAAAGCACAGACAAAAAAACGTGTCTGATTCTGTGGATAATCCTCCATCTGGTCCCGAATAATTTTTAGCCCATATTGCCGTGCCGTTGGCGGCGAACAGAGCGCAGCGAGGCCGTCTTCGTTTGCCGCTCGGAAGGCGGCTTCCCCCGTGGAGGAGACCGGGATCTGCTGAGTCTGCGAAAAATGTGCAGCAAGATTATGGGCACATTGGTTTAACGCGGAGGGGTGGGAAAGAACCGCGGTAAGCGCAGACGCTTCACCACGTCTGCTCGCGAGAACATGTCTAATCTTAACATGTACTTCATCACAGACTTTTATAAAATCATGTTTTTCAAGCAACAGATCAAAGGTTAAACCGATAATTCCATCCACCATATTCTCGGCCGGTAATACAATCCTTTCCACCTGCTGGGCTTCTAACTGTTCGAAACAACCAAGGATCGTGTCAAATCCAATTTCCGGCTGCCGATCACGCGCTCCGCTTCTTTGTTGATAAAGCAGCGCCGCCTCCTCGGAGAAAGTCCCTTTTGGTCCAAGTGTAACGATCCGCATCTGGCACCACCTTGATTTAATCGTTAGAGAGAGGCTTAATACCAAAAAAGGGCAGACTGGTTGCTACCCTTTTTAATCCAAAATCTCACTTCAAATCACCGAATCAGCCAAAATTACTCAACCCGCGGTTCCCCACTAAACTCCCGGAGCGGACGGGAAGGGATAATCGTTGAAATTGCGTGTTTGTAAATGAGTTCAGGCTTTCCTTCACTGTCCAAAATTACCGTAAAATTGTCAAACCCTTTGACCAAACCTCGGACTTGAAACCCATTCACCAAATAAACTGTGACCGGAACACTCTCTTTACGGACTTGATTCAAAAAACCATCCTGCAAATTAATGACGGGCTTACTCACAACATTTCACCTCCAAAATAAAACAACAAACCCATATTTTTTTAGAAAACCTGATACTATCATTATTTATTCGACACTTGGTTTAATCTCCCTTCTAAATAATGCAAGATCTTTTGATTATTATCCCCTCCTGCTTCCCCGTTTAAGCAGAACCATCTTTCCACCGGTTCTCGCCGAAACCAGGTTTCCTGCCGCTTGGCATACCGTCGAGTCCGTTGCTTTATTAAGTCTACGGCCTCTTCCATCGTGATTTCTCCACGGATCGCCGGGATTAATTCTTTATATCCTAAACCTTGCATCGATGGCAGATCCGATTGATAACCCTTCGCCATCAGGGAGGCCACTTCCTCGACCAAACCAGCGCCGATCATCTGGTCGACGCGACGATTAATCCGGTCGTAAAGTTCGGACCTGGTCCTTGTTAAGCCCAGGTAGATCATGTTAGGTGGTAATTCCCTGCGCTGCGCCTGTTGTTGCTCGGAAAAAGGCCGTCCCGAAGCTAGTGTCACTTCCAAGGCCCGGAGGGTTCGCTTCAGATCCTGGGGATGGATCTTCTGGGCGGCATTCGGATCGAGTTCCTCTAAACGTTGGTAGACGGCTTGCCGTCCGCTCATCTCCGCTTCCTGTCGCAGGGCCGCGCGCAACTCCAGATTCGGCGGAGTAGCAGGAAATATAAAACCCTGGGTCACCGCTCGAATGTATAATCCGGTTCCCCCGGTGAGGAGCGGTAGCGTCCCTCCCGCCTCAAGCCGGGCTTTAATCCTTTGATAATGCTCCTGATAATCAACGACCGTAAAGGGCTGATCCGGAAGGGCCACATCAATCAAATGGTGGGGGACCCCCCTTCTTTCCGGCAGCGAAGGTTTGGCGGTACCGATATCCAGTCCGCGGTAGATCTGCATGGAGTCGGCGGAGATAATCTCCGCGCCAAAATGTAAAGCCAAATTAACGGCCAGATCGGTTTTACCTACTGCGGTCGGACCAACGAGGATGATGAGCGGTTGCATCATTTACCTCCGTTTAAACATCTTTTCGATCTCGGTTTTACCGATGGCAACCATCGTCGGTCGTCCATGGGGACAGGTTTGGGGTACCGTTGTATGCCGCAGATCACGGAGCAGGGCGGCCGCTTCTTCCGGCCCCAGCCGTGCTCCGGCCTTAACCGCCTGTCGGCAAGCGGTAATTTTCCAAAAGCGTTCTTTGGGATCCGCTTCCCGTCCGACGTTGGTTCCACCAAGTTCGTTCAGGAGACTAAGGAATAACTCTTCAACTTCCGCCACGGGTAAATCCTGCGGTCCGGAGCGGAGAATAATCGCCTCGCCGCCAAAGGGCGCAAAATCCCATCCCAATTCGCGGAGCATTTCCCCTTCTTCATCCAGGGTTTGCTGCTGGGCGCCGCTTAATTCAACGGTGAGGGGCGTCAGAAAATACTGCATATTCGGGCCAGAACCAGAGCAGAGCCGGTCATAAAGAATCCGTTCGTGGGCAGCGTGCTGATCGACCAATACCAAAGCGGAGGCGTCTTCCCACAAAAGGTAGGTATCGAACAAGTTGAAAATCCGGTCGCTTTCACTTCCACCCATGGTCTGATCGGTGGGTACAACCGACAGCGGAGGGGGAGGCGTCTTGGTCTGCTCCGTACCAAAGGGTACGGAGCTTTCTTTTAGCGCAATCGAAGATGTTAAATCGATCGGAGCTGCGGTCTCCATGGAGCTGGCTTCTTCTCCTGTGTTCGTTAAGGGCACCACGATCGGTGTTAGCTGTTCCCGGACCGGGAGCACCGGAGGTTTGTACCGTGGTCGCCATGGAGTAGTCGTTACGTTGGTTTCCAAAGCCGATTTGAGCAGCTGTAAAATCCCGCGGAAGATCTCTTTTTCCTCCCGAAATTTAACCTCCATCTTCGTCGGGTGGACATTGATATCCACCAGCTCTGGGGGGAGCTCAAGCTGGAGCAGTAAAAAGGGAAACCGCGCCACTGGCAGTAAAGTATCATAGGCTTTTTCGGCGGCCGCGGCAATCATACGAGAGTGGAACAACCGTCGGTTTAAAAAGAAATATTGCAAACCCCGGTTGCCTCTGGCAATATTGGGGCGACCGAGAAAACCGGTCAGCCTTAGCGGTCCGAAGGTTCCGACGATGGGAAATAATTCTTGGCAAATATTGGGGCTGAAGATCTGCTCCAGGGTCTCGCTATAGTCGTCAGTGCCCAAGGTATGCACCAGCTCCATACCGTGATGTTCCAGACGGAAAGAGATCTCCGGATAACCCAAAGCCAAGCTGGTGACAACCTCTTTGACATTGGTTACTTC
>DOID01000001.1:46869-51307 GCA_003511465.1 Bacillota bacterium | reverse complement strand
TCGACCCAGATTTTCGTGCCCAAAGCCCCCGACTCCGTGGCAGTCTGTAAGTTTAAGCGGGAGACCGCCGCGATACTGGCCAGCGCTTCACCGCGAAAGCCCAAGGTACCATTCCGACGCAGGTCTTCAAAGGTCGCAATTTTACTGGTGGCATGGCGTTCGACGGCCAAAAGGGCATCCTCCCGCTCCATCCCGGAACCATCGTCAACAACCTGGATCTTTTGCCGCCCGCCGTTACTCAAATATACTTCAATCTTCTTTGCTCCGGCATCGATGGAATTTTCGATTAACTCTTTGACCACGGAGGATGGCCTTTCCACCACTTCACCGGCGGCGATCTGGTTTATAGTCACATCATCAAGGCGCTTAATTTTAGCCATTACTAATCCCTCTTCTTACATCAAGCTTCTTTCTTTTTTAGGCGGTTCTGCCATTGAAAGAGCAATTTCAACGCCGCCAGCGGCGTTAGCTCATCCAAGTTCAGCGTCCGCAGTTCTTTATGAAACGTGTCATCTTCTCCATAAAAAAGCGGTATTTGGTGGACCGGTTGTGGTGGCAAGGCCACCTTTTGGGAGCGTTCCTTTAGCCCTTTCGCTTCAAGCTCAGCTAAGATCGCTGCCGCTCGCGACAGGATGTCGGCGGGAATCCCGGCCAGGCGCGCCACTTCAATCCCATAACTGCGGTCACTGGCCCCGGGAATGATCTTCCGGAGAAAGACGATCTGTTCGCCTTCTTTGGCCACCGCCACATTGAGGTTTTCAACTCCATCCAACCGCTGAGCCAGCGTCGTCAATTCATGGTAATGGGTGGCGAACAAGGTACGCGCCCCAATTTGCGCTGGATTCCATAAGTACTCCAGGACAGCCCAAGCAATGCTTAACCCGTCAAAAGTACTGGTACCCCGACCGATCTCATCTAAAATTAGCAGACTATCGGCGGTGGCATGGTGGAGAATATTGGCCAGTTCGCTCATTTCCACCATGAAAGTACTCTGGCCACCGGCTAAATTATCAGCCGCTCCGACCCGGGTGAAAATCCGGTCGACCAGACCGATTTGGGCAAACCCGGCTGGTACGAAAGAGCCGATCTGCGCCATCAGCACAATCAAAGCCACCTGCCGCATATAGGTGGATTTACCAGCCATGTTTGGTCCGGTAATAATCTGCAAACGATGGATGTTCTGATCCAGCAACGTATCGTTGGGCACAAATCGCCCCGGCGGTAACATCCGTTCAACTACCGGATGGCGGCCTTCCCGGATCATAATTCCTTTCCCTTCATCAATCTCCGGGCGGATATAATGGTTTTCCACCGCCGTTTCCGCCAGACCGGCATAGACATCCAACATGGCCAGGATTTCGGCCAGCTTTTTCAACTCCGGTAGCTCCCCCAACACCTGTTGGCGGAGGTCCAGGAAAAGATCATATTCCAAAGCCGCCCTTTTTTCTGCCGCCCCCAGAATTAACTCCTCATACTCCTTCAACTCGGGAGTGATAAAGCGCTCCGCATTGGCTAAGGTCTGTTTCCGTATGTAATCGGCAGGTACCGCGGCTAAATTGGCCTTTGTTACCTCCAGATAATAACCAAAGACCTGGTTAAAACCGACTTTTAGCGATTTGATCCCGGTTCTTTCCCTTTCCTTCAGTTCCAGCCCGGCAATCCACTGTTTGCCGTCACGGGTGGCCCTGATCAGCTCATCCAGTTCCTGATGATAGCCTTCCCGGAAAATATTACCTTCAGTCACAACAAGCGGCGGATCTTCTTGTAAAGCCGTAACCAGCAGCGCCGAAAGCTTAGGAAAGAGATTAATCTCCCCGGCCAGCTCAGCTACGGACCCCAGTTCCTCCCGGAAGAGCTCCGCGCGGAGCTCCGGTAACACCTGCAAAGTAGCGCTTAGCGCCACTAAATCCCGGGGATTGACTGTCCCACAGGCTAGTTTGGCCAAGAGCCGCTGGAGGTCACAGGTTCGCCTGAGCAAAATCCTGGTTGCCTCCCGGATCCGGTGGCGGCTATAAAAAACCTCTACCTTGGCCAGACGGTCCTCAATTTCCGTCCGGCGGCGCAGCGGCTGCTCCAGCCATTTTTTGAGCAAGCGGCCCCCAGCTGCCGTTACGGTGCGGTCCAGAACCCAAAGCAAAGAACCTTGAGTTTTACGGTCTCTTAATGTCTCCACCAGTTCGAGGTTTCTTCGACTGTACTGATCAAGATGCATAAAATCCCCCAGATAATAGGTGCGTAGGGAGAGGATATGTTGCAATTGGTTTTTTTGGGTCTCATAAAAATAGGCTAAAACAGCGCCCGCGGCCGCAACGGCCGCCTGGAGATGCTGACAACCATAACCCTCCAACGAAGCCACCTGAAAGTGGGTCTGTAAACATTCCTGCGCCCGTTCCCACTGATAATCCTGAACCGGCCGGGGGGTTAGTAGTACTTCTGCCCGCTGTTTGAGCCAGGACCAGAACGGCATCTGGTCCGTGGGGATCAAGATTTCCTTGGGTTGCCAGTGGCTAAGTTCATCGATGAGCAAGGCATCGTCGGCCGGAAGCTGGGTAACAACAAAATCGCCGGTCGAAAGATCGGCGACGGCAAGACCATAAGTCTCTTCCATCCGCACTAAAGCCACCAGGTAGTTGTTGTTCTTCTCTTCCAGCAGTTGCTCGTCGATGAGGGTACCGGGGGTAATCACCCGCACAACTTCCCGTTTGACCAAACCCTTGGCTTTTTTCGGATCCTCAACCTGCTCACAGATGGCAACCTTGTGTCCTTTGGCGATTAGACGGGCGATATAACCGGAGGCGGCATGATAGGGAATCCCACACATGGGAATCCGGCGGCCTTTCCCCGCTTCCCGTGAAGTCAACACAATCTCCAAGACTTCCGAGGCAACTTCGGCGTCCTCCAGAAACATCTCGTAAAAATCGCCCAGCCGAAAAAGGAGAATGGTGTCGGCATACTCTTCTTTAATTTCTTTATATTGCTTAAGCATGGGAGTCTCCTGACCCAAATCAGTACACCTCCCTATTGGCTGATTTCCCCTTGGAGGGTATAGGTGAGCCCCTTCTTAATCCGAACCTTGATTTCGGTTCCAATCTGGTCCGTACCAGCCGTCGTCGGCGTAAAATGCACCAACTTGTTACTGCGGGTCCGTCCAACGAAGATCTCTTTATTCTTTGCGCTGGGACCTTCGACCAGAACGGATTCGACTTGTCCCACTAAGCGTTCATTGGCGGCCTTAGCCTGTTCGTTTACTACCTCAATCAACCGGTAAAGCCGGTCCATCTTGTCGGCTTCCGGCACCTGGCTGTTCATCTTTGCCGCCTGGGTCCCGTCTCGTGGGGAATAGGCAAAAGTAAACGCCGCATCAAAGCCAACTTCACGGACCAGATCAAGGGTATCCTCAAAGTCGGCCTCCTCTTCACCGGGAAAACCAACGATTAAATCCGTTGTCAAGGCCAAATTCGGAATTTGGGCCCGTAACTTCTCAACTAGCCTCAAATAATCAGCCTGGGTATACTTGCGGTTCATCAGTTTGAGGATTTTATCGCTCCCGGCCTGGAGCGGCAGGTGTAAATGTTCGCAAACCTTCTCCCCCGCCGCCATTTGCCGGATCAACTTGTCGGAAAGGTCTTTGGGGTGGGAGGTTTGAAACCGGATCCGCGTGATCCCATCGATGTCATTGATCGCCCCCAAGAGGTCGGCAAAGTCCGTCCGCCGGTCGGCCGGGAAATCCAGCCCATAGCTGTTTACGTTTTGACCTAAAAGGGTGATTTCTTTCACCCCAGCCGCGGCTAAACCCCGAATCTCCTGGAGAATGTGCTCCGGCTGCCGGCTTTTTTCCCGCCCCCGCACGTAAGGGACGATACAATAAGTACAAAAATTATTACACCCGTAAATCACCGTGACCCAAGCCTGGAAGGGACTTTCCCTGGTTACCGGGAGATCTTCATTAATCTCGCCCTCACCGGGAACATCCAGCATCCGGCTACCCGTTTCCCGAATTTTCATGATTAACTCCGGAATCTGGTGTAGATTGAAAGCGCCAAATAAAAGATCGATATAAGGATAATCAGCCGCAATCTTCTCCCGCACCGAAGGGAGCTGCGCCATACAACCGCCAACCCCGATGATCAGGTTCGGTTTGTTTACTTTCAAAGGTTTTAAATTACCAAGATGTCCATACAGACGGTTCTCGGCGTTTTCCCGTACACAACAGGTATTCAAGAGGATCAGATCAGCGTCTTCCGGACGCTCGGCTTTGGTATAGCCGAGCTTACCCAAAATTCCGGCAATCTTCTCCCCGTCATGAACATTCATCTGACAACCAAATACTGACAGATAATACTTCTGATTCATGCAGCTTTCCACGTTAAATCACCCTTATTATAGGATAACGCAAAAAGAAAGTTTTAGCAATTATCTTTCGGTGAATTTACTCCAC
>DOID01000001.1:29238-46637 GCA_003511465.1 Bacillota bacterium | reverse complement strand
ATCATGTTTTTTCCGATCTGTCAATCCGTAGCTTTGATATGCTTTTTGCGTTGTATCCAATTTAGAAGGTCCCAATACAATATATATGTTCAACTTATATTAGGCCATCAATATATTGTATTGGGATAGTTGAATCAAATAACAACGCAAAAAGCCCTTGATAAATTGTTCCCCAAACATAAAAAAGGCCTTTAAGGCCTTTTTATACAAATTAACCGTATAGAAGACTATTTCCCCTTTTTATTGGTACAACATAGACACTGCCAAGGGATAATCAGTTCTCATAAGGCGCTGCGCTCAAGAATCCTCACCCCATAGGGTGGTAGTTCCACATGGCCACGAATCACTTGATCCGCAACCAGATCCTTGACCTCTCCCCCATTTAAATCCACTACTTTGTTTTCCGTGGTGAAATTCAGTAAAAAGACATAATCCTGGCAGCCGTCCGTACGCAACTGGGCGGTCACCCCCACCGGTAATTCTGTGGGTAGGGCTTGGCGTAATTGCATTTTATCGATGAGACGCCGATAAAAACCATTCAGAAAACGGTCCTCATTCCGGGAAGCCAGATAATAAGCTTCGCCTTGTCCATGGCGGTTGACGGTAAGCGCCGGACGTCCGGCGTAAAAATCTTCCCGATAAACACCAAGGGCTTCAGCAGTTTCTAAGTGAATCAAATCGCAAACATCTTTCACCCGATACTCACCTTCCAGCCCGAGCGCGTTGCGGTCCAGCATCGTAACATAATTTTCATCATCATCGTATAACCCATCGATCTCTTCCGACCAAATCCCCAAGACTTTCCGTAAGGGACCAGGGAAGCCGCCCAGGAAGCATAGATCATGCTGATCAACAATTCCCGACCAGTAAGTAACGACCAAGGTTCCGCCACCGGCCACAAATTCGGTCAGCCTTTCCCCTACTCCCGGCCTGACCATGTATAGCATGGGGGCAATCAGCAACCGGTAACGGGAGAAAGCACAGTCTTGGTTAATGACATCCACCGGAATCCCACAGGACCAAAAGGAACGATAATGACGGTAACATGTTTCTTCGTATTTTTTGTTCCTTTTTAACCCTTGCGCATCCTCCAGCGCCCACCGGTTCTCCCAATCAAACAGGAGCGCGACTTCGGGTTTTACGGAGGTACCCACCACCGGATCCAGCCGTTTGAGGACTTCGCCTACTTCTGCCACTTCCCGAAATACTCTAGTCTTTTCATGACCAACGTGATCGACCACCGCTCCATGGAACTTTTCCGTTGCGCCCCTGCTTTTTCGCCATTGAAAGTACTGGACGGCATCAGCGCCGTGGGCTACTGCTTGTAGGGATGACAACAAATGCATCCCTGGCCGCTTCAGTTTGGAAACCGGCGTCCAATTGGTCATGCTGGGAGTGCTTTCCATCAGCATAAACGGCTTTCCCTGCTTCAAGCTGCGGTTCAGATCATGAACAAAGGCCACCTCGGCAGCGGTCTGCCAGTCTGTTTTCGCTTCATGCCAGCGCGGGTAGCTATCCCATGCCACGACGTCCAGATCATTAGCAAATTTCCAATAATCCAAGCCGGGATAGGTCCCCATAAAATTGGTGGTCACCGGGATCGCCGGGGTAATTGCTTTTAGGGGTGCGATCTCATGTTGATAAAAGTCCAGGGTTTGATGGGTGACAAACCGCTTCCAGTCGAGGTTAAGACCATGCACAAATTGTTCGCCATGGGGTGCCGGCGACTCGATCTCGGACCAATCCGTGTAGGTATGGCTCCAAAAAGCCGTCCACCAGGCATGATTTAACGCCTCCAAGGTTTGATACTTCTTTTGCAGCCATTTTCTAAATGCCGCTTGGCACAACTCACAATGGCATTCGCCACCATATTCATTGGAAATATGCCAGCCCAGTAACACCGGGTGTTCTTGATACCGCTCGGCGAGTTTGGTATTGATCACCCGCACCTTCTCCCGGTAAACCGGTGACGTATAACAGTGATTATGCCGATTGCCGTGTAATATACGCTTCCGGTCCGCCTCGACCCGTAAAACCTCCGGATATTTCCGGGAGAGCCAAGCCGGTCGCGCCCCGCTGGGGGTAGCCAGAAAAGCATAGATCTGGTGTTTCGCCAGCTGATCCATTACCTGATCCAACCAGGCAAAGGTGAACTTCCCTTCCTCCGGTTCCAGCGCTGCCCAGGCGAAAATCCCTACGGACATCACATTACAATTGGCCGCTTTCATCAGCCTTAGATCTTCCGCCAAAATATCCGGCCGGTGTAGCCATTGGTCCGGGTTATAGTCGGCGCCATGGAGCAAATGGGGACATTTATCGTTAATCGGTGGGAATTTAGTCAAGCTTGTTCATCTCCTTTTCTTCGGACACACTCTTTTCCCCGGTCGAAGCCCTTTTAATCAAGGTCACCGGGAAATGAATGTAGCGTTCTTCTTCCCGGATTTTTTGCCCGTTAATCATCTTCAGTAAAAGGTCAGCCGCAGTTTGACCCATTTCTTTTTTGGGAACGTCAATAGTAGTAATCTCCGGGTTATAGTGCCTAGACACCGTATTATCAATCCCGCAGACTGAAAAATCAGCCGGAACACGCCGTCCGGATTTAATAAGAAACTGGGTTAAGCCTAAAGCTACTTCATCGTTGAAACAGACAATCCCGGTGGGCCGATCCTTTGACTGTAAGATCGCTTTACCCGCCTCCACCCCATGGTCATAGGTAAAACTATGATCGAAAAGATGGGTTTTCCTTAAGGGATATCCTGCTTCTTGTAAACCCTGTAGATAACCTTGGAATCTTTCTTCATCTATACGCCCGATGAAGGCAATTTTTTTATGTCCGAGACCAATCAAGTGTTGCGTCAATTGGTAAGCGCCGTCCTTGAGGTTTGATTTGATTACCGGGATCACCTTTTCATCTACCCCGGGGCGGTCGATAAAGACAATGGGAATATTGTTACAGGCCAGATCAAGAACAAATTCCTGGTTCGTCGGCATTAAACAACTGAAAATAGCCCCATCCACTAATCCGCTTTTAAACATATTGATGTATTTAGTCTCCAGTTTAGGGTTGTTATCTGTTCCGCAAAGAATAATACTATAGTCCGAGTCGATTAAAGCATCTTTGATCGCTTGCGCCATCTCCGAAAAGAAAGGGTTGGCAATCTCCGGAATAACCAGGCCGATCATTTTTGTTGATTTCTGAACCAAAGCTTTAGCCCGGGCATTGGGGATGTAATTCAACTCTTTCGCAACCTGTTGCACCCGTTCTTTGGTCTTCCGGTTCACTTTAGCATTATTATTCATGGCTAAAGAAACCGTAGCCGGAGATACGCCGGCTGCTTTTGCCACATCTTTGATCGTGACCATTGGTGTCCGTCCTTCCTGCCTTTGCTCTTCGGTTCAGACCATCTTATCGGATTGAACTAATAATTCCGTCGGCAAAATTTTTCTGAAGAATTAAGAAAATAAGTACAGTCGGTAGTATGCTAAGGGTCACCGCCAGCATCAGCACCCCGTAGTCGATGGTATAACCGGCGATTAAATTCGAGATCAATAAGGGCATGGTTTTACTGTCTTCCTTTTGCATGATAATCAAGGGCCAGAGATAACTATTCCAAGCATTCATGAAAGTGATTACGGCAGCAGTCGCAAAAGTGGACTTCATAATTGGAATATACATTCGGAAAAAGATCCCAAACTCCTTCATCCCCTCAATACGGGCCGCTTCGATAATTTCCTTCGGAAATGATCTGGTACTTTGGCGGAAGAGAAAAATCAAAAAAGCCGTGGAGGTGGTCGGCAAAACAAAGGCAGCAGTAGTGTTGAGCAAATTTAAGCGCCCAAACATCATAAATAAGGGAATCATAATGGCGGCAAACGGAACCATCATCGATAGCAATAGAATCCCCATCAAAAAGTCCTTTTTACGGTCATGATAAACTTCAAAGCCGTAGCCAGCCAGGGAACAAACGATTAAACTGGCGATGGTCGCCACGGAAGCATTACGGAGAGAATTCCAGAGCACACGGGGCAGATTCGCTTTAGCCAGCAGGGTTTTTAAGTTCTCGCCCAGATAAAAACCGGGGATCAAACGACCAGTAATCACATCCACACTTTTATTCGTTGCCGAAACCAGCATCCATAACAAGGGGAACAGCGATAAAAAGGCTGCCAGACACAAGAAGGTATACTTCGCCCCCTTAAGTACTTTCCTCTTAGTCATTCGTTTGTCTTCAATCGCAGGCGTGGGCATATTCATTTTCATCTCTGATCACCTACTTTCATTTGGATAAAGGCTAAGAACGCAACAATAATGAAGATGATAAAGGAAATCGCCGCCGCATAACCAAAGCGGGGTGAATAATGGAATGATAACTTATAAATGTATTGGGAGACGGAAAGGGTTGAATTGGCAGGACCACCATTGGTGATGTTCATTGTTTCGTCAAAGAGTTGGATGGTTCCATTGGTGGAGATGATCGTTGTCAAAAGGATGATGGGCTTCAACAGCGGAATGGTAATTTTGGTGAACCGGTCAATCCCTCCAGCGCCATCGATCATCGCCGCTTCGTAAATTGAATGATCGATGTTTTGCAGACCAGATAGGTAGAAAATCATATTGTAACCAGTCCATCTCCAGGTCAGCGCGAACACAATCAATAGCCGCGCTGTCCACGGATGACCGATCCAGTTGATCGGCTGTGCGAGCAGGTTTAAATTCATGAGCAGGGCGTTGACCAAACCATCCAAAGCAAACATCGAACGGAAGATAATTGCGTATGAAACCAGGGAAGTGGCACACGGCAAAAAAATCACTGTACGGAAAAAACCTCTGTATTTCAAGGTTCGATCATTTAAAAGATTAGCCAGGATCAAGGCGAGGGTTAACATGACCGGAACCTGCAGCACCAAATAGATAAAGACATTGGTGAGGGAGGTCTTAAATAAATTATCCGTTAATAGCCGCCGGTAATTGAACAACCCAGCATACTGCATATTAACACCCACACCCGTTTGGAAGGATAGGACAAAAGCCCGAATAATGGGATAAAAATAAAAGATGAAGATTAGCAGCGCTCCGGACGAGACAAACCCCCAGCCCACCATCGCTTGTTTTTTTTGTAGCTTCATAACTTATCTCATCCTCTCTTCGCTCTTTCGGAGAGCGATCTTTAATGAAAGTGCTGCAAAACAGGGAACAAGACGATCAGAACGCTGTGAATTTGTTTTGCAGCACTCGTACTTAGAAAATATATTAGGGACCCATCAGGAATCTTACGGTATCTTCCGCTTCCCGGAGCGCAATCTCCATCTTAACTCCTCCAAGGATTCGGGTAATCGCGGTCCCTAATGCTTCCCGCGCTTCGTAATTATAAACCCCGTAATCTACCTGCGGCACCATGGAAGCATAACTAGTGATCTCGGCGTAAATGGCTTGCCCACCAAAGAAATCATGGGGTTTGTTATAAACATCACTCTTCCCCGCCGGGAGATAGGTCGCCAGTGCGCCGGAAGAAGGAAGAATCGTTTCATATAATTTCACACTACCGGCAAAGGTCCGGGCGAGAAAATCCGCAGCGATCCTGGCTTGCTTCGAGCTGGCCAGCACCATCCAACTGGAACCGCCCTGGTTACTATAGTTACTAGCCTGCGGTGCCTTTTCCAGGCGTGGGATATTGGTAATTCGCCATTGTCCTTTTTGGTCGGGTTGCCCCGTAATCGTACCAATGATCCAGCAGCCATTGATGGTTCCGGCAACGGTCCCTTTATTAATCGTACTGATATACTGCTCCCAGTCGTTTACTTGAACCAAAACACCGCTTTTTACAAGCTCAATATAGACCTCAATTACTTCCTTTAGGACATTGTTTTGCACAATATAAGGCTCACCTTTGGCATCGAAAAGCCAGCTGCCTGCACTTTGCAGCATCACCATTAAGAGGTCGGGACTTTCCGCCACGGCGGAACCCAGTGGTTTACCGGTCTTACGCAGTACCTCTTTCCCGAGGCGAATGTATTCCTTCCAGGTGATATCTTTAAAATCCTCAATCGAATACCCGGCTTCCTTAAGTACGTCAACTCTTAAGGCATTAATTGCCGCTCCATTGTCAAAGGGTACAGCATAGTTCTTCCCCTCAACCGTCGTCAGGGCAACCTTGAAATCGGCAAACTGAGTAAAATCAATTCCCGACTTAGATAAGTCAAGGAAAGTTCCGGGGAAATTCATCACATTTTTCGACAGGGCATTATCTTGCATCAGTAGAATATCAGGTAAGGCCTTTGTTTGGCCGGACGTAACCGCTGCCGTTAGTTTGGTTTGAATATCTTCCCATGGTGTTTCCACAATATCGATTTTTACTTCTGGTTTGATCGTAGCATATATTTTTGCTGCTTCTTTCATCGCATAGATATTGAATGCCGGATCCCAACACCAAACCGTAATTGTTTGTTGTTGCGCTCCCTGCACCGGCAAAAGACCCACCACTATAACCATCATCAGTACCAACAATAAAGCTACACTTTTCTTCACTTTATTCCCTCCCTACTAAATTAAATAAACAACCTTGAAAAAAGAACTGGACTTCTCCAAAGAGAGAGTGCTTTCCCTTTTTGTCAGTGGCATCACCTCCACAATATATAGGCTTTGGCAAAGATACGAGGGAATGCAATTCAATAATTCGCTTAAGATATTTACCATAAATAGTATTTAAATCGTTTTAAATTTGGGATAAAAAAATTTGCTGCACCATCAAGAACTAAATCTAACTATTTAAATCGTTTTAAATATAACATGATATTTCTGCTTTGTCAAGAAATGTTTGCCTTCCTGTTAATATTTAATAGACAGTAAAAGGCCAAAACGGCCTTTTACTTGGCATTTTTTATTTCCGTCGGGGTCTCGAATCTTCCTGATTGAGTGCTTCTTTACCCTTCTCCACTAGTTTTTTAACCATCTTACCGCCGATCTTTCCCGCCTCGCGCACACTCAGTTCGTCACCGCCTTGAGATAAATCATGGCTTAAGTTTAAATCGTCTGCCACTTCCCACTTTAGGTTATCAAGCTCGTTTTTCTTTTGGTTCTTGGCCCGTTTTCGCTTGGCCACTTTGTCACCTCCAAGTTGTTCCCGATAATTTCGGGAATTTTTCACTTTTATTTTTCGTACTTATTAAAAAAATATCCCTTCACTAGCGATTGGTTCCAAATAAAAAAACCGGCATAGCCGGTTTTTTAGTAACATTTCTTTGAGTCCAGATACTCCTGGACAATCTGGAGGGTCTCCCCGAACCTTTGGAAGTGAACGACCTCCCTTTCCCGCAAGAACCGGAGGGTATCATTTAAATCCGGGTCATCGGAGAGATTGATCAACCATTCATAGGTTGCTCGTGCTTTTTCTTCAGCTGCCATATCTTCATGAAGATCAGCAACGGGGTCGCCTTTGGCTTGAATATAAGTAGCAGTCCATGGTACACCATTACCATTCACATAAAAGAGCGCCTTACCATGATCGGCATAATGACCACCTAAATCCACCTGTTTAAGCTCCTCCACGGAGGCTCGGTCCATTAATTTGTAAACTAAGGTAGCAATTATTTCGAGATGAGCCATTTCTTCGGTACCGATATCCGTCAAGATCCCTTTCGCCTGGGGAGTAGGCATCGTATACCGTTGGTTTAGATAACGCAAAGAAGCGGCCAATTCCCCATCGGGCCCCCCATACTGGGTAATTAGGTATTTCGCCATTTTTACATTAGCTTTACCGACCTTTGCCGGATACTGCAGTTTTTTTTCATAAGACCACATTCAGACTAACCCCCTATTCGTAACAGATTTCCCAGGGCCAAGGCTCATTTATCCACTGCCAAGGATAAGAGCTGGGTTGTTCATAAGTTATCGGTCCGTAGCGTTCTTGATACTGTTGTTTAAGAACCTTTAATTTTTGCACAACCGAATTATATTCCATGAGCGCCTTTTGGTCTGTGGGATGCGTATCCAGATAAAGATGGAATTCCAATGCCGTGAACTCCACAGCCATTAATTCTTGTAGCATGCAAAGCTGATCCCGGTCCATTATTCAAAACCCCCTTTCACCTATGATATTTCCGGTATGGAAAGTACAACTCCGGAAAGATTGTTCCTTTCAGCAAACCTTCCATCGGATTAAAATGCTCGGAATATACTTGGAATGGAACATAAGCTCGGGCCAAACGCATTTGGTCGTTGGGTATGAACATCTTCTAACCCCTCCTCTATATATAAAGTCCGTAGTCGTTTACCCTGGTTTCCACCAGGACACATGTTACAATATTCTATTCTTTACCTCTTCTAAAGGCCCCCTTGTACTTAAAATAAGCTATTGTCCTAAAACCCCCGGATAATACAGAAAAGCCTTGGTCCATAACAGACCCAAGGCTTTTTCGATTCTCAAATTAATCAGTTTTTCCGAGAAAACACTGTAAATTTATGGGAAGGATTTCAAGCTCTAATGGTGTATTTACTTAGGGATTAAACTATCGAGGTGATCCATCGTGTCCTATTCCCGCCATAAGCACCGCCATTTCCAATACACCCTAGACCTAATCCCTAGCACGCTACCATATCTTAATAATGAAATCAAACTGAATGAATTCGATGAGGTCTGGGTGAAGACTTTCTTTACCAGACAGAACACGGAAAAAATAGATCCCTTCTGGGTAAGTCTCACCCATTGCGATTTCCTTTAGGCGCAGGAATTCCATCATCACCTTAGTTTAGCAAAAGGTCCTCAAGAGAACGGCCGCCAAAGATTCTGTTTAAATAAAGTGATAACAGGGTGAAACGGTCGGTAAACAGTAAAACCCCTACAATGATCAGTAGTAAACCGGAGATCCAGGTGATCACTTTCGTATAGGGGAGTATTTTTTTCGACCAGAAATAGAAACGCCGGTAAGCAAGGGCCATGAGGAAAAAAGGAGTAGCCAGTCCCAAAGAGTAGACCAAGAGCAGGAGGACGCCGGTGGCGATCTGCCCCGAGCTTCCGGCCAGCGTCAGAATCATGCCCAAAATTGGCCCGATACAGGGGGTCCAACCAAAGGCAAAAGTCACACCAGCTAAAAACCACCCTGTTACCCCAACGAGTGGTCGCTTGACCTGAAACCGCAATTCCTGTTGTAAAGGAAATAACCGAAAAACACCCCATTGGGATAAACCCAGAATAATAAGGAGGATTCCTCCTGTTTTCAGAAAGACCACCCGTAACCCCGTTAGGAGCTGCCCTAACGCCGAAAAGGCTGCCCCGAGCAACACAAAAACCAGCGTAAAACCGGTGATAAAAGTGATCGCCGCTTTGATCAGCTGTCCTGGTTTGTTCTCCCCGTCAGTAGGCAAAGTTCCGGTCAGCACCGCCAGATAACCGGGGGCCATGGCTAACACGCAAGGGGAAAAAAAGGAAAGTAATCCGGCCAGGTAAGAGAGGATAATGCCTGGTGTTTCCATGTGAACCTCCTTTCATTCCATCAACCAGCTGTCCTATTCCGCCAGGTACTTCTGGAGGCGGGTTTCCAATTGATTGGAAGTCAGCGCCCCCATAAAGATCTCTTTGATCCGGCCACTTTGGTCAATGAAGAGCGTGGTCGGAATCGCTCTAATGTTATATTTTTTGACAGTCTCTCCTTCTCCATCAAGTAAAACCGGAAACTCCATCTCCGCGGAGGCCACAAAGGTCTGTAATTGTTCCAGACTACTGTCCTCCCAGGCGTTAACCGCCAATATTTCCACCCCTTCTCCCTGGTATTTCCGGTAGAATGCGACTAAATCAGGAATTTCCCGTTTGCACGGTGGGCACCAGGTCGCCCAGAAATTTACCAAAGTCAGTTGGTGTTTGCGGTAAACTTCTTTCAATTCCACCCTTTCTCCGGAGAGATCTTCCAGGATAAAATTGGGCGCTACCGCCCCAACGGATACTGCTTCCTCCTCCTGCTCCTCCCCGAGACCAAGACCAACCCAGATTAAAAGTAGAACGGCAACAAGCACACCAAAGATCAGTAGACCTTTCCGGGATTTGAACGCCATCGTATAACCTCCTTTATACGGTACTGGGTATACTATACTATACTATTGGTTCTGCCCATTGTCAATTACCAATTTCCAAGCACTCCGGTGCGGCCAAAATCATATCTATATCAGGGAGGGATCAGCGTGAAGACAGGTCGCATTCGAGATTTTTTTGCCGGGGGAAATACCGGCCAAGGATTCTATTCCTTTTATGATCAGGTAGTTGACCTAGAGGCAAGTCACTTATATATTCTGAAAGGAGGGCCCGGAACAGGTAAATCTACCTTTATTCGAAAAATCGGCGAGGACCTCTTTAAACAGGGTTATGACCTTGAATATCTCCATTGCTCATCGGATCGTAATTCCCTAGACGGGCTGGTAATCCCTGCTCTAAAGACAGCATTTATTGATGGAACCGCCCCCCATACAACCGATCCGATTTTGCCGGGGATAAGGGATGAGATCCTCAATCTCGGGGCCTTCTGGGACTCCCGCAGGTTAAAATTAAACCAAGACCGGATCATCAGAATCAACAAGAAGAAAAAAGCCTGTTATGAACGGGCTTACGTTTACCTGAATGCCGCGGCCGGGGTCTATCGGAATTGGCGAAAAACCAATTTTTCTTGTTTAGATGAGGTGCCTTGGTTAACCGCGTTAAGCACAATTAAAGAAGGGGTTTTTACCCCTTGTCAACCAACGGGAAAGCTAGGCCGGCTCCGGCATCTCTTTGCCAGCGCCATTACCGCCGATGGTCCTATTCATTTTTTGGAATCAATCTTTGCGGAAGCCGCCCACTTATATATTTTAGACGGTCCACCAGGCAGCGGCCGAGCCGGAATTTTAAATCGCCTAGTCGCCGCAACCATCGATTACGGTTTTGATGCCGAAGTTTTTCATTGTGCCCTGGATCCCGCCAAATATGAGCATCTCTGGATTCCCGCCCTAAAAACCGGCGTCCTTACCTCGACCTGGCCCCATAAATACCCACCTGGTGACGGTTGTCGGTTCATTGACACCGCCGCCTTTCTCAATCAGCAACAATCCTCATGCGCCGACACGCTAAAAGAATCCCGCCTTGTTTTTCTTGAACTTTGGGATCGGTCCATCGCTTGGCTCAGCATGGCAAAAAAAATTCATCAAGAATTGGAGGAATATTATGTCGATTGTATGGATTTTACCCAAACAACCCGCCTGCGCCAAGCAATTCTACAGCAGCTCTTAGACGAGAGAATTGTCAGATAATTGATGCAGCAGCTTTTTTATAATAATTGACCCGCCGATTTTACATAAATTAGAAGGTTCGAAGCAGGAGATAGTCCAGGGACTAACGAATAACTTCAGGATATTATTTCAAGTATAAAATGAGGTGCTTTAAACAGATGGACTTATTTGAAAAATGTTACGATTATACCATAGCCAAAGAGGCGATGGCCGCCGGATTATATCCTTATTTCCATGCCCTCCAATCGGGTCAGGATACGGAAGTCACCATGAGCGACCAAGATAATGTCTTAATGATTGGGTCCAATAATTATTTAGGCCTCACCAGTGACCCACGGGTTAAACAAGCCGCCATTGAGGCCACTGAGAAGTATGGATCCGGTTGTTCTGGATCGCGATTTCTGAATGGAACTTTAGACATTCACCTCACCCTTGAGGAGCGCTTGGCGCAATTTATGCATAAAGAGAAAGCGCTGCTTTTTTCGGCTGGGTTTTTAGCGAACTTAGGAATAATCTCTGCCATTGCCGGACGGGGTGACTATATCCTCTGTGACCGGGCGAACCATGCCAGTATCTACGACGGCTGTCGTTTATCCTTTGCGAAAATGTTCAAGTATGATCATAATGACATGGAAGACTTGGAAAAACTCCTGCAGAAGCTGGGGACGGAGGCTCCAAAACTAATCATCACCGATGGCGTTTTCAGTATGGAGGGTGATCTGGCCAATCTACCAGAGATCGTCCGCTTAGCCCGAAAATACAATGCTCGTATCCTGGTGGATGATGCCCACGGGGTTGGGGTCCTAGGCGCCAACGGACGGGGCACCGCCGAGTACTTTGGGTTAGAAGATGAAGTTGACATGATCATGGGGACCTTCAGTAAATCCTTCGCTTCTTTAGGTGGTTTTCTGGTCACTTCCGAACCGGTTTGCCACTATATTCAACATGTTTCCCGTCCTTTAATCTTTACCGCCAGCATGACGCCGGCTTCAACCGGGGCCGCCCTAAAAGCTCTGGAGCTGATCGAAACCGAACCCCAGCGCCGTCAACACCTGCTCACCATTGCTGAGCAGTTCCGTGCCGGTCTGAAACAACTTGGGTTTACGTTTAGTCCAGGCGTTACGCCCATTATTCCTATTCTCGTTGGTGATATGGGTAAGACCTTTATGGTCTGTAAAGTCCTTTTTGAAAATGGGATTTACGTCAATCCGGTGGTAGCGCCGGCCGTCCCGGCTGATGCCACCCTGATCCGTACCAGCCTCACCGCCACCCATACGGTGGAACAGATCGACCGTGCCCTGGCGATCTTAGCTAAAGTCGGCCGGGAAATGGAGATTATCCCAGCGTAAAGAAGCCCCCTCGCCAGGTTTTTCCTGCGCCAGGGGGCTTCTTTTATAACAATCTTTTTTTATTGAAAATCAATCCCGTAAAAAACCCGGATTAACTTCTCCTTTATGCGTTCCGGGACTAAACTCGCCAGTACCGGAAATTTCGTCGAGAGGTAATCACCCGCAACATAACACGAACGGGGATTTTTCTTACCAACAATTTTCAATACTTGATCGGCAATCACCTGTGGCGAAGGGGCTTTTTGCATATTTACATCGATCATCCGCCAACAGGCATCGGCCCATTTTTGGTAAGGTGAGTTTTCCTTAATCCCAAATTTAGTCACATTATTAAAGTTCGTATTAATATCGCCGGGTTCCAGGGAGACCACCTTTACCCCGAAGGGTCGTAGTTCTTGGCGTAACCCTTCGGTTAGCGCTTTCAACGCAAACTTCGTGGCTGAATAATGAACCTGGAACGGTATGACAAAACGAGCAGCCAAAGAAGTGATATTAATAATCAGCCCGCCCCGTTGCTCCCGCATCACGGGTGCAACCGCTTGGATTAACCGTAACGCACCGCCATAATTCGTAGCAAAAATCGCTTCAACCTGCGCTAAGGGAAACTCTTCTAAGGGTCCGAATACTCCGAAGCCGGCATTGTTAATTAAGACATCGATCCCCTCGGCTTCCGCCAGGAAACGACTGAACCCGTCCCGAACCGACTCATCGTCGGTCACGTCCATTTCCACAAACTTCACCTGTTGCTGTAAGGTGGTCGGGAGGGTCGCCACCTTAGTAAGATCACGAGTCGTTCCCCAAACCAAGCACCCTTTTTCCGCCAAGGTCAGAGCAATGGCTGCCCCAATTCCCGAAGAAGCTCCGGTAATCAGAACTTTTTTCCCTGCTAATCCCTTTTCCATCCCCAAACGCCCCTTTACTACTCTTGCCCGCTTTTGTCACCGATACCCTAGTACCCTACTTCGAACGGGCTTTTTTTCCGCCAAAGACCCGTTGCCAGAAATTCAATCCCCACGTGTCCCAGGTCTTCATGACTTTTTCAGTCATGTCTTCCCCACCCACTTGGAACCCTTCTTTGAGGAGGAGACAATCCAAACGTTTATCTTTTACGACTTTGGCGATGACCGCTTCGAATTCCTCCATCACGGCCGCCTCTTCTTGGCGGTAGCTCTCCTCTAGTTCATGTTTTTTCTGATCAATCCGCGCCTGAACCGCCAAGGCCATTTCCTGACTCCGGCCATATTCATGAGGGTCTAAAGCCTTGACCTGTTGTTGATGTTCCGCTAAAACCTGGGCGGTATAATCCGCTAAAAGCAGCCGATTGGCTTGTGCTTGTTCTTCTAACCGCCGGAAGGGAGGAGCATCTTTTTTAATCAAGGCCAAATCGATCAGACCGATTTTTGGTGCTGATAGTTTCTCTTTCGCCTCTACGGTTCGGTACTGTCCGGAAAAGGACAACAAAATAATTAAGAGTCCCACCGTTAAAGTGAACGAGACAATCAACCGCTTTTTCATCTTAAACCGCTCCTAATAGGGCATTTTGTAAAGACAAGGCAAAAAGCCCATTTAAAATAGTTCCAAACTAATAAGTTATATTCCACCCTCCTCCCGGATTTCCTGCCGGAAGAGATTGCATTAGTATTTGACCCGTTTTCCTGTATAAAGCAGAATGGTTTCTTCGCCAATATTAGTCGCATGATCAGCAATCCGTTCCAAATAACGGGCAACCATATTTAAGCGGATGATCTGCTTTACCCAGTTGGGATCTTCTTGTGCTGTTAAATTTGTTGTCAACTCTTTATATATGGAGTCGCAAATATTATCAGCCTCTTCATCTTTCCGGCAAACTGCTTCCGCTAGGTCGGCATTACCGTCAAGAAAAGCCCTTAATGCAACATCGAGCATGTTAAGGGCTAACGAGGCTAACTGGGGAATATGAATTAAAGGTTTAATATACTCTTGATTTTTCAACTCTAAGGTGATCTCCGCAATGTTCGTGCCGTAATCAGCAACCCGCTCCAGATCTCTTGCCAGCTTAAAAACGGAAAGACTGCTCCGAAGTTCTTTTCCTTGGGGATTCTTGGCCGCAATAAACCGTGTGATTAGATCTTCGATTACAATTAAGTGATTGTCAATTAAATCGTCTTGGTTAATGATCTCGAGGGCAATTTCAGAATTCTTTTCAACTAAAGCATCGATCGAACACCGTACCGCCTTTTTTACCTCTCCCCCCATCTGTTCTAACTCCGTCATCAACTGATCAAGCTGGTTCAAAGAAACCACACCTTTCCTCGTTAATAATTAGGGAATAATCTCCTCTACCTTTATCAACGACCAACTGGGTAATAAAATTCCCACAAGCATAATATTAGTTACGGAAGATTAAAAATCCTGCTATGAAAGATGATCTTATCCCCTCCAGGTAGCTCTTTCCAAATCCCGCTTTCCGGAAGGATTAAGCCCGATGAATAGCGAATTAGTTTATTTTAGGCTCTGAATGCAGTTATACCAAAGCTTTTTGCCATGAGAACGCAAAAGGCCCGCTATAAGGAGGTGAATTGGGTGATTTCTAAGATCCGCTACGGAAGCGGAATTCCGGATTTATTTCTATTTACTCATCTTTATATCTCTAAATCCATTGTTTTTCAGATTGAACAACAAATTCCTTGGGAGGAGTAAAACAAATGTCCATTAAAATTGTGACCGATTCCACGGCTGACCTCTCACCGGAATTAATTAACCGCTACGGTATTAACATTGTTCCGCTTTCAGTCACCTTTGGTGAAGAGGTCTATCTCGATGGAATTGACCTAACCCCGGAAACTTTTTTAGAAAAAGTCAAAACTTCTCCGGATTTTCCCAAAACCGGTCAGGCAAACCCGGCTACATTTCTAGAACTATACCGCCGTTTACTGGCCGAGGGTCATGAGATCTTTTTTGTAGGAATTTCCTCCGACTTATCAGGAACTTACGCCTCCGCGTGTCTGGCCGCCGCGGAATTAGGGGATGCCCCCATCGCCACCGTTGATTCGCGAAACCTCTCAATGGGTATCGGTATTCTCGCCTTACAAGCCGCCGAACTGGCCGAACAAGGGTTTTCCTTGAGCGAGATTGTGGCCCGGGTGACTGGGATGACTTCCCGCATCCGAACCTCCTTTATCGTAAATTCTTTAGATTTTTTATATAAAGGAGGAAGACTGACTCGCACCCAAGCCCTGGTCGGGAACGTTTTACAAATTCATCCTCGTATTGAGGTAATCGATGGAAAAATGAGCGTCCCGGAAAAATTCCGCGGTAGTAAAGCAAAAGCCAATACCCGGCTATTGGAGTGGGCGACGGACAATCGCGAAAACATCGATGACAACTGGATCTCTGTTACCCACTGTGACGACCACGAGTCGGCACTCCAGATCGCCGACCAACTGCGGGAAATGAAACTAGCCCGGAACATCGTAATAACCCAGGCCGGTGCCGTGATTTCCACCCACTGCGGTCCGGGGACCGTCGGCATTCTCTATTTAGAAAAAGACCAAAACTAACACAATAATCATCCAAATAAATCGAAAAGGGGCCGTCAAAGGCCCCTTTTGCTTTCGTCAAACGCTGTTTCTTTTAGTACTTTGAGTTCGCAATCCTGGTCACCGGTACCGGTAAAATGATTTTTTGGCCGGTGCACAGCTTTGTTACATCTTTAATCTCATTAAGATCCTTCAGCACCGCCACGGTTGTGCCGTACCTTTTCGCCAGACGCCAGATGGTTTCTTGGTGTTTTAAAACATAAATCCGCTCGTTGGGAATGGGGATCAATAAAACAGTATTGGTCTTGATGATGCTGGGGTTCTGTAATTGATTAACCTTAATAATTGATTCCATCCTAATCCCAAACTTACGGGAAAGACCGATTACCGTGTCATGCTTTTTAATAATGTACGGAATGTTGGTGGTGTTTATCTCCCCAATTGCTTTTGGTTGCTCCCGCAAAATCGGTTCAATGCTTTTATTTACCGTGTTCCCTGGTGCCACCTGGTTTTAAACCAACGGTTGTCTTAAGCTGTCTTTGACTGGTGCCATCACCGCAATCTCATTGGTTTTAAAATCATACCGTATTTTGTAGCTGGAAACTACTGTTTCCAAAGCCTTCGCTACCGAAAGGGACGGGGTATATTGCAGGGGGAGCACATGTAGGTTGACATCGTAGGTCTCAATCTGCGCCAGGGAGCGCTCATCGCCAATCACTACGGTGTTTGAATTCAGCCATTTTTCCTTTAACCCATGGTTGGTAGCGATTTCACCCACTGTTTGTTTTAGAAACGACCCCGCTTCAATAATCATCGTTGCTTTTTTAATTTGGAATTGCTCGGGCCCGGAAGAAATTGAACAGTTGCGAAATTATTGTTGGAAAAAAGAAGGAAATATTGGATTAAATTAATATTAAACAAGTAATAGGAACTTTATCTCTTTAAAGGAGGGTCTTCATGTATAACTTGGACCAACTCCTCTCGTATCTTGTTTTTGTCACGGTCATTACCTTCATCTTTGAACGCATTATTGAAAATTTACTGATTCCGCTCATCCCCCCCACCCCACAAAAAGAAGAAGGTACAGAACCAGGTGCCAGTAAAGGTGCGACTTTCCGGACGTACGTTACTTTATTCCTCAGTTTTGCCTTTGGCCTGGGGCTAGCCCTTTCGAGTTCCCGGTTCCGGCTGCTGGCCGGTGGGCTTGGCATCGAAGCCACCCCCTTAATCGACAGCATCCTTTCCGCTGCTCTAATGGCTGGCGGCTCCCAACCGCTCCATTCC
>DOID01000001.1:24296-29087 GCA_003511465.1 Bacillota bacterium | reverse complement strand
TATTGATTTTTCTTCCTAAAGCTGGTACTTTATTAATAGCGAATGATCTTTTTAAGGAGCAAAGCATGAAGTATAAACTAATGGCCGTTGATGTTGACGGCACCCTCCTCGACAGCAAGAAAAACCTGACGCCGGAAACAATCAAGGCCATCCGCGAAGCTGTCCAAAGCGGTTTGATTTTTACGATCTGCACCGGACGACCGATCCAGGGCGTTGAACCGTTAATTGATCAGCTTGGGTTAGATCTCCCGTTCATCACTTATAACGGTGCGATGATTGTGATGGGCAAATCACGGAAAATTCTTTACGCCCGGACCATGCAGGGCGAGGATGCAAAAGCAGTGTTTAAACTGGGAAACAGATTGCAAACCACCATTGTCCTCTGGGTTGATAATAAACTCTACGTCAAACCCTTAGGCCACAATGCAGCGGCCTACAGCGATCTCTCCCGCACCGAAGCCTTACCCATCGAGGATCTAGACGCCCTGATCGCGCAAGGAGTGACGAAAGTACTTTTCTACGACAAAGTAGAAACGATCCGCCACTATGAACAAACCGTAGGTCCTTTTGTTCCGAAAACGGTTAATTATTGCACCTCTCAACCTTTTCTCCTGGAGTTTTTTGACCAGGAAGTCTCGAAGGCCAATGCCTTAGCTAGACTAAGCGCCTATTACGGCTTTACTAAAGATGAAGTCATCGCCATCGGCGACGGCCAGAATGACCTGTCCATGATCGAATACGCCGGACTCGGTGTCGCCATGGCCAACGCCGAGGAGACCATTAAACAGCAGGCCGACTATGTTACACTCTCCAATGATGAAAATGGTGTTGCCCATGTCATCAAGGAATTCATTCTTTAATTAATTGTTTAAACTTAAGGAGGAGTTAGGTATGGACTTAACACGAACGCCGCTGGGGCTAGTGGAAGGAAAAGAGGTTTTCCTGTTTACGCTGGTTAATGACAATAACATGACCGCGAAAATTATCAATTACGGGGCGATTATCACTTCCCTCTTGGTCCCGGATCAAACCGGGAAGATCGATGATGTTGTCCTTGGCTTTGATCGTCTCGACGATTATTTAGCGGACTCCCCCTACTTCGGTGCCATCGTGGGACGATACGGAAACCGGATTGCCGCAGGCCGCTTTGAGCTCAACGGTCAGGAGTACCGCTTGGCGCGGAACGACGGAGAGAACCATCTACACGGTGGAATCCGTGGTTTTGACAAGGTGGTGTGGGAAGCAAAAGAGATCCGACAGTCCGATGGCGTCGGGGTGGAACTGACTTATCTCGCCAAAGATGGTGAGGAGGGTTACCCGGGAAACCTGACCACCACCGTTCGTTATCTGCTGAATAACCAAAATGAATTGGTGGTCAATTATCGCGCCACCACCGACCAACCGACGGTGGTCAACCTCACCCAACATAGTTTTTTTAATTTAAATGGTGAAGGCTTGGGTAATGTTTTAGAACATGAAGTCATGATCAACGCCCTTCATTACACAGCGGTTAACGAAGGACTGATTCCCACCGGCGAACTAAAACCGGTCAAAAACACCCCTTTGGATTTTTCAACCTGGCACCCGATTGGCACCCGCATCAAAGAGGTTACCGGCGGTTATGACCATAATTATGTACTCAATAAAGATAGCGGCACCCAACCATCATTGGCGGCTAAGGTCCGTGAACCCCAAAGCGGGCGGGTCCTGACGGTCTACACCACCGAACCCGGACTCCAGTTTTATACCGGAAATTTCCTCGATGGTACCTTCATCGGTAAGCGGGGCGTCAATTACGACATTCACAGCGGGTTCTGCCTGGAAACTCAACATTTCCCCAATTCCCCGAATCAACCGGAGTTCCCTTCGACCATCCTTAATCCGGGGGAAGTTTATCAACAAACGACCATTTTCCGCTTCTCAACCGGTTGGTAAAATCCTTTTTCGACCGGACGGCAAAATCGAGTGGGTAGGATCAAAGATTGATCCTACCCACTTTTAAACTCCCGTTTTCAACGTATTTGTTTCCTGATGAGAAGAGCCGATCGGAGAGGACCTTTCCCGTCGGGCTGCACCCACGGTGACCAAGACTGCGCTGAGCGTCAGCATGAAGCTCACCACATAAAAGGTGGTACTAGGTACTTCCTGGAAGATATAATAGCTAAATATCCCGGCAAACACAAACTGAAACATCGATAAAATACTAACCAACTGCCCACGCAGACGGCGCATGGCGTAGTTTAACACAGTGTGCCCGATCACGGTGGGGATTAACGCTATAGCGAGCGCGAGGCCGATCTCCCTCGCGCCGTAATTGACTATGGGATTTTCGAAGCCCAAGGCAAAGAGAAAACAGAAGCAAAACCCATAAAAGTACACCGGTACCATATAAAGCCATAAATTAATTTTGGCCAGATTTTTTCGACCTAAGACCAGATAAATACTTAAAAAAAGCATGGACACAAAGCACAAAAGGTCTCCCTTGAAATAAGTAGGGTTAATCTTATAATCGGAGTAACCCAGTACAACTAGGCCGATTAGGACCACCGCTGTCGACAAAGCCTCGCTCCGATTGATTTTTTCGTGCAAGAACAGATAAAGCAGCATCGGCATGACCAGTGGCGATAAATTGATAATAAAACTAGCATTCGCCACCGGGGTCAAACGAGCGGCGGTAATCCAGGTAATAAAATGTAACGCCAGCATGGCCCCAGACCATACCGGCGGCAAAAACAATTCACGCCTCGTCATTGCGGGGCGTTGCGTATGCCAGGCCTTCACAAAGGATGGGAGCAAAAGAGCGGCAGCACCCAGTAAACGGTATGCGGCCAAGGTAATAGGGGGAATTTGCGATAATCGAATAAATATCGCCGACGTAGAACAGGCTATAATCCCAAACACTAATACCAACAACGACCATAACACAAGCATTGCCTCCTAAAAGAATCCAATCATTCATTTTTCGCTGCACAATTTGGGTAATTCAAGCACCTTCAGGATCAGTTTGATTGCTGTACTTCACTGGTCTCAACTAAAACAATTTGCAGCCGAATCTTATCCACCAATTCGACGAGGACGGTTTCCTTCGTCACAAACCGCACGATCCCATAACAGTGCTGATCAAAGGTATCATAGATCCGACCGGCGCTATGGCAACCCCGGGGGACCGTAGTCGTACTGTTGGCTACAAAACCAACTTGACCTACGGGCTTTAGCTCCACCCGAATCGCTTCATCATCAAAGGTATTGTTGGGTTCTTTGACCAATTTAACGATTTGCTCAGGTTTAAAAATCTTCCGTCCGTAGAATTGGCCAAAACCCACTACCGCAATATATCTTTCTTTCAATCCCTTTGTCCCCCTTTCTCTAGCTCTTCGTTTCTATTTTACCATAGGAAAAGGACCTACAGTAGTAGTTTTCTTCCGGTACTCTGTGATCAAATCCTGATAACGCTCCACTACTTCAGTGACAATTTGCTCCCAATGGCGGTAGACCGTTTGCTGTGCCTGCTTACCAACGGCCACCAACTGCTGGGGATTCTCCAGAATCGCTTTGATCCTCTGCGCTAAACTTTCGGTATCGTTTTCAATCAGAAAGCCGTTAAAATTATCAATGATCCCTTCCGCACTATTCGAACCGGCCACAACTACCGCCGGGCAATTCGCGGCCGCCGCCTCTTGGATCACGATGGGAGCATTATCATAAACAGAAGGGAAAAGGAAAAGATCAGCCCGGGCGTAAAGGGATTTCATTAATTCACGGTCGAGGACACTACCCATAAAGATGACCTGATTTTCAAGGTCAAGTTCCTTGACAAGATCCTTCATTCCCTGGGCGGCGTAACCCGTTCCCACAAAAACCATGCGGAAAGCGACTCCCCATTGTTGTAATCGCTTTAGTCCTTCAATCAGCAAGCGAACATTTTTTTGCCAAATGTGTTGACCGACAAAGAGAAAAACCGTTTCGGTAGGGGCAAGACCCAATTGTTCGTTAATCTCCACCCGACGTTGCTCCATATTATGCGGAGGAAGAAACTCGGTACCATTCGCCACTACTTCTACATTCCCTTGGTAGCCGTAATCCCGCAAAGTCTGCGCCGTTCCCTTACTAACTGTCCAAACCGCGTCAACCTGGGCGAAAAACTTCATCACTTGCCCGACGCCAAAACGGGCGAGGGAGTCTGCTTTGACCACTGTTTTAAAATCATCATAGAATTTAGAATGAAAGGTGGCAACGATGGGGATCTTCTTTTGCCGAGCAACCTTCAGCGCCAGCTGCCCAGCGGAGAAAGGAGAATGGGTATGAACCAAGTCAAAAGGGATCTCCTTGAGTATGCGGTGTACTTTCAAGTCAACCTGGGGACAACCCAACCGGTAGGGTGGTCGGAAAAACAATGGTAATGAGTTGTAACGGAGCACGGGAAAAGAGTCAGCATCTTGGTAACCGGGATACTCCGGGGTAACCACATAACACTGGCCGTATTTTTTATGTAACCAGTAAGCATAGTTTCTAGTTACATTCGCTACCCCATCCATCACCGGCGGATAAGAATCATTAAACTGTCCAATCACTAGTTGCTCTTCCATCAATTTCTCCTCCCCTACTCTCAGGTCTAAGACCGCTGTCGTGAACGCCTAAGCCAATAAAAAAAGCCAAGCGTAAGCAGAAACTATATTCCTAATTATAACGTAAAAAACGGTAAACTCAATCCGTTTTAAAGGAATATTCATTTTTGCCTCTTCACACTTGACTTGGGGATAAATCTTTTTACTTAGAAAATAGCCCATGTTG
>DOID01000001.1:18466-24140 GCA_003511465.1 Bacillota bacterium | reverse complement strand
GGCTTGTCGACTCAGCTGGCTTTAATTTTCTTCACTTCGTTGCGCGGGCGGTAGCCAGCGTGAGCGACTACCTTGTTAAAGCAGCGCGGCTGCTTCCTGGTCAAGAACTAGGGTCACCGCCGGATGGGTTTGGAGGAAAGAGGATGGACATTCCGTCGTCACCAATCCATTTACCGTCTTTTTGATGGCTTCCGCTTTGCTCCGACCACTGGCGATCAACAAAATCCGACGGGCCTTGAGGATTGTCCCCATTCCCATGGTCACCGCCTGTCGGGGCACCTCTTCGGCCGAAGCGAAAAATCGGCTGTTGACTTGGATTGTTTCCGCCGTTAAGTCTACCAAATGGGTTTGAGCGTGTAAAAAGGGATGGGGTTCATTGAAGCCAATATGTCCATTAACGCCGATTCCTAAAACTTGGAGGTCGATCCCACCTACTTGGGAAATCATTGTTTCATAGGCGTCGCATTCGGCTTTCACCGCATCCGCGTTTCCCTTTGGAAGGTGGATGTTTTCCGGTTTGACATTAATCTGTTTAAACAAATGATCATTCATGAAATAGTGATAGCTTTGGGGATCATCCGGCGCTAAAGGATAATACTCATCCAAATTGATCGTCCTTACCGCGGAAAAATCTAGTTCACCCCGTTGATACATGGCAATCAGTTCCCGGTATAACCCTAAAGGAGTACTCCCAGTCGCTAAGCCCAAAACACTATTGGGTTTAAGCATTACCTGAGCGGCGACCATTAAAGCCGCTTTTTTGCTGATTTCTTCGTAGTCTTTTCCAATCAGAATTCGCATCCTTATTCAGTCCCCTTTTTAGCGCCAATTTATTTTCTAAAAAATGTCTTTCGCTAGTTTATGGTGAATTCCTGCTTTTAAATCTAAACCCGCCACTTTTCTGGTGTGAGCGACTAGCTTAACCTTTAACGGCACCGGCGGAAACTCCTTCGGTGATTTTATTCCTGAAGGCTAGGTAAAACAGGAGCAAAGGCAGCAAGCCGATGACTAAAGCGGCGAACTGTTTTCCGTAATCCGAAGTCAAGGCGCTGGAAAACTTCATAATACCGACCGGTAAAGATTTCAAAGATTCTCTGGAAACAATGATATTGATCAGCATAAATTCATTCCAAACTGACAAGACATTTAAGATCGACAGGGTGGAAATGACCGGCTTCGCCATGGGAAAGACAATCCGACCAAATATTTTAAAATAACCGGCCCCGTCAATACGGGCTGATTCGATGATTGAATCGTGAATGCTTTTCACATATTCGGTACATAGATATACTCCGATCGGTAATCCCAAACCAATATAGGGAATTAGCACTCCCAGACGGGTGTCCAGCAAATCGACTAGGTTCGCCATTAAAAAGAGGGGAACCATAATTGACTGGACGGTCAGCAAGATCCCGATGACAAAACTACCATAGAGAAAGGGGGTAGCTTTGGATTTAATCTTCGCAAAGGCAAATGCGGCTGTCATGGAGAAAAGGACCACCGCGATTGTGGAAATAGTGGTATAAAAGACGCTATTCAAAACCAAGGTGCCCATATTCCCAATTTCCCAGGCAAAAACATAGTTTTTGAAAAACCAGTTGACCGGAAGTCCCAACCGATTCATCTGAAACTCCTGGGTTGTTTTGAACGAGCTTAAAGCCAGCCACACCAAGGGCATGATGGATAAAACGGAAAATAGAGTAAGCACAACGCCAAAGAAGAGACGGGAAAACAAACCAACTTCACTTGACTTCAAGTAGCTTTTACGCCGCTTATTTTTCTTCGACGGATCAACAATCGTCTGCTGAACCATGTTCATTCTTCTCTCCCTCCAAATCTCTTCTCCACAAGCTTTGTGATAATAATCAAGAGGAAACTAAAGGCCATCATAAAAGTGGAGACGGCATTAGCTAAGGGATAATTCGGCGCTCCCCGAAAAGCGGTATCATACATATAAAGCGCTAAAACCGATGTTCTACGCGCCGGGTTTCCACCGGTCATCGCATAAATCAGATCAAAGCTCTTTAGGGATCCGGATATTGCCAAGATCGCCGAAGTGACAATTACTCCGGAAAGCGCCGGCAAAATCACATACCTCAGCGTCTGCCCTTCAGTGGCTCCATCAATTCTCGCCGCTTCCAGCACTTGTTGATCGATCTTTTGGAGGTTAGCCAGGAAAATAATAAAATAAGTTCCGGTATACATCCAAAGCATCACCAAAAGAACCGGGATAATTGCCGTCCGCGGGTTTGATAAGAGGTTGTTTTCCCAGCCCGGGATGGACCGCTGCATTAGCTCGGTAACCGGTCCGTAGGGTGAGAAAATGGTTTGCCATAAAATTCCCACAATGACTGAAGAGATGACACAGGGTAAATAAATTATGGTCTGATAAAAACCCTTCGCCCGTACCCGCCCACGATTTATGGCATAAGCCAGCACAAAACCGAGGGGAATCTGGCCGAACACGGAAATCAAGACAATAAAAACGTTGTTTTTTAAAGAAATCCAGAAATATTTATCATTCCACATTCTGCTGTAGTTTGAGAAACCGATAAGTTTCACCGGTGTCGATCCGCCAAAAATCTGGCCGCCGGAGTAATCGCTCACACTCATCCAGATGGAGAAGACCATTGGAAAGGCGACTACAGCAAAATAGAGCAGGACTGCAGGCAAGACCAGTAAAAGGTAGGCACGGCGTTCTTCTTTTCTGGTGCGAAGCATTTTCATTTTATTACCTCCCACAATAAAATAGGCTGGGGATAATGGCGTAACGTGCTATACCCCTTGGCGGTTAAACCAACTTGGGTAAAACGCAATAACTTAGAACTAATCATAATTAACGGGGAAGAGGCTTTGCTGGCCGGGTCTAACCCGACCCGCAAAGCCTCTTTATGCAACTAATTTACCTTATTTCTTGGCCCGCCGATTGTAGGCGTCTTGAACATTCTTCGCAACTTCTGCGGGAGTGGCAAGTCCAAGGCCGATTTCCTGTAAGCCGATGTTAATCGGGATACAGATTTCCGGCGCCAGGACATTATCCAATACTGCTGTCCCACCAATGCGGCCATAGAATCCGGCTCTTTCATTGGCCAATGGCTCTAATTTATCACTAGTTACGCCTTTCCTGGTCGGGAAAGCCGCGCCGGTCTCGAGCCTTACTTTTTGAACTTCAGCCGAGTTCAACCACTCAATCAGACGCCAAGCCGCTTTTTCTTCCCGAGAGTTTTTCTTCACGGCCGCGCTCATCGCGTAACCAACCGCGGGCGTAATTGAAGAGGTGTTATGGTTAATCTCACCTGGGATGGCTGGGAAAACGGTTATTTCCACCTTCTCTTGTTGCGCGGGTGATAGTAACGACTGCCCGGTCGTGGGATCAAGTAAGAAAGCCCCTGCTTTCCAGTCGCCATCGATCATAAACGGTGCTCGCCCGGCGGCAAATAAAGCAGCAACTTCACCATAGGGAGTCTGCATGGCGTTACGGTTAATGACGCCGTCTTTGAAGAGTTGTTCATAGAATTTAAGGGAATCAACAAAAACCTTATCGGTAAATTTGGCTTTTCCGTCGGCAAAATCCTGCAACTTTTCGTCGCCGACGAGCCGACCGAAGATCATGCTGTAGAGGACAGATTGCATAACCCAATCATCTTGAGCGCCTACGAGAATACAATCTTTTCCGGCTGCCTTTAATGGAGCAACCATCGCTTTCAGTTCTTCATATGTTTTAGGCATCTTGAGATTTAATTCTTCCAACAAGGCGTGATTTACGAACAATGCGTGGGAAGCGGTCAGTCCGATCGGCACCATCGCCAAATAACCACCGGCTTGGGGCTCAAGAGCTGCATCAATGAAATTTTCACGGTCTTTACCCAACAGCGGAGTAATATCCTTCAACAGTTTCTTCTCATGGAGAGTAGCAGAACGGCCACCGGGCCAAACATAAATTACCTCGGGGAGTTTCCCCGCCGCGGCGTAAGCTTCGGTTTTATTATGGAAAGGCTCATTAAACTGGTCTTCTCTAATCACAAGGATATCCGGATTGTCAGCCTCAAACTTCTGCCAGACCTCAACCAATTCCCTGGAAGTACCTGGAGCACTCGCATCCAAGTAGTTGAGCACCCGGATCGTAACCTTTTCCGCCGCAAACGCGGAAAGGGACAACACTGAGATTGCCAAGACGGTAAAAAGGACTACCCGCATTTTCGATTTCCGAAGAGTCATTTACAAAGACCTCCTTAATAAGTTTAGTTCAACCCATTTGTCAGATCTAAGATGGATAAGACATCTGGCTCCTTTTTGAATTCTCCGGAGTAGGACCACCCCCTTCTCCCCTGGGTAGGGCTTTTTGCGAACGCAAAAGCTTTCGTAATTGTTTACGGAAATTCCCGATAAATTCATGCCCCAATCTTTCTTTCAATATGAAATTAAGTAGCGAAAAAAAGATTGTTTTATTTAATCTAATTTTTACAGTTTTATAGTAACACATTAAATTTTGACTGTCAATAGCAAACAAGTCTACTTTTGAATTAAGCAGTGCCATAATTGTAAAACCGCAAGCTTAAGCCGACTATTGTTTCGATAAAACACTACTGATCGGGGATCTTTTCTGTATCTTGACATTTTCAAGTGATCATAGTAAGCTTTAAGTGATTTAATTTCATAATGAAAAGAAGGGAGCGGTAATGAGTAAAGATCGGAAAGGATTAAATAGTACTAGTCTAATTAGATCTTACAATGTGGTTTCCGTCCTCCAGACCATTTATCGAGAAGGCGCTTGTTCCCGCACCAAACTGGCGGAAATGACCAAAATGAGCCCAGCTACGGTTACGAGAATTATCAGTGAGCTCTTAGCCCAGGGCATCATCACCGAACACGGGATCGGTGAATCAAGTGGCGGACGTAAACCCATTCTTTTAAAACTTAGTTACGATAAACTTTACATTGCCGGGATCCAAATCCGCCGAGATCAAGTAGCATTAGGGATCTCCGACTTAAAAGGAACTCTAATGTGTAAAAATAGTTACTCCCCCTTTTCCCTTGAACCGGACGCACTGCTCCGGGAGTTGGTCCAAGAATTTGAAAGTCTGGTGCAAAAATCAAAGGTGAAAAAGGAGCATCTGCTCGGGGTCGGGGTGGCAATTTCCGGAATTGTCGAAAGTGAACACGGCATCTTATTACAATCAATCAACCTTGGTTGGCGAGATGTGAACATTGCGGAGATTCTCGAAAGTGATCTGGATTTCCCGATCGTGGTAGAAAATGACGCGAATGCGGCAGCCCTCGCCGAATTATGGTTTGGCGGGGCCAAAGATGTCCGGAATTTTCTCTTTCTAAAAACCAGCGCCGGGGTGGGCGCAGGCATTATTTACGACCGAAAATTATTAACCGGACCCCGGGGAATGGCGGGAGAAATCGGACATATTCCGCTGCACAAAAATGGACGTCCCTGCCGTTGCGGTCAGCAAGGCTGTCTTGAAACATACCTGTATCTACCTGATGTGCTTAAACGTTACCAAGCCGAAGCGGGTAAAGAACTTCAGGATTGCGCTGACCTCTATACTGAGGCCGATCACGGCGACCCGGTCGCGGCGGCGATCCTTGAAGAAGTGGTCGAGACCCTTTCCATTGCGGTTTCCCTCGGTGGCGGCCTCCTTGATCTTGATATGGTAGTAATCGG
>DOID01000001.1:11977-18281 GCA_003511465.1 Bacillota bacterium | reverse complement strand
CGGAGCGGTTTGAAGAAAAACTTCGCGGTTACCTACTCCTCCTTAGGTGAAGACTCTGATCTTCTGGGAGCTGTCGGCCTATTTACCCAAAAGTGGTTTAGTCTACCAATTTAGGCACGGAAAAATACAGTTTTAACCCAGCGACCTTGCATTGTACGGAATGACAGATGCCCAAAGCGAATTGGCAAAAGGAGTGAAAAGCATGATTAAATTTGGAACCGGCGGTTGGCGCGCACTCATCGGCGAAGACTTCACCAAAGAAAACGTCTGCCTTTTAGCACAGGGGATTGCGAATTTGATGAAATTACCATCCCCGGGAGCACCAGAGCGGGAGCTTGCTTTTGTCCTCGGCTATGACCGGAGATTCTTATCGGATAAAGCTGCCAAGTGGATGGCGGAGGTCTTGGCCGGAAATGGGATTAAAGTATATTTTATCGAGCGGGTGTCCCCTACGCCTCTGGTCATGTATACGGTCAAAGAACTAAAGACCCCCTACGGCGCTACCATCACCGCCAGCCATAATCCGGCCGATTATAACGGGATCAAACTTTTTACCGAAGGTGGCCGCGACGCCAAGGAAGAAATCACCACCCTCCTGGAAACCCTGGTCGCCAAGGTTGAACCGGCGGCCGTCCGGAGCCTTGATTTCGAGGAAGCCAAACAACAGGGTCGGATCGAACTGATTGATCCGGTGAACGATTATATTGATACGATTTTAGGGATGATTGACACCGCAGCGATCAAAAAAAGAAAGCTCCGCGTCGTGCTTGATCCGATGTACGGTGTCGCCAAAACCTCTTTACAGACCATCCTTGTTACGACCCGTTGCGAGGTCATGGTCATCCATGACCGCCACGATACTTTATTCGGCGGCCGCCTACCCGCCCCGACCACCCACACCCTCCATCGCTTAAGTAATACCGTAGTCGAAAACGGATATGAACTGGGCATCGGTACTGATGGTGATGCGGACCGGATCGGGATCATTAATGAACAGGGTATCTTTATTTCACCCAACGAAATCCTCGCTTTACTCTATTATTATTTATTACGTTACAAGGGTTGGACCGGCGGCGTGGTCCGCAATCTCTCCACTACCCACCTTCTGGATGTAATCGCTCGTGACTTCGGCGAAGAGTGTTACGAGGTTCCGGTCGGCTTTAAGCATATCAGCGCCAAAATGGAAGAAACAAACGCGTTAATTGGCGGGGAAAGTAGCGGTGGATTAACCATTCGCGGTCATATCTCCGGCAAGGACGGCATTTTTGCCGCCAGTCTCCTCATCGAGGCCCTCAGCATCACCGGTAAAAACTTGTCAGAACTGTTAGCGGAAATCCGTACTAAATATGGGACCTATTATATGGTGGAAAAGAACATTGCTTTCCCTCCGGAACAAAAAGCCACCCTCATGGAGAAGATTTCCGATCAAAGCAAGGGTCCGGATTTTGGGTTTAAGGTTCTTCGCCGCAGCGAGCTGGATGGCGTAAAATTCTACTTTGAACATGACCGTTGGCTAAATGTCAGATTTTCCGGGACAGAACCGCTTTTACGGATCTATGCCGAGGCCGAACAGGAAAAAGCGGCCACCGCCCTCTGTAACACGATGGCCGCTTATTTGGAACTTTAATGATAAAGGGGAAATAAAACATGCATTACGGATTCTTTGATGATCAAAACCGCGAATACGTAATCGAACGCCCAGATACTCCGGTTTCCTGGACGAACTATTTAGGCGTTAAAGACCTTTGTACCGTCATCTCCAATAATGCCGGCGGTTATTCTTTCTATCGCCAAGCACAGCACCACCGGATCACCCGTTTCCGGCCGAACGCTGTTCCACTCGACCGCCCCGGTCACTACGTCTACCTCCGGGATGATGAAACGGGAGAATACTGGTCGCTTTCCTGGCAACCGGTGGGACTTAATCTAACGAAAGCTACTTATCAATGTCGGCACGGTCTTTCCTATTCGAAGTTCTCCAGCAAATATCAGGGCATCACCGGTGAACAACTGCTGTTCATCCCGGTTGATGATGAGGTAGAGCTTTGGGATGTAAAAATCAAAAACAACACCGATCGGCCCCGTCGGTTAAGTGTCTTTTCTTATCTGGAGTTCTCCTTCCATCATGTTGATATTGACAACCAAAACTTCCAAATGAGCCTCTACGCCAGCGGTTCCAGTTATCAAGATGGGATTATTGAATACGATTTCTTCTATGAACCCTGGACTTACCATTACTTTACCGCCAATTTTGAACCCGACAGCTATGATGGGTTGCGTGATCGCTTTCTTGGCCCCTATCGGACTGAATCCAACCCCATCGCCGTGGAAAAGGGACACTGTTCGAACAGCAGCGAGTTAGGGGGGAATCATTGCGCGGCCTTGCACAAGGCCTTGACCCTCGCACCCGGTGAAGAAAAACGCCTGATCTTTATGTTAGGCGTTGGCGACCGGGCAAACGGTGGTAAGATGCGGGCGAAATATTCCGACTTTGCCAATGTGGACCACGCTTTTGCGGAATTAAAAGCATACTGGCACGATAAACTGGAGAATTTGCAATGCCGTACTCCCCATGGGGGCTTTAATTCAATGATCAACACCTGGAACCCTTACCAGGCGGAAACTTGTGTCGTCTGGTCCCGGTTTGCCTCTTTTATCGAAGTCGGGGGCCGCTCGGGACTGGGGTACCGGGATACGGCGCAGGACATTATGAGCGTACCCCATACCAATCCAGCGAAAGTTCGCCAGCGGATCGTGGAACTTTTACGAGCCCAGGTGAGCAGTGGATATGGCTTACACCTTTTCGAACCGGAGCACTTTGACCCCAATCGTCCCCCGGCGCCAAAATTCCAATCCCCTACCGTGGTGCCGGAACCGGAGACGGGCAGTCTTGTTCATGGCCTTGAGGACACCTGTTCCGATGATCACCTCTGGCTGGTTCCTTCCGTCTGTCAATATGTTAAAGAAACCGGCGATCATGCTTTTTTTGCGGAGCGCATCCCTTTTGCCGATGAGGGCGAGGCCACAGTCTACGAACACCTGAAAAAAGCACTGGATTTCTCCGCCGAACAAGTAGGTCCGAACGGAATCTGTAAGGGGCTGCGTGCCGATTGGAATGACTGTCTTAACCTCGGCGGGGGTGAAAGCGCCATGGTTACTTTCTTACATTACTGGGCATTACAAGCTTTTATTGAGGCCGCCGCTTTCTTGGAACGCCATGATGATGTGGAAAAATACTCGGCTTTGGCAGAAAAAGTCCGCCGTATTGCCGAAACTAACCTTTGGGATGGCCAGTGGTACATCCGAGGCATAACAGCCAAAGGAGCTAAGATCGGCTCCCATGCCAATGCCGAAGGTAAGGTACATCTGGAATCCAATGCCCTGGCTGTCCTGTCCGGGGCAGCTTCTGAGGAGCGGGGCCGTGCCTGTATGGACGCAGTGGACCGGTACCTCTCCTCTGAGTGGGGCCTGCATCTGGTTTGGCCGGCCTACACGACGCCTGATGATGATGTAGGGTTTGTGACCCGGGTTTATCCGGGCATTAAAGAGAATGCGGCCATCTTCAGCCACCCTAACCCGTGGGCGATCATCGCCGAATGCCGCCTGGGCCGCGGGAACCGGGCCATGAAATTTTATGACGCCCTCCTCCCCTATAATCAGAACAACCAGATCGAAATTCGCGAAGCGGAACCCTATTCCTACTGTCAGTTTATCATGGGTCGTGACCACACCGCCTTTGGCCGTGCCCGTCACCCCTGGTTGACAGGGAGCGCCGGTTGGATGTATACCACCGCCACCCAATGGATCTTGGGAATCCGTCTGACTTTTTCCGGTTTAATCATCGACCCCTGCATCCCGGAAGACTGGGCTGAATTCCAAGTCACCAGAGCATGGCGGGGCGCCACCTACCATATTACCGTGGAAAATCCCCACCGGGTCCAGAAGGGCGTAAAAACAGTCACCCTAAATGGCGTCCCGCTGCAAGGGGCCATCCCCCCACAAGCGCCGGGTAGCACCTGCAAAGTTGTGGCGATCATGGGCTAAGGAGGGGCCGAATGGTCGTCGACACCACTGCCGATATAGTTTATACTATAATAGAGAATAAATATTACCACTGAAGCAAGCTCAGGAGGATAAAACATGACAAAGAATATAGCTCGGCAGACCACTACGTTTTCCGGCGCGCGCAATCAGGTCAGTTTCCGCGTCCGCTACGCTGAAACCGACGCCATGGGAATCGTTCACCATTCCCGCTACCTTCCGTGGATGGAACTAGGGCGTACAGAATTCCTACGCCAATACGGCTTTTCCTATCGGGAATGCGAAGAAGCAGGATATCTCTTTCCCCTCCTTACCGTCTCCTGCCACTACCATGCCCCGGCCAAATATGATGACTTGGTTACGGTAGAGACCGCCCTGAAAGCAATCCGCTCGCCTTATCTTGAATTTACTTATAAAATTACCCGCGAACCCGACGGTCTCCTCCTGGTTAGTGGAGAAACCAAGCAGATTTGTACCACCAAAGACGGAAAACCCCGTCGTGAGCTTGTTAAGCGCATGGAGAAATTCTTTTCCGGCCAGGACTAAAGCAGCCCGTCCATGCTGGGCGCATCTTAAAAAGCACACCGGAGCTAAGCTCCGGTGTGCTTTTTATTTAGTTGAAAAAATCAATCTCCGTGAAGTCGATTTCCCGCTCAAGTTCAGGCGCTTTGATAATTTGGGCCTGATTAAACGGCCAATAGATCATCACTGCGCGACCAACCACATTTTCTAAGGGTACAAAATCCACATTACGTTTGTCGCGGCTGTCCATACTTCGGTTCCGGTTATCACCCATCACAAAAACCGTCCCCTCCGGGATGTGGGTAAACGGAAAATCGTCATCCATAGCTTCTTTAATATAAGGTTCACTAACGGTTAAGCTATTAATCCGTAACTTCCCATTGGTAACTTGGAGGTTCTGCCCTTCCGTCGCTACCACCCGTTTGACAAACTTCTTGGTCGGGTCCTTTGGTTTAATCACCACAATCTCACCGGGTTCCGGCGCACGAAAACGATAGGTAAGCTTATCCACGATTAGCCGTTCACCTTCATACAAGTTAGGTTCCATGGACTTACCCTCAACTTTATAGGTTTGAAATAAAAAGACCATAATGAAAAGGGCAGTCAGAACCGAACCGGCAATCGATTCGATCCATTCCCTGGTTTCTGATTTGTGAAATTCCAATGGAATAACCTCCTATCAATATCTGTTATGTTATGACGTTTAAGTTAAAATAAAGTTCCAGCTTCACTCAGCAAGTTCGGCCAAGCGGGCACAGACCTTTGCATAATCAGTTTCGAGCGCGGCCAGTTTCTTGCGTTCCTTTTCAACGACGGCAGGTGGCGCTTTGGCCACAAACTGTTCGTTCGCCAGTTTCCCGGTCAGCCTGTTCCTCTCCTCTTCTAAAGTTACTTGTTCCTTCTGCAACCTCTTAAGCTCCAATTCTAAATCGACCATCCCCGCCAGGGGCAGATAAATTTCAACCCCTTCCACCACGGCAGTCATGGCTTTCCCGGGTTTAGCGGCGTCACTGTCTTGCACATCCATCTTACTTAGTCCCGCCAAAGTTTGCAAGTACAAACTATTCTCCGCCAAAATCTTCCGTTGATCGGCGGCTGCTAAAAAGATTGCTTCCACTTTCCGCCCCGGATCGACGCCGGCTTCCGCCCGGATATTCCGGATCGCACGAGTGAGATTCATAATCAAACCCATTTCTGCTTCCGCCTTCTCGTTAACCAATTGCGCATCGGGGAGCGGCCACGCCGCCAGCATTAAGGTTTCCCCTCGGTGGGGTAAAGCCTGCCAAATTTCTTCCGTAATAAAGGGCATATAAGGATGGAGGAGCGCCATCAACTGGCGAAGGACAATAACCAGTACCGTTTGGGTTGTCTGCCTAGCCGCCCCCTCCAAACGCAGCGCTGGTTTGGCCATCTCGATATACCAATCACAATATTCATTCCAGATCACATCATAGAGCTGATTGGCAAAGCCCCCTAAATCATACCGTTTAATCATCCCTTCCCCCTCAGCGGTTAACCGCTGGAGGCGGGATAAAATATAGCGGTCCGCCAAGGAAAGGGTGGAAAGATCCAGCTCCTCCTCGCCTTTCGGATAGTCCTCCAGGTTCATCAGGACAAAACGGGCGGCATTCCAGATCTTATTCGAGAAATTCCGGACCCCATCGATCTTTTCCATCTGAAACCGCTGATCCTGTCCGAGCGTCGTGCCGGTCGCCAGCGTAAAGCGTAAGGTATCCGCCCC
>DOID01000001.1:2763-11748 GCA_003511465.1 Bacillota bacterium | reverse complement strand
TCATGAAAGGGTTTCTCCGCCATAAACTCGAGTCCCATAAAGACCATCCGGGCGACCCAGAAAAAGATAATATCACGGGCGGTCACCAACACCGCCGTCGGATAAAAATGTTTGAGTTCAGGGGTTTCATCGGGCCAACCCATGGTGGAAAAAGGCCATAAAGCCGAAGAAAACCAGGTGTCCAGAACATCCGGATCCTGTTCAAGATTGGCGTGACCACACTTGGTACAAACTTTGGGTTCTTCCCGCGCCGCAATCTCGGCACCACAATCCTGACAATACCAAATCGGAATGCGGTGTCCCCACCAGAGTTGCCTGGAGATGCACCAATCCCGGATATTCTCCATCCAATTCAAATAGATCTTGGTAAAACGCTCGGGAACAAAACGGATCTCCCCGTCTTGTACTGCTTTAATAGCCGGTTCGGCTAGGGGTTTCATCTTGACAAACCATTGTTTAGAGATCAGCGGTTCAATCACCGTACTACAGCGGTAACAAGTACCAACCGCATGGGACAAGGGCTCCTCCAGCGCAAGATAACCGCTGGCTTTTAGCTCCGTAAGGACTTGCTTACGGCATTCATCCCGGGTGAGTCCGGCAAACTTCCCAGCCGCAGCGGTCATCCGTCCGTCGAAACCAACGACAGTGATCTGGGGTAAATCATGTCTTAAACCAGTCTCAAAATCATTGATATCATGGGCAGGCGTGATTTTCACCGCCCCAGTGCCAAATTCCGGATCAACCATCGTGTCGGCGATGATCGGAATCTCCCGGTTAACCAAGGGTAAAATCACTTTTTCCCCAACCAGGTGCCGGTAGCGCTCATCATCAGGGTGAACCGCAACCGCCGTATCACCCAACATCGTCTCCGGACGGGTGGTTGCTACCTGAATATAGCCTTCTCCCTTCACCAATGGATAGCGAAGATGCCACAGGCGACTGTTTTGGTCCTCATGTTCCACTTCCACGTCGGAAAGGGTGGTCGCACACTTCGGACACCAGTTAATCAGATAACTGCCCCGGTAAATCAGGCCTTTTTCATAAAGGCGGATAAAGACTTCCCGCACCGCGCGGGAACAACCATCGTCCATCGTGAAACGTTCCCGCTGCCAATCACAGGAAGAGCCTAGTTCCTTTAGTTGATGAATAATGGTGCCGCCGTATTCATGCTTCCACTGCCAAACCCGTTCTAAAAACTTCTCCCGCCCCACTTCATGCCGGTTAGTCCCTTCCTTCGCCAGCTCTTCTTCCACCTTGACCTGGGTGGCAATCCCGGCATGGTCGGTTCCGGGAATCCACATGACATTATCACCTTTCATCCGGTGATAACGGACGAGAATATCTTGCAGCGTGTTGTTTAACGCGTGTCCCAAGTGGAGTTTACCGGTGACATTTGGCGGAGGAATCACCACGGCATAGGGTTTCTGTGCTAAATCTACCTCCGCATGGAAGTAGTTGTGCTCCAGCCAGAATCGGTACCATTTACCTTCCACCATCCCCGGATCATAAGTCTTTGGTAACAGTTGAGTCATGTAAAATTCCTCCCCTTTAGATCGTTAAATATAAAAAAACCTTTCATCCTTAAGGACGAAAGGTTTAGTTTCGTGGTACCACCTTAGTTCCCCTGCCAAAAAACAGAGGCGCTCACACAGCGTTAACGGGCTGACCCGTTTCGGTTTACTCGCAGGCGCCTAGCGTCTTTTCAACCGAAGAACTCCCGGACGACCTTCACCGCGTATGACCGTGGGGTTTTCCAGCCTCCGAACCCCTTCTCTGTCGGCCTTGGACGGTTACTCCTTCCGTTCATCGTTTTGTGGAAAGATCTTTTTACTATCTTACCCGTTCTCTCTTAAACTTGTCAAGAGTTATACTGTTTTTTCATCTCCGCCAAACCCCAATTGGGTACCTTGTCACTTTGCCCTGCGGTCCCAAAGGCTTCCATCCGCTTCTTGACCTCGGCGGCAATCGCTGCCCGCGCCACCGTATTATATTCTCTGGGATCAAAGGCTTTCGGCTCGTCCACAAAGAATTTGCGGATCGCTCCGGTAGCCGCTAAACGGATATCAGTATCCACGTTGATTTTATTCATCCCACAGGCAATTGCTTTCTGGAGAGCCGAAATCGGCACCCCTTGCGCCGTCGCCATACTCCCGCCATACTTGTTGACAATGTCCAACAATTCCTGGGGCACACTGGAGGAACCATGGGAGACCAAGTAAGTATCGGGTAATAATTGCCTGATCTTTTCAATAATATCAAAGGCTAATTTCGGTTCGCTTTTAAATTTATAAGCCCCGTGGGAGGTGCCGATGGAGATTGCCAGCGCGTCAACGCCGGTTCTTTCGACAAACTCGACTGCTTGGTCCGGATCAGTCAGGTGGGTTTTTCCAGAACCAACCCCGTCTTCAATCCCACCAAGTGTCCCTAATTCTCCCTCGACGGAAACCCCGAGGTCATGGGCATATTTTACTACTTCCGCTGTGACTTTAACGTTATATTCAAAGGTGGAAGGAGTTTTGGAGTCTTCCATTAACGAACCGTCGATCATCACCGAGGTAAAGCCCAAATTGATCGCGCGCTTAACGGTTTCAAAACTATTACCATGGTCCAGATGAATAGCTAAGGGAATCTCCGGATTCAGTTCGGCACCAGCTTTGATAATATTCGCTAAGTACAGATCCTGCGCATATTTTAAAGCCCCTCTACTCACTTGCACAATGACTGGAGATTTGGTCTCCTGCGCCGCCGTCATAATCCCCTGCATCTGTTCCATATTATTGACATTATAAGCGCCAATGGCATAAGGTTTTCCCTGCTTAAAGGCCTGCAGACTGGGTTCCAAAATAGCTTTTGACGTTACGATCATTTATTTTCTCCTCACTTCACAATTTATTCTTACGCCCTGAGCGACTACCAAGACATGGATTTTTAGTCATCATTCTGTGTGAAACAACCACCTTCCTCTCCAACTCTTTCACCACTTTCGTCCTTTGCTTCACTGTTTACTTCTTCGTCGACTACTTCCATTTCTTCTTTTAGTGATTCTAATGCTTCTAACGCCGCTAATGCCTCTAGTGAGTCCGCTTCCGGCAGATCACCAGTCTCTATAGCATCCAACCGGGTCTGGAGGACGGTAACCGTAGTCTCCAGCCGGTTGAGGCGATATTCGGTGTCACTCTTTAACAGTAAGGTGAAACCCCAGGCGTAAATCAGAAAATACACCAGGAAATCCTCGGGATCAAAACCATCAAAGAAAAAAGCCCAAAGGATCGAAATTGAGGCTACGACTAATAGGATTAGGCCAAAATAATAATTACCATCCCGGTTAAATTTAAAATTAAACTTCACTTTTATCCCCCTACCCTTCCTCAAACCAGACTTCTGCCTTCAATCAGCCGTTAAATCAATCGGTAATTGCTGATTTAGAATCCAGTCATCCACAATGGGTAATTCATCTAAATCTTTCAATCCAAAATATTTAAGAAAACCTTTCGTGCTCCCATAAAGAATGGGACGGCCGGGACCTTCTTTCCTTCCGATTTCTTCAATTAAACCTCTTTCCAGCAAGGTCGAGATGGAACTGTCGACCCGGACACCGCGGATGGTTTCGATTTCTGCCCGCGTAATCGGTTGTCGGTAAGCGATAATCGCCAAAGTCTCTAGTGCGGCCTGGGAGAGCGGGGCCTGACGGGGAACCTTTTTTAGCTTCTCAAGATACTCCGCATGTTCCGGTTTTGTCACAAACTGGTAACCCCCGGCTACTTCTGTTATTTGAATGCCCCGACCCCGGTCATTATATTCGTGAACTAATTCATCTAATAGCCGCCCCACCGTCTCTTCGTTTAATTCGACAATCATACCAAGTTCCTTCACTGAGACCGGTTCGGAAGAAGCAAAGACTAAGGCTTCAAGCACAGCTTTTGCCTGACTCCAATTCACGTTTTCCCCTCCCACCGCGCAATAACAATCTCACCAAAGGTCCTGTCCTGCTCCACAACGACTTTATGCATCCGGATCAGCTCTAGTAAAGCAAGGAAAGAAGTAACGACCGCCTTCCGTGAGCTTAGACCGGCAAACAAAGTACTAAATTTGACCTTTGGCGCCTGGGCCAACCCATCAATGATCTCATCCATCTTATCTTGAATGGAATACTGTTCTTCCGGCATCCCATCCAATTCAACGCGGGGAATCAAACTTTCTAGTAAAGCGCTGAAAGCCTGAACTAAATCCCAGAGGGTAACCCGGTTTACGGGTTCGGCGGCCGCCGCCACCTCCAAATCGGGAAAAGCACCGCCCACCCGTGGAAAGGATTTACTAAATTCCTGCTCTCGATCTTGTAGTTTATTGGCGACTTCCTTTACTTTTTTATACTCAAGCAGTCTTTCCACTAATTCGAAGCGGGGGTCGTCTTCTTCATCCGCTTCCACTTCCGTTTCCACCACCGGGCGCGGCAGAAGCATCCTAGCTTTAATCTGCATCAAAGTAGCCGCCATCAACAGAAAATCAGCCGCCATGTGCAGGTCTAAAAACTCCATCGTCTGCAAGTAAGCTAAAAACTGGTCAGTAACCTCAACAATTGGAATATTATAGATGTCAATCTCCGCCCGTTCAATTAGATGCAGCAGGAGATCCAACGGACCGTTAAACACGGGCAGATTGACCTGATATTGATCGTGTTCACCCATGGTGGGTTCAACTTTTTGCATCGGCGATTTGTAGAAGAGCCAGTTCTAAACTGGCCTGTTCGTTAAGGGGATCGTGGTGGTGTTTGATTAAAGAAACGACCGTGGGGTCAATCCCTAAGCTCTGCGCCATATAAGCGCCCCGATCCGGATGGGAGAGATCAACATAGAGCGCGTGACCTAAACCAGCTTCCCCTCTTTTAGCCCTTTTTTGTCGTAGTTTCGGAAAGAAGCGTCGGATGACGCCGACGATAATCCGATTCCACCAGGCAATCTCCCCTTTTACCTTACCGACGTCATGAAGAAGAGCTGCTTTAATCAAGAGCTTCAGATCAGCTCCCGTGGTGTCGATCTTGTCGGATAAAAGATATCTTCCCACGTTAACAGCGTGTTTTTGGTCGGCATAACTCATCTGATTAAAGAGAAAAAGACCGGCTTCTTCCAGATAGCTTTCTGCTAGTTGGCGATCGTCTTTGCGTAGCTTAAAACGGAAAAGATCTATAACTCTTTGCCAAGCAGCCAAAAGTAACCCTCCTTCTTAAGTACCCCTCCTTCAAGTGGGTCGGGATCACGGGAGTCGGGTTCAAACTCGAAGTCCAGTGATGAGAAAGACCCCAAAGGTCAGGACCAGTGAAAAAACACGATGAAAAGGTTCGTTAAACAGAAATAAAAGGGCAAATAGAATAATGAAACCATAACGTTCGAGGCGCAAATAAAAGAGTAACGCCTGTCCCCGGAGAAAATACCGTACCAGTCTTGACCCATCCAACGGCGGAATAGGGAGTAAGTTAAAAAAGGCTAAACTCAAATTTAAGATCAGTCCGGTATAGAAAAACTGGATCAGAATAATCGTTAGATCCGGATTCAGCCTTAACGGCCAAAATCCCATATTCAGCAGTCTTAATGGGAGCCCAAAAAGAAGCGCCAAAGTGATATTAGCCGCCGGACCAGCCAGTGCTACCAGCATACTCCCTTTCAGCGGATTTCTATAGTAACGTGGATCGATCATGACCGGTTTTGCCCACCCGAAACCAAAACCTCTAATCATCGTCACGAGCAGCATCAACGTGCCAAAGGGATCTAGGTGCGCTAAAGGATTTAGCGATAAACGGCCTTGTATTTTCGGCGTTGGGTCCCCAAGTCGATAAGAAACCATCCCATGGGCAAATTCATGCACAACCAAAGAAAGCAGGATAATCGGTATGTATAAGATCAAAGTGGAAAGTTCTGGCATCAGTTTACCTCCTGCTCACAAACCCTCCGATTATTATAGCATAATTTGGCTACCAGCACCAGTCTAAGAGGAGTACTTCATGGGTTTCGTCTCCGCTTTAACCTTTAAACGCTCCGGAAGAAGGTCATTCTGAACGAGCTGTTCATAGGACTCCCGCTGCACAATCAGTTCAGCTTCTCCTGCGGAAACCAGGACCATCGCCGGACGGGGCAGTCGGTTGTAGTTACTGGCCATCGAATAATTATAAGCTCCGGTCTCGAAAATAGCGCAGAGATCACCGGTCGACGGTGGGGCAATCGGTAAATCCCAGATTAACATATCCCCGGATTCACAGCATTTTCCGGTCACCGTCACCACCTCAGTTAGGGGTTCATTCATTTTATTGGCCAATACCCCCTCATACACCGCCTGGTAGATTGCAATTCGAGGATTATCGGTCATCCCTCCATCCACCGAGAGATAAGTCCGAATCCCGGGAATGGTTTTAATATTACCTACGGTATACAGCGTTGTCCCCGCCGTCCCGACAATGGAACGACCCGGTTCCAACACGAGCTTAGGTAAAGGATATTGCAGCGCCGTCAAGCACTCCCGAGTATAGCGGCCAATTTCGGCAACCGTCTCCCGCAGAGCTTGGGGTTTTTCCTGTTTGTTATAAGCGATTCCCAGTCCGCCCCCGAGATCAAGCACCTGGGCCACAAAACCCGTTTGGGTCCTGACCTTAGCCAAAAAGGCGGCCAAGACGTTTGCCGCCGCCTTAAACGGCGCAACATCAAAAATCTGCGAGCCAATGTGCGAATGGAAACCGACCAGTTTAAGGTGGGGCGAAGCCAGCGCCGATTTTACCGCCGCCATCGTTTCACCATCATGAATTCCCATCCCAAACTTGGAATCTTCCTGTCCGGTCTGGTCGTAGGTATGGGTATGGGCTTCAATTCCAGGCCTTAAGCGAAAAACAACCCGCGGCTTTGTTTTAGTTTCCAGCGCCAACTGGTTCAAGGTCTCCAATTCCATCGAGTTGTCAACCATAATCCACCCGACCCCGTGGCGGAGGGCCATCAATAACTCCGCGGGCGACTTATTATTACCATGGAAATAAATCCGTTCAGCCGGAAAACCGGCCTGTAAAGCAGTGTAAAGCTCCCCGCCGGAAACCACATCTAAACCAAGCCCTTCCTGGTAAATCAAACCACAGATCGCCTGGTTCAATAAGGCTTTACCCGCATATACCACTTCAAAATGGGGGTAAACATTCTTTAGGGCCTCCAAGTAGGTCCGACAATTCAACCTGATCCTTTGCTCATCCAAGACATAAAGGGGAGTGCCGAACGTATGAGCCAGGTTAACCAGATCACACCCACCGATCTCCAAATGTCCTGAGGAGTTTATGACAAATTCCCGTTGAAAATATTCACTGGCGAGCATCTTATTCCTTATTCCTCCTCAACACCAATTCATGGCGATACAAAATAAATAACCACTTGTATACTTTTTCGATTTTACCATCGGTAGTAAACCGAAGTCAAGCGCGCTCAGGTTAAAAAAAGTTTAGGCCTCGAAGCAACTACCTCCGATAAATTCACTTAAGATCGAATTGGAGGGCACCTCTTCTCTCCCCAGCGGCAGAAAGTAGGAGGTAAACTTAAGGAGCCGTTTTGCTTCCGCATGTTCAGGAACATCGGGTGAGATCGCCTTCAGAAGTGGTTCCACATACTGTTTCAGGATCGCCAGTTCATAAATGAGCGCCGAATTAATCATCACATCGGCCTCTTCCTGAAAAGGAAAGATATTCTTCTCCTCTCCCCGCCGTACCGCTGGCCAGAGCCGTAAGGTGGTGAGCGCATCATGGGAGCGAAATTTGTTATCCCGGACGATCCGCCGGATCAAGCGGTTATCGGTCGTTGGGATCCGGTTATGATGATCCATGTTTAATTGAGTTAAGGCGCTGATATAAACCTTAAATTTCCGGTCCTTCGGCACCGATTGGGTTAGTTTTTCGTTCAAGCCATGGATCCCTTCGATCAGAATGGGCTGTTCAGGACTGATCTGAAGGACTTCCCCACGATATTCCCGCTTCCCCGCCATAAAATTAAAGCGGGGAATCTCAACGCTTTCGCCCATAATTAGGTCAGCCAGTTGTTCATTGAAAAGCGCCAAATCGATGGCTTCCAGCGCTTCAAAGTCCGGTTCTCCCTTTTCATCGCGGGGCGTAAAATCCCGACTGACAAAATAGTCGTCCAGCGAAAGAGAGACCGGCCTTACCCCGTTCACCCGGAGTTGGATGGCCAGACGCTGTGTAAACGTGGTCTTTCCGGAAGAAGAAGGCCCGGCAATCATCACCAAACGCACCCGTTCCCGGTCGCGGGTGATTTCATCAGCAATCTGCGCAATCTGCTTTTCCTGGAAAGCTTCCGCCAGACGGATCAATTCGCCACCCTTACCGGCGGTGACCATCCGGTTCAGGGAAGCGATATCGCTAACTTCTAGAATCTGCCCCCACTTTTCGTGCTCATAGAAAGCCTGAGATAGTTTACGTTGTTCCACATAAGGTGGGACTTTCTCCGGGGAAGATTGGGATGGAAAGCGTAGCAGGAAACCGGGGAGATGAAATAATAGCTCAAAATCCTGTAAAAACCCAGTACTGGGTAACATATAGCCAAAGTAATAATCATAATAATCTCCGCAGCGGTAGACCGACATTTCTTTAGATTGCTTATAGGCCAGCAGTTGTACTTTGTCGTTTAGTCCTTCTTCCTGAAAGATCCGGACGGCCTCTTCCAGGGGTAGCTTCCTTTTTTCAATTTTTTCATCAGCCTTAATAATCTCCCCCATTCTCTGCTCAACCAGGCGGAGGTCCTTCTCCATGACATGGCGTCCAATATAGAGTTCTCCATATAAACCCTTACTTAATGAGTACATGATCTTAACCTGACATTGGGGGTAAACTTCTTTGGCGGCGCGGATCATGACCATAGTTAGACTACGGCTGTAGATCCGCACCCCGTCCACGGTAGAGAGATCAACCGGTGTTACCGACGCATCCTCGGTCAAACGAAAGGAGAGCTCACG
>DOID01000001.1:2497-2626 GCA_003511465.1 Bacillota bacterium | reverse complement strand
GGGTGTGCCTGCCCAGGCCATGCGCCCAACACCTCTTGCACTGTCGTTCCTTTCGGCACAACTTTGGTCTCGCCGCCAATCTGCACTTTAATTGTGTCCATCGTAATCCTCCTTGTAAAGTAAGATCAT
>DOID01000001.1:0-2254 GCA_003511465.1 Bacillota bacterium | reverse complement strand
CCTTTATCGCTACCACAACAAGTAACAAAGAATATCCCCATGAATCATGATTATAGTTAAAAAAACTACCTGTATCAGAAGTTGTGGTAAGCTTATAGCAGCATAACGACTAGGCGGCAAAAATATCGACGAAAATTCTATCTCTGAAACCCTCGGGTTTGAATAATAAGTATCCCATGCNNCCTACCAGACGCGCCAGTTAAAATGCGCTGGCATAAGAATGGCGTAAGCTATGGAAGGTAATTCCCTCATAATATCCGCATTGTTTACGTTCTGCCTATCTTACCTTTTGTTTTTCATCTCTGCCAGAACTTCGTTGGGAAGAGGAATATTCCTTTTCCCTTTTTCGCTCTTTGGCGGTTGTATTAACAACTTTGTTTTTGGTTCTCCCGGATTATCATTATTTACCCGTTTTACCGATTCCCTTACTTTTACAACTCCATTAACCAGGTCAATATTTTCCCATCTTAGAAATAAGCCACCTTTAAGCCGTTATTGCTAGGGCCAAACCCTACGAATTCAACTCCCATTGCCATCTATAGAATTAGATTAGATCCCTTCTTTTTTGGCTTTTCTACCCAGGACTACTGTACAGATTAATCATATAAACTTGTATATGAAAAACCCCCGTTAGGGGGTTAATCTTCTCTATGTGCCGCAATATAACGCATTGCATTAAGTGTTTTGATTTCGTTTTCATTAAGGCGTATTATGTGAACTGGATGAGTGCTTTTGTAACTTTCAAAGACTACAAGCAGTTTCGCCATTTCATCATTATTTAATCTATTACCCTCACATAGGATAAATTTACTTAATAAGGAACAAACCTCTACTTTGTATATAGCATCTAATTTGGCAAAAGAAGGCTTCAGGAATGGTGGATTATATTGCTTTATGAGATAATTGGAGTCAAACAATACTTTTCGTTCTTTCCCTGCCACACTTGATATATTTAACAACATGAGTGAATTGTCCACTTCATCTATTACTAAATATGGCCTCTTTTTATTATCCTTCCCTCCGTCAGCGTAAGGTAAATTTAATAGTAGACCAGTTCCAAGGTCAATATTCATTTCAGAAAACGATCAACCCTTGGTTCTTGTCATTATACAACTGATAAGCTTTTTCTTCGGCGGGGAATGTCTCTAACTCTTTTTTTATTTCGTCATTCATTTGTATTTCTCGGGGGTCGTAAAAATATTTTACTCCCTTGATTTCAATGTAACCTTGTTTTTTGCTGATTGTTCCATGTATTTCAATCATGTCTTTTATCCTTTGAATATCATATTGAACTATGTCCTCTATAGAAATCTCTGCTAATTCTTTAACATATTCTCCTCTGATTTTCGATCTCAGGAAAGCTATTTCCCACCCTTTATGTTGGTGGTTAAGTTCTGACAATTCATCAACGCTAGCATCACCAAATATTGTTTCTGTTAAATATAATGTCTCTAATGCTTCAGGCGGTAAATCAAAAGAAGCTTGATATGCTTCATTAACAAATGTGCCGTTTTCTCTTTTATATTTTAATCTTATATCCTCTACAACAGAACCGTTTTTATAGGCAAATATAGGATCTTCGAACAGAGTTTTGTTGTGTTTTGCTAAATGTATTAATTGTGCAAAATATAGTAACTTCTGGAGCTTTTTGTTTCCTTTAAGGGTATTACGTGGATTGTCATAATTATGGCAAATAAACCATTTGGCTATCAAACGAGCCTCCATACCCCCTCCTCCTTTATACTACACTTATCTGTTTATATTTTCTCATTATACACTACTTCTATGCAATGCATTTAATGTTACGCTTTCGTTAATATGACAAACACCGTTGGGGTTGTGGTTACGTCAAAGAACTTGTCATAGGATTTTTGCAAAATAACCCAAGGCGACTAGCGCATTACCACCAAACCAGATGATAAAGACTTTTTTGACATTTCATCTTTCTTCCGCGCCTCCGTAGCAATTTCGGCGGCGGACAGTCCGGTCACGCCTGGCCGGAAAGAGGATTTGAAAACTTTCCGCGAACCAATACTAGTTACTTTTAATGGGAATAACTTCAGAACCATCTCGCCAGCCAACAGTAACCAGATCAAGTGAGGAACAGCTTTTGGAAAATCCTATTGGAGGGGGGCATTCTAACAAAGCTTTTTGCGTTGTATCCATTAAAGAAAATCTCGGCACAATATATAGTGTTTAACTTGAGTTAGGCTACCAATATATTGTGCCGGAATAGCAAATAACAACGCAAAAA
>DOID01000128.1:7893-8610 GCA_003511465.1 Bacillota bacterium | reverse complement strand
GGGAGGCGTTGATAAAACCGATCTTCATCTCGGCTTCCGGAATATTAACATTAGTACCTCCATAGTGGGCATCAATCCCACTCGCACCGATAAAGGCCACGTCGGCGTAAAGCTTGTCCAGGATTAAATTGGCATAGGGATTAACTAACGAATGTTGAGTTGCACGTAATCTCCCCCCGGTGACGATGACACTAATCTCCCGATAGTTCTCCAAAAAAGCAGCCACATTAAGCGCATTCGTAAGTACGGTGATATTTTTGTGGCGGACGAGGTGGCGGGCCACCTCCATCACGGTCGTTCCTACATCAAGAATAACCATATCTCCATCGGAAACCAATTCTGCGGCGTGCCAACCAATTCTTTTTTTCTCTTCATGAAAAGAAGCTTCCTCTTCCTGATAAGCCCGTTCGAAACCAGTTTTTGGATTTTGAATCGCTCCGCCGTGGGTCCGGCGCAAGAGACCTTGTTTTTCCAACACATCCAGATCCATCCGGATCGTAACTTCCGACACGGCAAGTTTATCGGCTAAACTTGCCACGCGGCAGCGTCCTTCTTTATTCATAATTTGCAGAATTGCTTTTCTCCGTTCTTCAGGAAACATCTAACCACCTCTGCTTTTATTTTACGATTATTTTCTTTTCCTGTCAAATTATTTGTCTTTTTTCGCATCACTAAAGTAAACGAAAACAAAAAGCAACTCCATCCTTGTCATAAGAA
>DOID01000128.1:6094-7614 GCA_003511465.1 Bacillota bacterium | reverse complement strand
TACATGCCAAAGAAAATATGCTGTGCCAGTTGGAGGGTGGAACGGCTGGGAAGAATAATGAGTGGTAACAGAAAATCGTTCCAAATCCAGAGCACATCAAGAATGGCCACCGTAGCATGGATCGGTCCCAGTAAAGGGAAGACCAAACGGAAATATATTGTCATCACCGACGCGCCGTCAATGGCTGCCGATTCTTCGATCTGCACCGGGATACTTTTAATAAAACCATGATACATAAAAACCGCCAAGGGACAACCGAGGCCGATATAAACCGGAATAATCCCCAAGACGCTTTTTAAGTTTAGGTTTGCGGCGGTAACATTGAGCGGAATCATTACCGTTTGAAAGGGCACCACCATATTAAAGACAAAAAGAAAATAAATCGCCAAGCTGAGTTTAGAATGGGTTCTCACCAGCATATAGGCTGCCATTGAACTGACAATAATGATCCCCACCGTACTTAGGGCAGTAATGACAAATGTATTCCCCACCACGACGGGGAAGTTAATCTCTTTCCAGGCTTGCAGATAATTACCAAAGCTGATCCGCTGAGGTAAGGACAGCGGGCTAATCATGATCTCCGCATCGGTTTTGAAGGAATTAATGAGCGTCAAAAAGGCTGGAAAAAGATAAAGAAGGGCACTGATAAACATTACCACCTGTGCAATGGTACGGGAATGTATTCTTAAGTTGAACTTCTTTCGTTCCATCAAGTGTTCAAGGGAAGGTTGATTTGTGTTCATAGTTCCACCTCCCGCTTCTTCATCATGTACAATTGCGTACTAGTGAGGATAATAATCCCCAAACAAAGCACGATGGCTTTTGCGGTGGCATATCCATACCGGTTTTGCATGAAGGCCGTTTTATAAATATCAATCACAATCGAGGTGGTAGCATACCCGGGGCCGCCCTGATTCAAGGCCCACAAAATGTCAAAACTTTTGAGCGAGTTGGAAAGACTATAGAAGAGACAAATGGTAAACGCGGGTAACAGCAAGGGAAATTTGATGTGAACTAAGCGCTGTAACCCGTTGGCACCGTCCACAGCAGAGGCTTCGACCAGCTCAGCCGGGATGGTTTGGAGCCCCGCCAGATAAATCACCATCAAATAGCCACACCCTTGCCAGACGGAAACGATCAAGGAAGCATAGGGTGCCAGATCCGGACTGCCCAGCCAGACCGAGATTCCAGTAAGCGCCGGAAAGATTAATCTAAACATAAACGACCACACATAAGCGACAATAATCAGACTAAGAACATTTGGTAAAAAGAACATCGACCGTAAAACGTTACGAAACCGAAGTTTCGTGTCGAGAATTAAAGCTAAAATTAGCGCCAACAAGTTCGTAAAGAGCACATTATAAAAAGTGAAAAATAGCGTGAACCCAATCACACCCCGCTCCCACCGGTATTCATACAAATTATCACTGAGCAGCATCCGCAACCGATCTTCCCGTTCAAAATCCAGATCAGCGGTTAGCGCATAGACTTTTTCCGCTTCATTAAAATGATAAACCGAT
>DOID01000128.1:4808-5909 GCA_003511465.1 Bacillota bacterium | reverse complement strand
CGGCGCGGGAGAAACCTTTCGTCTTTTAACATCTCGCGAAAATTATCAAGCCCGATAAACTTGATGGGGGTGATCCCCACCTTTTTTAAAATACTCTTAATCTGTCTTCTTTCTTTCTCATTTAATTGTCTGGATGTTGCGCCGCCCCCCAGCGTCTCGTCGCTGATCCAGTTTTGCAACTGATAAAAACTACCGGTTGATTCCAGCTTATAATACTTAGTGATCAACTCCCGGTCACGCCCGTCATGGAGCGCCCCTAAGACCTGTTGGTCAAATTCGTCCTTTTTCATACTAAGCGGAATTTCCGGAACGATCCCATTCCAATCGGTTAAGGAATATTGCACCCCTTGGATTAGAGGGAAGATGAAAAAAATCCCATAAAGAGCCAATGCCGGAAACAAAAACAGCCAAAAGTAGAACTTCTTATTCCATTTGGAAGCAACCATCGTTTTCTCCCCTTTTCGTATAAGACCAGTGGGGAAAAGAGAAGAAGGGCCGCAGCCTCCCCTTCCCTTTTCCCCTACATCACTATGCCTATCTATTGATCTCCCGCTTCCAGGTTGCATCAATAAATTCAGTTACCCCGTCACGGCTCCGCATTCCTAACATGTACTCTTGCGCGCCAGTTTTACAGGCATCTTCAAAAACAGCCACCGGATACATGGAGAAAGCCCAAGGATTGGTTTTGCCCGCGTTCATATAACCAACCAGATCCTGGAAAGGCGCTTCCATTTTCGAAGCATCAGCACCCTTGAAGGTGGGAACCAGTTTACAATCTTCCACCCACATTTTAACAGCTTCCGGCGTCGCCAGCCATTCTAAGAATAGTTTGGCCGCCCGCATGTTTTCGGGTTTAGCAGTCGCGGATAAACCAAAGGTCGAATCCACATCAGCAAAGAGTTTGGTGTCCGCCGCCTTCTCATTAACGGGGAACGGAATGAACCCGCAATCCAAATCCGGATTAATGCTGAGGCAAGCCTGATAAGCCCATAAACCTTGCACCATCATGGCTGCTTCCCCGGAGGCAAAGGCGGCGTGTTGTTCGCTTTGATCCATTTCGGCCGCATTGTCATGTAAGTTCGCCTTATAGAAATCCAGCAA
>DOID01000128.1:790-4564 GCA_003511465.1 Bacillota bacterium | reverse complement strand
TTGGCTTTCAATAAAGCGGCAAACGGAACCACATCATTCTTTTTCAGGGTAGAACAGACGCTCTGCAATTCTCTAAAGGTCGTCGGTGGCTTTAATCCGTATTGATTAAAGATTTCTTTGTTATAAATGATCCCAATCCCGGCCAAATCCATCGGTAAGGCATACATCCTTCCGTTATATGTAACGGCATTTTTGGCCCCATCCACAACCTTCGACATCACGGGTTCGTTGGTTAGATCGGCCAACCAACCGGCAGCAGCAAACTCAAAGACTGCCGCATAGGATTGGAGCTGAATGATCTCCGGTGCATCCCCACTGGCCATTCTAGCCTTTAAGGTAACCATATTGTCATTGGGGATCATCGTTAGTTTAATCGAGATATCCGGATTTTTTTTGGAGAAAGCTACCGTCATCGCTTCCATTTGCTTGACGATCTCTTGTTTGTAATAATACAGCTCAATCTCGGTTTTCCCTGCCGCATACAGCGGACAGATCCCGACGACCAACACCAATAGCAGCAAACTACTGAAGAGAACTTTCCTCAACCGCGCTTTCATTTTTTAACCTCCTACTTTCTAATCTTAAGATCAAGCACTGCTCCTGAATTGTCAACCTAAGCCGCCAGCCATCAACTCCTTTCCGCACTAGGGATTTTGCACGCAAAAGCCCTAGGCACCCGATTGCAGAAGACACTAATAATTGTAACGCTAACGTTTGCGCAACTAAACAGATCTATTCTTTACCAATTATTAAACTCCTGCTGTTTTTACCATTTTTTTTTGAGTTTCAAAATTTATTTTTCTAGACCCGCACCAGACGTTTTGCGCCGCAAGAATCTCGAATCAAAAGTTCGGAGGATAAAATCCTTTGGGGAGGGATCACCTGATCCCCGTTAAGAACGGCGATGATGGTTTCGGCAGCTGCTTTCCCCATTTCATAGATGGGAATCCGTATGGTGGTTAATGGCGGATCCAATAAGTTCGTAAAAGCATCATCATTAAAGCCCACCACCGCAATGTCATCGGGAATCACCAGTTTTGCCTCCTTAATCGCCCGGTAAGCGCCGATCACCATTAGATCATCAGCGACAAAAATAGCGGTCGGCTGCGGTTTTAATTGCAAGAGTTGTTGGCTGTATTTATACCCATCCGCATGCAGGTTTTCTGCATGACAAATGTAGCGTTCATCAACGGTAAGGCCAAATTCTCGGAACGCCATAACGTATCCCTGATAGCGGTCCTGACAAAAAGTATATTCGACCGGACCGTTTAAAAAGGCTACTTTTTTATGGCCTAAGTTCAGCAAGTGCCGAACCGCCGAATAGGCGGCCTGGATATTATCATTGTTCACCGCATAATGGTGCTGATCACCGTCTACCCGCCCGACAACCACAAAGGGGTGTTCCGTTTCAGAAAGATTCTCGATCAATTGGTCATTCACCCGGCTGGCCAAGATAATCACCCCGTCCACTCTGCGCTCCATTACCATCTGTAAACACTGTCTGGCTTCTTCTTTATAGTTCTCTGCCGTAGCCAGTACCAAACTATATTGACACCGCTGAGTCACCTTACTGATCCCCCGTAGTATTTCCGCGAAAAATGGGTTGGAAAAAGCGCTCTCCGCTGAACGGGAAAGCACAACTCCCAACGCCTGACTCGAACGCCTGATTAAACTCCGGGCAATCACGTTCGGATGATAACCTAATTCCTTCATCGCTGCTCTAACCCGTTCCTTAGTGGGTTCGCTGATGCTTTTACTGTCCGAAATCACTCTGGAAACAGTTGAAGGCGACACCTTTGCCATGCGTGCAACATCTTTAATGGTAACCATTATACCCCGTCCTTTTTATGCAACGTTTGCGTTACTTGAATATTCCTTTTTCGATTTTCAGTCAACGATCCCTGCTTTTTGTGGGGGTTTTTTTTGTTTTACCCTTTACTCAGCATCCTTTTACCTATTATAAGCTTTTTGCGTTGTATCCAGCCAAAGAAATTTCGCTACAATGTATAATGTTTGACGAATTTTACGCAAACGTTTGATTGACACTCCTAAAACTTCCGTTTATAATGGATTAAACTGATCGGGATTATCAGCCTGAGGAGGTAATGCAATGAACCACCGCTTAATCGTGGATGAATGGAAAATTATCGAAGAGGGATTTTCCCCGGAACAAAACCGCTTTGCGGAAAGTATATTTACCTTGGGCAATGAACATATGGGGTTACGTGGTTTTTTCGAAGAACAATACTCTGGTGATAGTTTGCCAGGCACTTATCTGGCCGGGGTCTATTACCCTGATCAAACAAAAGTCGGTTGGTGGAAAAACGGGTATCCTGAATATTTTGCCAAAGTAATCAACGCCACCAATTGGATTGGGGTTGATCTTGAAATCAACGGACGCCAACTTGATTTGGCAAAATCAAAATTTAAAGCATTCCGCCGGGAGTTGGATCTGAAATCCGCCTGCTTAACAAGGTCCTTTGTTTGGATTGGCGAAGATGGACAGGAGATTGCCTTTGCTTTTTCCCGGTTTTTGAGTATGGCTCGGAAGAACATTGCCTGTCTTTCCGTGCGGATTCAACCGCTTAATTTTAATGGTACTATCACCGTCCTTCCTTATCTGGACGGGGATGTCACCAATGAAGATACCAATTACAACGAGAAATTTTGGACCGAAATCAATCGTGAGATCGATGAAGAAACCGCTCTCCTTACCATGAAAACCAAAAAAACCGGCTTTCAGGTCGCCACTACCATGGCAGCCCAAATCCGGTCGAAAGATGGTTCAGTCCTACCCACAATCAAGCAGGAATGTCTCTCGGAAAAGGAGTTTGTCGGCTACCGCTTTACGATTCCGGTGACGACCAATACCGAGTTTGAACTCCAAAAAATAGTGGCAGTCTGCACTTCACGGGATTTTCCCCAGGATCAGCTGGAAGCCACCAGCCGCTTTAAGTTACAAGCGGCCTGTGCTTCCGGTTTTGATCAATTATTTGCCGAACATAACCAGGAAATGCAGTCGAAATGGCAGGACACCGATATAACGATTAACGGTGATCCCCGCGTCCAACAGGGGATCCGTTACTGCATCTTTCAACTCCTCCAGACTTATACGGGAGCTGATCCGCGTCTTAACATCGGCCCCAAGGGGTTTAGTGGGGAAAAATACGGAGGAGCGGTCTATTGGGATACGGAGGCTTATTGTTTACCCTTCTACCTCTATACCAAGATCGAAACTGCCAAAAACCTGCTTTTTTACCGTTACCATCAACTGGATAAAGCCAAAGAAAATGCGGCAAAGTTGGGGCTAAAGGGTGCCCTCTACCCGATGGTGACCATTGATGGGGCGGAATGTCACAATGAGTGGGAAATTACCTTCGAAGAAATACACCGTAACGCTGCCATCGCTTACGCCATCTATAATTACACCAGGTATAGCGGGGACTGCAGTTACTTGCATGATTATGGCATCGAAGTATTAGTGGAGATCAGTCGGTTTTGGGCTGATCGCGTTACCTATAACCCGAAAATGGATTCCTATATGCTGCTCGGAGTCACCGGCCCCAATGAGTATGAGAACAATGTCAATAACAACTGGTACACCAATACCATGGCTGCTTGGACTCTAGATTACACCCTAAACAGCTTGGCGGAAATAGCAACCGCGGAGAAAGCAAAATACGGGCGCTTGGTAGCCAAATTAAGCCTCACGCCAGACGAAGTCAGTCGCTGGCAAACCATAATGGATAAAATGTATTACCCTTATAGTGAAGA
>DOID01000128.1:0-607 GCA_003511465.1 Bacillota bacterium | reverse complement strand
GCTTGCGACCTTTCCCCGTCCGAGCTTCCCCTGAACAAACACTGGTCTTGGGACCGTATTTTACGTTCCTGTTTGATCAAACAAGCAGATGTCATCCAAGGCTTGTATTTTTTCCCAGAAAAATTTGATCTGGATACGATCCGAAGAAATTTTGATTTTTATGAACCCCGGACCGTACACGAATCTTCTCTTTCCCCTAGTATCCACTCGATCGTAGCCAGTTGGATCGATGAGCATGAGAAAGCCTACGAACTGCTGATCCGAGCCACCCGTCTGGATCTGGACAACTATAATGCCGATACGGACGAGGGGATTCACTTAACCAGTATGGCAGGGAGTTGGACCGCGATCGTAGAAGGTTTAGCTGGTGTCGCGGTGCGCAAGGACCGCCTGTCCTTTTCTCCTTTTATTCCCACAGCATGGGAAAGTTACTCGTTCAAACTCGCTTTCCGTGGACGGAAACTACAGATTTCCGTTGACAAAGCGCAGGTGACCATCGCCTTACTAGCAGGAGAACCTCTCCTCATTAATGTTTATGGCCAAGAACTGCGTTTGGAATTCGGTAACCCTTCCCTTTCCACACTCATAGTTTAAATTGTTTAACTAT
>DOID01000013.1:5072-7191 GCA_003511465.1 Bacillota bacterium | reverse complement strand
TATTAAGCAAGAGGGAATAGAAGATTTTATTTTCGGAAATATGGGTAAACAAAAACAAAAAATGAGCACGAGGTCTATCAAGTGTGAAATCCGTTTCAGCAATATCCTGATATTCGACTTTTGATGAAATGTCTTCAAGCATAGTTTTGAATCCGCGCTCAATAAGGTCATATTTATCGGTGTAGTGTTTATAAAAAGTTGTACGGTTAATCATTGCTTTGTTGCATATCTCCGTAACGCTAATAATTTCAAAGTCTTTTTCGTTAAGTAATTCCGTCAAGGCTTCAATTAGAAGCTTATGAGTTCGGCGGATTCTCAGATCTATTCTCTTTTCGGTTTTCATAGACAAATTTCCCCTCCTTTGTTTGTTATCCCACACTTGGTGGAACTTTGTTGCTTGTTATTTCCGTAAGATTAATTATAATTTTTTATAGACACATGTCAAGATAAAATACATGTGTCTGTAAAATTAAGATTAGGGGATATAAGAGATGTTTAAACGAAAAATAGCAGTTGTAACTGGTGGAGCTTCGGGAATAGGGAAAGCTCTCTGCGAGTTGTTGGCAGAACAAGGGGCAACAGTTATTGTTGCAGACTTGAATCCGAATGGTGCGGACAAAGTTGTAAACGCAATTAAGAGTAAAAAGCAAAAGGCAGAATCAGCGTTGCTAAATATTGCAGATTATGATGCGGTATGTGCATTCGTTAAGCAAATTGCACAAGAGTACGGTAGAATTGATTATTTTATTAATAGTGCCGGGATTGCTATCGGCGGTGAAACCTGGCGGTTTGAAAAGGAACAATGGCTCAGATTTATTAATGTGAATTTACTGGGGATAATCTACACATCAACAGAAGTATACAAAATTATGATGCGGCAAAAATCCGGTCATATTATCAATATTTCATCTGGTTCTGGAATTTTTCCGACGCCTATGAGAGCACCGTATTCCACGACAAAATATGGCGTAGTGGGATTTTGCACGGCATTTCGTCCCGAAGCAGCCGTATATGGAATAAAAGTGAGTGTAGTTTGTCCCGGGCCAGTCCAAACTCCGATTCTTCAAAACTCCGAGTTTGTCGGGGCTAAGGAATCGCTGAAACAACAGCTGACGAAGAAAAACAACTGGATACCTGCAGAGAAAGCAGCTGAAATCATATTAAAAGGTATCAAGAAAAACAAAGCTATTATTCCTGTGACTACAATTGCCTCGATAATGTGGAGATTTTACCGGTATTTACCGGCTATTTATGACAGAACAATTGCCAAAAAATTGGTCCGAGGGTACTTAGAACACCTATAATCAGAGGGTTTTTGAGATTTCACATGCTTATGTCGGTCCGATGGGGTAAACTGCTTGTCAAAACAGGGCTGCTGCGAAAGCTGTCATTGGGAAAGACAGTCAATCGCTTGAACAGCAAGTTCCAATGCTTTAATTCTTCTTTCTAGAAGCGTTCTTTGCGGACTACCTACCCTTGATTTAGCGTTTTCCTTGGTATAGATTGAATGCAAAATGTTGAGACTCGACAAGCCCCAGAGGCCACAGCATCTGGTAAAGTTTCAACCCATTTACGCCTTAGTCAAAACATCTCTATTCTTGAAGCCAAGCAAACCAATGCCCGCCAAGAACGCTGAAATACAGACTAAGGATAGCAGCGGGATCAACGGCAGATTTGCAATATTAATGGTATAGTGCGCAAAGGTAAACGGCGAGATTTGCAGCAGGGACCAATCGACGAGCTGTGCTTCCCAGCCCAGTTCCAGCAGGATAAAGGCTAACCAGAGCACCCAGGAGAGGGATGTGATGCGCGGCCAGAAGCCATAGAGGAGAGCAGTAAAACCTAGGAGGATCCAGACGGAGGGAATTTTGGCGATGTTCATGCTCAAAATATTCCAGAAGCCCTCCCCTAAATCACCGGTCATCAACCCATAAGCTAGTCCCCCGGCCATCCCCATGGCGAGCAACAAGGCTGCAGAACAAAAGGCGGCTACAATTAGATGGCTGCTCATCCAGTGCATCCGGCTGACCTTTTTATCCACGATTAACTCTGCTCGGCCTTGGTTTTCTTCTTTCTTGATACGCAGCACCGCAGTGATGGCATAGGCCGCCACCACAAG
>DOID01000013.1:4605-4815 GCA_003511465.1 Bacillota bacterium | reverse complement strand
TATATATAATAATATACAGATCATCCAGCCGATGAAGCCTCTATTATGCAGTCTCCAGGCCAAGGCCAGCGGGGTGGAGAAATTTTCAGCTGCTTCCGCCGGTCCGGGATGGGACGGTAGAACACCTGCTCCCAGATCTCTACGGGTGGTTAGCACATAGGAGCCAAAGACAGGTACCGCTGCAATCGAAATAAAGGATAACAAAGGCCA
>DOID01000013.1:3933-4411 GCA_003511465.1 Bacillota bacterium | reverse complement strand
ACCACATTATTTATGATCATCATCATTACCCCTAGGCTGGCGACGGCAATACCAATTCCCCTGGCGCTTCCGCTGTTTTCCCGAAGCTGAACCCCTAAAGCGCCGATGCCGGCAAAAAAACACCCCACAACCGACATTGTACCTCCAAAAATAAATGAACCGGCTGTTTCTCCCCCAAGGGCAATTATACTGCAGGCAATCATTACTCCAGATAGCAAATTCCCGATGATCGTTAAAAGCAAAGCCGCCGTCAAATTGGCGTAAGGCCCGACTTCGTAAGCGCGAATCAGCTCACTGCGACCGGTTTCTTCATCCGTACGGGTATGGCGAATCACGGTAAGCAGGCTCCCAATGGCCAAAACAAGGGCTAGTTGGGAACTACCCCGCCATACGATCGCCCCGGAAAGATTAAAGGACATGACCGGACCAAGAATTGCCGAAACCAATGGATCTTGATTAAATTCCTTTAAAACACTAG
>DOID01000013.1:0-3781 GCA_003511465.1 Bacillota bacterium | reverse complement strand
CCGCAGGAAGGAAGACCCAGAGCGGGAGCAAAAATCGATCCCGACGCAGAAAAAGTTTGAAAAGGGTTCCGGTGCCGGCAAATCCATTACGCTTCATCTTATGCTTCCTCCTTGTCACGAAGATCGTCACCATAGTGACGCATGAATAACTCTTCCAAGCTGGGCGGTTCAACCGTCAAAGCTTTGATCCCTAGCGGCAGGAGAAAACGCATAATTCCCGTCATGGCATGGGAATCAGCAGAAAACCGGTACTTGCGGCCATCTTGCGATAGATCATAACGTCGTACCGAACGAAAAAAAGAGAAAATCCGTACCGCTGCTTTAGAACTCTTCTGCACGTATGGTACGGATAAAACTAATATAAATGAAATTGCCCAAAAGGCCGGAGTTTCCCCAGCCAGTATCTATAATTATTTTGGCAGTAAAGAAGGGCTGATGAAAGAGACCATTATCAACTTATTGGAAAGCAGTTGGAAAATAAGAAAGGAATTATGCGAAAGCGACCTGCCCTTTCCTGAATTATTGAAGCGCCTGACATCTATGAAGAATGAGTTTTTTGACCAAATCAACCTTGATAGTTTTTGGGCTTTGTTAAACTCCAACCCGGAGGTCAAGAAGGTGGTTGATGACTTTAATAAAAGCAGATACCCATATATTGTAAGTAAGTTCCTGGAAAAAGGACGCCAGGAAGGATATATACGCAAAGAGATCTCCCTTGAGGCCGCCATGATCCACTTGACAATGTATCAAGAGGTGCTTATGAAGCCTGAGATGCAAAAAAAGACCAATAACGAATTAATAAAAGAATTAATGGATTTGATGCTCTATGGACTGGCCGGACAGGCGATTGGTGACCAGACAGAGTAAGTGTTGCAAAATTCCTCTAAATTCTCCTCTCAGCTGTCTTGACAGAAGCCCATAGGGGGATTAAGATTGAATTTATCTGTATTAAAAGAAGCCAAACAGTGGCTTTTATTTTTTCCCTAGCTTAAGGAGGTAAGTTATGGGCATAACTAAAGATCTGTTTGCCCCGAAAGACATGACCCAAGGAACACCTTGGAAAAGGATTGCTGAGTTCACGCTCCCCATGTTCATCGGGAATGTGGCCCAACAGTTTTATAATACCGCCGACTCCATTATTGTCGGTCGCTATATCGGCGACAACGCCCTTGCCGCGGTGGGCAGCGCCGCACCGATTTTATTTTTATTAATGGTTCTTTTTGTTGGCATTTCGGTCGGCGCCGGGATCATGGTCGCCCAGTATTTCGGGGCGAAAGATCGGGAAAACCTTTCCCGCACCATCGGCAATTGTATTACCCAAACCGCCATTGCTTCGGTGGTAATTATGGTTATTGGCCCTTTGACGAGTAAACCACTACTTGTCCTGCTAAACACCCCGTCCTCCATTCTGGATTGGTGCGCCGACTATCTGAACATTTTTTTCCTGGGTAGCGCCGGCTTAGCCTTTTATAATATTTTAGCCGGGGTCCTGCGCGGGCTGGGTGATTCCTTTTCCGCTTTGGTCTATCTACTGATTTCCACGGCGCTCAATGTTTGGTTGGACATTTTATTTGTCGCCCGGTTCGGAATGGGAGTTCCCGGTGTGGCTTTAGCCACGGTTATTGCCCAAGGAATATCGGCGGTCTTTTGCTTATTAAAATTACTAAAGATGAAAGATAGCTTTGATCTCAATTGGTCGACGCTGAAACCAACCAAAGAGCATTCAATTAACCTAATTAAACTGGGCTTGCCTTCCGGTTTGACCCAAGCCATCTTCTCCCTGGCAATGATTGTTGTCCAGTCGCTGACCAATAGTTTTGGTGAAATGGTTATCGCCTGTAATGTGATTGTCATGCGTGTAGATGGGTTTGCGATGATGCCGAATTTTTCCTTTGGGGCCGCTATGACCACCTTTACCGGGCAGAATTTCGGGGCCAATCGACTGGATCGAATGGACCAAGGAACTAAGGATGGTACAAAAATGGCTGTGGCAGTATCGACCGTGATCACCATTTTTCTCTTGTTTTTCGGTCACCACCTGATGAATGTCTTTACTGACACGGCTGAACTTGTTGATTTAAGTATGCGCATGATGCGGATCTTGGCCGTTGGATATATAGCGGTAGCCGTCACCCAATCTTTATCAGGGGTGATGCGGGGGGTTGGGGATACCGTTACGCCCATGTGGATCTCTCTCTTCACTGTAGTTGCGCTTCGCATCCCCATTGCGTATGGAATCGCTTACCTCACCAGAAGCGAAGCATATCCAACCGGCCGACCCGAGTCCACCTATGTCTCTCTTCTTCTCTCTTGGACCCTAGGGGCTTTTATTACCCTGCTTTGTTATCAGAAAGGCACGTGGCGGAAAAAACGGGCAAATCCTCTTTCTTGACAATCAAATCTATCTATAATAAAATTGGCATAAGTTATAACAGTAGTTTGGTAGGATGGTAGGAAATAAACAAAACAGATAATAGCCACCACTATAAGAAGATGGGGTTAGTTTTTCTGTTTGACGCTGGAAACATGCGCTCCTACTGGGGCGCTTTTTCTTTTGATTTCTACCAGAAACCCAAGGAAAAGGAGCGTGTAGGTTTTGAAGAGTAAAGTAGTATTGTGGGGCGGTATTCTTCTGGTGATAGCGGGGGTTTTCTTTTTTCTCGGTCGTAAACCGGCAGCGGATACGCTAAAGGTCGGCATTGTGCAGATCGTGGAGCATCCAGCCCTTGATTCCGCCCGGAAGGGGTTCATCGAGGTGTTGACGGAGAATGGCTTTGTTGAAGGGGAAAACATTGTCTATCAAATCCAAAATGCCCAAGGTGACATGGCGACGGCCAATACCATCGCCCAGAAATTTAAGAATGAAAAGCTCGATCTGATTCTGGCGATTGCCACCCCGGCCGCCCAGGCCGTAGCGAATCTGGTCAAAGACAAACCGATTCTAATTACCGCGGTGACCGATCCGGTCAGTGCCGGACTGGTGGACAATGCCGAAAGACCGGGGAATAACGTGACCGGAACCAATGATCTCCAGCCGATGGAAGGGCAGTTTAAATTAGCCCAGGCTTTAGTCCCCAACGCTAAAACAGTGGGGATCATTTATAATGCGGGTGAAGCTAATTCGGTTACCCAGGTAAATATCGCGAAAGAAATCACGGCCGAACTGGGACTGAACGTGGTAGAAGCAACAGCTGATACCAGCGCCGTCGTGCTGCAAGCTGCCCAATCCTTGATTGGCCGGGTGGATGTTATTTATGTGCCAACCGATAATACCGTGGTTTCTGCTTTTTCTTCTGTACTAAAGGTGTCTGAAGAGAACAAAATTCCGATCATCGCCGGGGAGGAAAATTTAGTTTCCCAAGGGGCTCTAGCAACCGTCGGCGTGAATTACTACCGCCTTGGTCGTCAGACGGCGGAGATGGCGCTGCGCATTATTAATGGTGAGACCAAACCGGAAACAATGCCCATTGAGAGTCAGAAAGATAACGAACTGGTGATCAATGTGGATGCGGCGGAAGCCATGGGGATTACCATCCCTGAGGACTTAATGGCAAAGGCGACCATGGTGCATAATCAATAAAAAACCATCTGTATATGGAGTGACTTAAATGTGGTTAAATATTCTTCAGGGCACAATTGAACAGGGACTGGTCTTTAGCTTACTGGCAATGGGTGTTTATCTGACTTTTCGGATTCTGGATTTTTCTGATTTGACGGTGGAAGGTAGTTTCCCGCTGGGGGCTTCGGTGGCTGCCGTGCTGATTATTAACGGGATGAATCC
>DOID01000010.1:9902-14040 GCA_003511465.1 Bacillota bacterium | reverse complement strand
ACGACTATTTGGCTCTTTTATTGAGCATCTAGGTCGGGCGGTTTATACCGGAATTTACGAACCGGGGCATCCCACAGCCGATGAGCAAGGGTTTCGCCGGGATGTCCTAGCGTTGGTAAAGCAGTTACAAGTAGATATTATTCGCTATCCTGGGGGTAATTTTGTCTCAGGATACCAGTGGACCGACGGGATTGGTCCGGTGGCGGCCCGCCCAAAACGCTTAGATTTGGCCTGGAAATCGGTGGAACCGAATGAGATTGGCATCGATGAATTCGTTGATTGGTGTCAGCTTGTCGGCTCGCAAGTAATGGCAGCGGTTAATTTGGGAACAGGAACCCCTGCTGAAGCCGCTAACCTAGTGGAATACTGTAACCATCCAGACGGAACGGCCTGGAGTGATTTGCGCCGCCAAAATGGGCACGAACAGCCGCATGGGATTAAACTCTGGTGCCTAGGTAATGAGATGGACGGACCCTGGCAGATCTGTCACCTGTCGCCGGAAGACTATGGAAAAAAGGCTCTAGAGGCGGCGAAAATGATGCGGTGGGTCGATCCCCGGATTGAATTGGTGGCTTGTGGGAGTTCTACGAGCAACATGCCTTCTTTCCCCGAGTGGGACCGGATTGTTTTGGAGTATTTATACGAACAAGTAGATTATATTTCGATGCACAATTATTATGGCCACAATGACGTAGAGACCACAGGGGATTTCTTAGCTTCCTTCCTTGACATGGACCAATTTATCCGGACGGTGGTAGCTACCGCCGATTATGTTAAAGCGAAAAAGCGGAGTAAAAAAACGCTCTTTTTATCTTTTGATGAGTGGAATGTCTGGGCGCATCGTAGTGCCTCCTATGAAACGTGGGATTATGCCAAACCCCGCTTGGAACAGATCTATACCCTGCAGGACGCTCTGGTCTTCGGCGGGCTGCTTTGTACCCTGCTTAATAACGTGGACCGTGTTAAAATCGCTTGCCTTGCCCAGTTAGTGAATGCGATTGCTCCCATTCTTACCCAGCCTGGTGGGGCAGTGCTCAAACAGACGATTTTCTATCCGTTTCAGCAGGTTTCCACTTTGGGGAGGGGAGCGGTATTAAGACCTTTATTGTCATCACCCCGTTACGAGACGGTATATGGTGAGGCACCTGTTCTCCAGCTTTCAGCGGTTTACCGTGCGGAACAGGAGGAGGTTACAGTCTTTGTGCTTAATTGCGCACAGGAAGAGGACGTTGAGCTGACCCTAGATTTTCGGTCGTTTAACACCGTCTTGCCCTGCGAACATCTGGTGCTGACTGGTCCCGACCTTCAGGCGGTGAACAGTTTTACTGAACCGGATAAGGTGGTGCCGCGCTCACTCACACTCCCCTCCTGCGAGCAGAAGATAGTGACTGCTAAATTACCGGGACTATCATGGAATGTCTTGCGGTTTACTACCAAAAAATAAACTAAACCAACTGACCCGTACCACAAACCTTGCAGTAAGGTTATGGTACGGGTCAGTTAGTGCTAAGGCTAGTTTTTGATGATGGCTGTCAAGATTTTTTGGTTTATTTAAAAATAGATCTTGCAAAAATTTTTTAATTAATCTATCCTTTGTTTTAAGGATATCAACAGAGACTTTTACCTTGTACATTTGATTTTAAAGTCCTTCTCCCGGATGAATTTGCAAACTTATATCTTCCACAATGGAGTAATGCTTTATGTGAAAAACGCAAACATTTAGATATGCTAGCCATAGCAGCTTTTGATGGAGAAAAGTTAATTGGACTGGCAGTCGAAACAATTAATAATGTAGTGAAAGCAAGAAAACTGCAAGAAAAAAGGGGAACCATGTTTTTCCTAGAAAGAATAATATTGTATACCCTATCTGGGATGAGAAGGAGAATGGATTATGATTTCGACTAAGAAAATCGAACCCTTTTGACTTTTATTTTTCAACCAATACGTCATCTATGCGCGTTACTCAGGGATCGGAAATGCTAGAATCTGCTAATTGTAGGAGCTGATTTTATGCTCATATCTATTAAAAGAACAAAGTTAAATGAAGCAGAAGAACTTTGGAAAATCCAAAAAAGGTCCTTTGAAGAAGATTTAGCAAAATACAAAGATAAAACGAATCCCGGAAATGAGTCGCTGGAACGATTAAAACAAAAAATCGAAAAGAGTTTATACTTCACCATTTATCATGATGATAATATTATTGGTGGTGTTGAGGTTCGTCAGAGAAGTGATACCCATTACCGTTTGAATCGAATATATATTGAACCGAGTTTTCAAAACAAAGGGTTTGGGTTTCAGACCATTAAACTTGTTGAAAAGCAGTTTCCGAAGGCATTGGTCTGGGATCTCGATACACCTCATTTAAGTTATAAAAATCATCATTTGTATGAAAAGTTAGGTTATAAAAGAGTAGGAGAACAGAAAGTTTCGGACAGTCTTACCCTTGTGGAGTATCTTAAAGGCCAACCCAGAGGTGACAACAAATGAAACACATTCTAAATAGTACAGGACACGTATATAAATATCCAAATATTGTTCAAGCAGAAAATTGCACACTTTTTGATGCTGACGGTAATAAGTATTTGGACCTGGAATCAGGTGTTTGGTGTACCTCAGTAGGGCATTGTCATCCACGTATTACAAAAGTCATTTCAGATCAATCGGGTAAAATGATACATACTGGTTATTGTTATCTAAATCCGATTATCGAATCTACGGCAAGAAAAATACTGGAAATTACCGGTATAGAGGCTGGTAAGTGTGTGTTTCTGAGCTCTGGAAGTGAAGCAGTAGAATACTCGGTCAAAATGATTAAGAGCTTTTCCGAAAAGCCTTATTTCTTAACCATGAAAAATTGTTACTTATCGGCATTCGGAATTTCTGGTGAACGTTCTGATCAGCACTGGATTCATTTTGACTGGATGAATGATAACGATATCGATAAATTGGATTTCTCAAAAATTGCCGCATTTGTATTTGAACCAGGTAGTTCGTTGGGGCTTGTTCAGTTTCCACCAAAGAAATTAGTAACGAATATTGTTACGAAAATTAGAGAATATGGTGGATATGTGATCGCAAATGAAGTAACTACCGGAACAGGAAGGACAGGAAAGTGGTTTGGATATAATCACTATGAGTTTATACCAGATATTGTAGCGATAGGTAAGGGACTAGGTAATGGCTATCCAGTCAGTTGTGTTGCGATTGCAAAATCAGTAATTGAAAGGGTCGATTTTAATGAATTTCATTATTCTCAGTCCCACCAAAATGATCCGCTTGGAGCGGCAATTGCAAAAGAAGTCATTGGGATTATTGAAGATGGTTTACTTCTAGAAAGAGCAGTTGGATTGGGTGACATGATACAAAGCCGAATGAATGAAATAAGGTGCAAATATGGGATAATCAAAGAAGTACGCGGCAGAGGGTTAATGATTGCGATTGAGTTTGAGAAAAATGACAGGTATTCATTGGCAAAAGCAATTAATGAAGAACTATTACGAAGGGATATCATTCTTGTTAACAGGCCAGGTCGTGAGACTTTCCGTATTGACCCAGCATTGACAATTGAAGAAGCACATATTGAATATTTCTTGAGCAGTATTGAACAAATAATTTCAAACATGAAAAAGTGACGAAAGGATCGGGATAGCCTTAATTCTTGAGTATGGCATAATTTACAATGTCTATTTGTATTTTGAAGTTGGAGGCGGGAAATGGAGAGGGATATTTTTAATAAACTGGATAAAGTGCTAAATAAAACGCTTGATCAGAAAAAAGTGTTTGGTGCGGTTGTGGATATTGAAGCTATTGATGGCGAAATTTCATGGTTAAACGCAGTGGGGAATATGAAAAATGACACTCCGTATGCGATCGCTAGTATAACCAAAATGTTTACGACTACCGTTATTATAAAACTGATAGAAGCTGGCCTCTTGTCTTTTGATGATCCAATGGACAAGTTTTTTCCGCCAGACTATCTTTCCGGGCTACATGTTTACAAAGGAACAGATCACACTGGGATGATTACGATTAGGCATTTACTATCTCATACATCTGGATTGCCAGATTTCTCCACAGAAAAAAATGCAACCGGGAAGACCTATTTTGATGAACTATATGAGAAAGATCGTACGATAAC
>DOID01000010.1:9300-9800 GCA_003511465.1 Bacillota bacterium | reverse complement strand
GATAACTTTCGATGAAGCGCTGCAGAGAACTAAAAGCTTGTCGCCGCATTTTATCAGTGGCGCTAAAGGGAAGGCGTTCTATGCCGATATTAACTTCGATTTACTCGGAGAAATTGCGAAGGCCATCACGGATCAAGATCTAAAGGAAATTTACGATCAGTTTATCATCGAACCCTTGGAGCTTATGCATACCTCTTTATGTGATCCAACAAGTAGCTTTGCCCCAATCTATTTAAATACCAGACCGCTAAATCTAGCTTTGACTTTGGCCTCGGCCGGAGCAGCAGGTGGGATCATTTCAACAGCACAGGACACGATGAAGTTTTTGAAGGCTTTTTATACTGGTAAGCTTTTCAAGGAATCATATCTTCCGATGCTTTATCAATGGAATAGAATCCAATGGTTTCCACTGGAATATGGTATGGGCATGATGAGATGTAAAATGTCAAGATTAATGTCACCGTTTTTCCCTGCTCCTGAGATTATCGGACACTCCGGTT
>DOID01000010.1:5620-9129 GCA_003511465.1 Bacillota bacterium | reverse complement strand
AATTGTTTTGAATAGCATGCCGTTTAACACAATGTCTTGACATGGTAACTAAAGAAAGATTATCATTAAAATGTAAACGCTTACAAATATTTTAGTTCAAAAGATTCATGCTGATTAAGGGGGGAGTTGGCAGATGAAAATCAGGGAGAATAAAGCTCATAAACTTAACATTGCTTATCTTGGTGGTGGTTCCCGGGGGTGGGCATGGCGGTTAATGGCTGATTTAGCGTTGGAAGAGTCGCTCTCCGGGATGGTACGCCTCTATGATCTGGATTTCGCGGCCGCTCAGGAAAATGAAGCAATAGGAAATTCCTTACTCCAGCGGCCGGAAACGAAAGGGAAATGGCGCTATCAAGCCGTAACCAGTTTAAAAGAGGCTTTGTCCGGGGCGGATTTTGTGATCATTTCGATTTTACCGGGTACTTTTCAGGAAATGGCTTCCGATGTACATACCCCTGAGGAGTACGGGATTTACCAATCGGTGGGAGATACGGTCGGTCCAGGCGGTTTAATGCGAGCCTTACGGACGATCCCGATTTATGTGGATTTTGCCGAGAAAATCCGCGCTTATTCCCCCAAGGCCTGGGTAATTAATTATACGAACCCGATGTCCCTTTGCACCCGGACGCTGTATGAAGTCTTCCCGGGGATTAAGGCTTTTGGGTGTTGTCACGAAGTCTTTCATACCCAGGATTTGTTGGCAGCCATGCTGGCGGATATAGCTGGTATTAAAGGGTTGACCAGGAACGACATTAAAATAAACGTTTTAGGAATTAACCACTTTACCTGGATTAATCAGGCAACATATCAAGGGACGGACCTTTTTCCAATGTACCGGGCCTTTGTCGACAAATACTATACGGAAGGGTTCCAGTTAGCGGGGGAAGCGAATTGGCAGGATGATGTGTTTCGCTGTGCCAACCGGGTTAAATTCGATCTTTTTAAGAAGTATGGTTTAATTGCCGCCGCCGGTGACCGGCATTTGGCGGAGTTTATGCCCGCCAAGATGTATTTAAAGGATCCTGCGACTGTCGAGCAATGGAGGTTTCAATTAACCCCCGTTCGTTTCCGTATTAAACAAAAAGAAGATAATGATCGCTTTCGGTCGCGTGTAATTGCCGGGGAGGAACAATTTCCGCTGACGCCGTCGGGTGAAGAAGGTGTCCGGCAAATAAAAGCCCTCGTTGGGTTGGATGACCTTGTAACCAATATTAACCTGCCGAACCAGGGTCAGATGGAAGGGGTGCCCGCGGGAGCGGTGATCGAGACCAACGCCTTGCTGACCGGAGGCCAGTTAAGACCGGTAGTGGCCGGTGCATTCCCCTCTGATGTGCAGAACCTTACGATTCGTCACATCTATAATCAAGAGACGATTCTCCAGGCTGCGCTAAAAAAAGATGTGAACCTTGCCTTCCGGGCGTTTATAAACGACCCATTGGTTCAGATCGATCCGCAGCAGGCGGAAGCGTTGTTTACGCGGATGTTAGAAAATATTAAGGAGTACCTGCCCGGATGGGTTAATTGAACTTGTCCTTGTGCATTAGGCTTTTCTCGTTGCCCTGTGAGCTAAAAGGCCCAATACAATAATATATTGAGCGCATATATATTGTATTGGGCCTTTTTTAAATGGAGACAAAGCAAAAGCTTACCACAGGATTTGGGAAAAAAGTTTGTTCCTGCAGCAGGTATTTCGAAATATTTAACGAAATATTTTTTAGTTATCATTTAATACGTATTAAGGTGATATTAGTAATGAACCAAAAAGAATTAGCAGAAATATTAGGCGTTTCCCAAGCCACCGTGTCGTTGGCTTTAGCTGGAGATGCCAGGGTCAACGCCGCGACCAAACGAAAGATTTGCGCAGTAGCCCGCAAGCTTGGTTATGTCCCGAACGCTAGCGCTAGGGCGTTGGTGAGAAAACGTACCGAAACCATTGGCGTGGTGGTGTTAGGACTCAGCAAGGATAATATGCGATCCGAATTGTTTTTCAGTGACGCCATCCTGACCATCGGTTTAGAACTGGGGAACCTGGGTTACAACATTTTATTGAAGGTAGAGGAGTTAATCGGCAAAGAGGAGTTTCTCACCGATTTAGCCCGGGAAAAACGGGTTGATGGTTTAATCATCCTCACGTTAGCCCCTTTCTACCGGGAGTTCCTTGCTGGTTTGGAGGAGATGGACTTTCCCTTTGTGCTCGTCAACCGCCATTTAGGGGAATACCCTGTTAACTGTGTGGTGCTAGACGATTATGGTGCCACTTATCAGGCTGTGGAATATTTGTATGGGTTGGGGCACCGGCAACTTGTTTACCTGGCGGGGGACGACCAATGTAGTGCGCTCGCCGATCGCGCCTACGGTTTTCGAGCGGCTGTTCGGGATTATGCTTTAGCGGAAAGCGTGAACCGGGTCATTTCCTTTACCGATGGGAATCGAGAGAACCTAGTTACCTATCTAAATCAGTATGGGCCGCCCACCGGGGTGATTGCCTATAACGATGTTCGGGCCCTAGAAGCGAAACAGATCTTGGCGGAGTTTAAGTTATCCCCGCCCGTCGATTACTCCTTGATCGGTTTTGATAATCGATTCACTATTTTTTCGGAGGAGATTTCGCTAACTACTTTTGACTATTCATTGGCGGAAATGGGACAAAAAGCAGTCCGTTTACTGTTGGATGTAATGAAGGGGAAGGCAGTGGAAAGGGAAAAAATCATGGTCACCCCTTGTTTCCTGGAGCGACGCAGTTGTGGACCGCCGCCGCTCAAGGTTACTTCAAATTGATCGTCACCAGGCTGACGGGCAAGGGAACCCCCCTTCGATAGGTAGTCATTCAACCTGGCTACCACCAAGACACCTGAAAGGATGAAAATCAAAGCCAGGGTAATGACAAGCCCCGAAGGCCACCACAGCTGGTCGTTCGGAGCGGCGCTACTGGAGTTGCATTACAGATATTTAAGCCGTGAGAATCGACAGACTAGTATTTTCTAGTTAATGAATGAAAGGAGAGAAGCACAAGTGAACTGGAAATTTCATTATCAGAACCGGGATGAGATCAGGGAAGATTGCGCCAGCCTAGGTTTGGATTTGGAATTTAGTCCGGATTACAAAGTACTAGGGGAGAGCATTTCTTTAGGGACGCGAACCATCCCTAACCGGTTGGTTGTTCAGCCCATGGAAGGGTTTGATGCCATTAATGGTGGTGAACCGGGGGAATTGACTTTTCGCCGCTACTTACGTTATGCCAAGGGCGGAGCCGGTTTGATCTGGTTTGAAGCCGTGGCGATTCTCCCTGAAGGCTGCACCAATCCGCGACAATTGGTCATTAATGAGCAGACCGTCGATGGGTTAGCCCGGTTGGTGGACGCCACGAAGCAAGCAGCCTGGGAACAGTATCAACAAGAGCCCTATTGTGTGATCCAACTCACCCATTCTGGGCGGTTCAGCAAACCGACTGGGGGGCGAAGACCGATCATTGCCGTCCATGATCCACTATTTGACCAAGTAGTGGGGAT
>DOID01000010.1:3198-5405 GCA_003511465.1 Bacillota bacterium | reverse complement strand
TATCCGAGTTGTTGGCTGCAAAGCAAAGGAGCGGAAAGTACGGTGGTGATTATGAGCACCGCACCCGCTTACTTAAAGAGATCGTGCAATTGGTGAAAGGCGCGGTTCCAGATCTGGGGATTGCGGTCCGCCTAAATGGGACTGATCTGGTCGCGACTGATAATACGTGGGGGGTGGCGGCTGGTCAACCGCTGCAACCGGATCTTTCCGAACCGGTCAGGCTCGCTAGGGAACTGGCCGCACTGGGGGTAAGTTTGTTGAATGTCACGGCGGGAACGCCCTATTACAATCCCCACGTGAACAGGCCTTATGATCAACCGGTGAAAAACGGTTACCAAGCACCGGAACATCCTCTGGTCGGAGTGGCTCGGATGTTTACGGTGGCGACGACAATTCAGGAAGCAGTGCCGAAAGTGCCGGTCGTTGGCACCGGATATAGTTGGTTACGGCAGTTCGGGGGGGAAGCCGCCGCCTATAATGTCAGCCAGGGTAGGCATCAGTTGGCGGGTTTTGGGCGCCAGGCTTTCGCTTATCCCGATTTTGCCCGTGATCTCTTGAACGGTGATGGACTGCGGCTGGAGAAATCGTGTACCACCTGTAGTAAATGTTCTCAATTGATGCAGTTCGGAGTTACCACCGGGTGTGTTGTGCGAGATGCGAAAGTGTATGCCCCGATTTTCCAAAAGGCGGCATCCCCAAAGGAGGATGAATAATGAAAAGTTTGGCGATGGTTTTAACGGCTTTCAACCAGGAACTGGAACCCAGAGAAATCCAGATCCCTACTTTACAGGAAGGACAGATCCTGGTGAAGTTAACAGCCGCTGGGGTCTGCGGTTCTGATGTACATATGTGGAAAGGGAACGATCCTCGGACACGGCTACCGATGATCCTGGGGCACGAGGGCGTTGGCGAGATTGTGGAGCTTAAGGGGCAAAGGACCACGGTTGAACAGGAGGAGTTGAAGGTTGGCGACGCCATCTTCTGGAATCGGGGAGTCTCCTGCGGGCATTGCTATTTTTGCGCAGTGGCCAAAACTCCGGCGTTCTGTCCCCAGCGTTGGACCTATGGGATCACCAAAGCCTGTGACCAGTGGCCTTATTTGAACGGATGTTATGCCGAGTATATTGTGCTTTCTCCGGATACGGATATCTTTAAACTACCGCCGGATCTTGATCCTGGGGTCATTGTGCCCGCTTCTTGTTCCGGTGCAACGGCTGCCCATTGTTTCGACTATATAAAACCGCGGATTGGTGATACTGTTTTAATTCAAGGGCCTGGACCGGTGGGGATTTTTGCCGCCTACTTCGCTGCTCTGCAGGGAGCTGGGGAAATCATTATGATTGGTGGTACCGCTAGTCGCTTAGAGATGGCCAAGAAATTTGGGGTTACTTACGTCCTCGACCGGAAACAAACCTCGCCGGAGGAGCGGAAAGAGATCATCATGGGATTGACCGGCGGCCGGGGCGTTGATTATGCCATTGAGGCGGTGGGCGCCCCGTCGGCGGTAAAAGAGGGCTTATCTCTGGTCCGCACCGGTGGGGCTTACTTGTCAGTGGGTTTTGGCGATCCCAACGGCAGTGTGGAAGTGGACTGTTTTCAGGATATTGGCCGCAAAAACCTTGCTTACCAGGGAATCTGGGTCAGTGATACCAGACATACCAGAGTCGCGCTGCAGGGGGTATTGAAAAACCCATCCTTATTTACCGCGCTGGTCAGTCACCACTTGCCCCTTGCGGAAGCAAACTTGGGGCTTCAGCTTATGGATAAAAAAGAAGCGCTTAAGGTGGTTCTGGTTTAAGAAAATTAAGGGTAAGGTGGCGAATGATGGAAAAAGAGCGCATTACCATTGAGCAATGGGAGTTCCCTTTATACCGTTGTCATACCCTGATTGTGGGCTCCGGTGCCGCTGCTCTGAACTGTGCTTGTCATCTTGTGAATTTCGGGGTGCAAGACGTCTTAATTGTCACGGCGGAACTGGGTGGCGGCACGTCCAGTCAATCGGGCTCGGATAAACAAACTTACTATAAGTTATCCCTCGCCGGCGAGGAAAAAGACTCCGTTTATGAGATGGCCCGAACCTTGTTTGCCGGGGGAGCGATGCACGGTGATCACGCTCTTATTGAAGCGGCGCTATCGCCTCAGGAATTTTTCCACCTGGTTGAGCTTGGCGTTCCATTCCCCCATAATGCTTTCGGCGGCTACGTCGG
>DOID01000010.1:1674-3008 GCA_003511465.1 Bacillota bacterium | reverse complement strand
TGGGGCAAGTACGTAAGCTGGGGGTCCCCCTGCTCGATCAGCATGAGGTGATTTTTCTCTTAACCGAGCAGGAAGGTGAAGAATCAAGGGTGGTAGGGGCGATCGCTATTGATCAAACCAAGGCGGCGGCGGGCCTCGCGGCGGTGGCGATTTTCCAAGCGGAGAATGTGATCATGGCCACGGGCGGACCCGGCGGGATCTATGACACAGTGGTGTATCCCGCCGGGCATTTAGGCAGTACCGGCGTGGCCTTGACCGCCGGCGCGGCAGCGGTTAATCTGGGAGAATGGCAGTACGGTCTGGCCTCCGTTAAATTCCGCTGGAATGTCTCCGGCAGCTACCAGCAGGTGATTCCCCGGTATTTCAGTACGAACCCGGACGGTACCGATGAACAAGAATTTTTAAACAATTATTTCCCTACCATGTCTAAACTGGCGACGGGGATCTTTCTCAAGGGTTATCAATGGCCTTTTGACGCCCGGAAAACCCGTAACTTCGGTTCTTCTTTAATAGATCTTTTGGTTTACCAAGAAACAGTGGGGAAAGGACGCCGGGTTTACTTAGATTATGGTGCCAATCCAAAGGGCGGCGAGGGGCTCGCCCCTTTTGGCCTGGCCGACCTCGACGGGGAAGCCGCTACTTATCTGAAGAATTCCGGTGCCGATGGGGAAACACCCTTGGCGCGCCTCCGCCAGATGAATCCAATGGCGCTCCAACTCTACCTGGACCATGGGATCGATTTAAGCAAAGAACCGCTGGAAATTGCCGTTTGTGCTCAGCATAACAACGGAGGATTAAAGGGGAATCGCTGGTGGGAGTCGAATCTTCGCCATTTATTCCCCATCGGTGAAGCCGCCGGCACCCACGGCGTCTACCGTCCGGGCGGTTCGGCCCTGAACGCCGGTCAAGTCGGCGGTTACCGGGCAGCAGAGTATATTGCCCATTGTTACGCGGAACGGACGATCGATCGGGAGACGTTCAGGCATAAGTACGCCGGACAAATCGCCGCGAAAATACAAGTGGTGCGCAGAGCCTTACAGACGGTGGGCCAAGATGGACAGGAGATGAGTTCTTTCCGGCGGGAGTTTCAACAACGGATGAGTCAAGCCGGGGCCCATGTCCGGTTTCCGGCATTGGTGAAAACTGCGGTACAGGAAGGCGAGCAGCAGTACCGGCGGATCTTAAATTATGAAGTGAAATTAAACAACCCGGCCGAAATCTTGGACTTTTTCCGGAATCGACAGTTGTGCTTAACGCATCTTGCTGTCCTCAAAAGTATCGCTGCTTACCTGGAGCGGGGGGGTGGGAGTCGCGGCTCTTACCTGGTGATTGAG
>DOID01000010.1:0-1466 GCA_003511465.1 Bacillota bacterium | reverse complement strand
ATCCCGGAAGATAATTTTTGGTTTGAAAAGGTTTGGCAGATGTATCGTGATCAAGAGATTTATACAACTAACTTGGAGTGAAAGCGGGGGTGATCTTGATGAGTGTACCGTTCGCGATTGTGATCGTTGGTGCCGGGGGATACGGAAACTTTTACGTTGATGCCCTTTTGGATCATGAAAACAAAGGGGATTACCGCATTGTCGGGGTGGTTGAACCCAACCCCGCCGGTTGCCGAAGATTGGAAGAGCTCTTGCAGCAAAACATCCCTGTGTACCCGTGTTTGGCTGATTTTTACGCCAAAAACCGGGCGGATTTGGCCATTATCTCCTCTCCGCTGCAATTTCATGCCGCCCAAATAGAGGCAGCGCTCGGCAATGGCAGCCATGTGCTTTGTGAAAAACCGTTATGTGTTACAGTCGATGAGGGAGAAAGGATCATTAGGGCGAAGCAAAAAAGTGATAAGCTGGTCTCCATTGGGTATCAGTGGTCTTTCAGCACGGCGATTCTGGAACTAAAAAAGGACATCAGCAGCGGCCGACTAGGCCGTCCGCTGCGCTTCAAAACCATTGTGCTCTGGCCGCGAAATTTTGCTTACTACCAGCGTAACGGCTGGGCGGGAAGAATTAAAGATGCCCAAGGCTGCTGGGTCTTGGATAGCGTGGTCAGTAATGCGACCGCCCATTATTTACATAATATGTTTTATCTATTGGGTCCAGCTTGGGGAGAAAGCGCCTTTCCCGCCAGCGTCACGGCTGAACTGTACCGGGCGAATGCGATTGAAAATTACGACACCGCCGCCCTCCGGATCTACACGACCGGCGGCACCGAGCTGCTGTATTATGCCACCCATGCTACTTTGGATAAGGTGGAACCGGTGTTTTGCTTCGAATTTGAAGAGGCCGTCGTTGCTTATAACCAAAATGAGGAAGGTCAGATTGTCGCCACCTTTAAAAACGGAGAAAAAAGAGTCTATGGGGACCCCTTTGCCGGGAGGGACAATAAACTTTGGACGACCATCGCTGCGCTCAAAGCGGGGAAGACCGTGCCCTGCGGGCCGGAAGCCGCCTTGCCTCAGGTGATCTGTGTCAACGGTATCCAGGAAGTGAGTACCATTCATTCATTTCCGGACGCATTAATCAAACACCAAATAAACGACCAGGGAGAAGTGGACAGGGTCTATGTGGAAGGACTAACCCAAGCGCTGATCGGCTGTTATGAAGAGCGGCTGCTACCCCATGAGGCTGGGATCCCTTGGGCACAGGCCGGAAAAACCAAGCATTTTTAGGAAAGCTTTTTGTGTCGGAATCTCCAAATCAAAGGACAACGCAAAAAGCTCTAGGAGGACAGGACAAATGAAAGTTGGTCTGATTGGCGTCACCGGTCATACTGGTTATGTCCTGCGTGGAATTGGAAAAGATCAGGACAGCCGGATTGTGGGGATTGCCACCGGTTCGGTCGGCGAAAA
>DOID01000150.1:3322-7088 GCA_003511465.1 Bacillota bacterium | reverse complement strand
CAGGAAGGTCCCGATCAAATGTTAACGACCATGAAACGCATTGGTAACGTTGCTCCCATGCATTGTACCGGTGTTGGTAAACTCTTGTTGCTTAATTATAACAATGCGGACCTCACTCGCTATGTGGCCATCAAAGGATTACCGAAATTAACGGAAAACACCATTACCACCCTACCCGCTTTGAAAGAAGAACTCCAAAAGATCAATAAGCAAGGGTATGCCTTTGATAATGAAGAATGCGAAATCGGCGCCCGTTGTATTGCGGTACCGATTCGTGATTATACTACTCGCGTCGTTGCTGCCATGAGTGTTATGGGCCCAATCTTTAGAATGGATGATAATAAGATCTTCGAAAACCTCCCCTATCTCCTAGATGCTTCGGTACAGCTTTCTAAATCCTTAGGTTATGAAGAAGAGCGGCAAAGCCTTTAAATTAGGTATAGTAATAAAAACGGGGTTATCTTAGAAATGATAACCCCGTTTTTTAATTTGGGTGCAATCGTTAAGATTAGGATTAGTGCTCGATACTTAGTTGCTCATTTTTTAGATTGTTCAAGCTTAGATCGGGACGTCAGCTGTTTGTGTTGTATTACTTTTGCGTTTCTGGATGAAAATCATCGAAATAACGATTACATACCCAATAATATCACTAATGGGTTCGGCAAAGATCAGACAGATCGACGCCGTTAACATGATCGCCCGTCCGATCGTTCCGATCTTACCCAGGAAGTAGCCGGTCACAAAACCCGACAAGGCATAGACGCTGGTGAGTCCGGAAATGCAAGCAAGAAGAATCCAGAGCGGATCACCCATCGCGAGCAGTTCATTCCCATAAACAAAAGCAAAAGGAATCAGAAAGGCCGGTAAGGCTAAACGCCAGGCCGCATAGCCGGTTTTCATCGCGTCAGCGCCAGAAATTCCCGCGGCGGTGTAGGCCGCCAAAGCGACCGGCGGTGTTACCACCGAGAGAAGACCATAGTAAAAGACGAATAAATGGGCCGGTAGAGGCGGAACACCAATCCGGATCAGGGAAGGTGCCATTACCGTAGCCATAATAATGTAACTGGCTGTCGTCGGTACCCCCATCCCCAATATAATTGAAGCTATTGCTGTTAAAAGAAGCATCGGGAACAGGCGTCCGCCGGCCAGTTCCGCCAGGATATAGCCAAGCTTGATGCCTAAACCGGTTAGGGTAAGGGTTCCGGCGATAATGCCCGCGCAGGCACAGACCACAGCGATCTGGAGTATTCCCTCACCGCCTTCTTTTAGCGCATCAAAGTAATCCTTGGGTTTCATCCTGTTCTCCCCGTTGCGCAGAAGCCCCACAATACAGCAGGCTAAAATAGACAAGAGCGCCGACCGGGTGGGCGTCATGGTAAAGAGCGCAACAATCAGCACAACGACAGGAATAATTAAAAGTCCACCGCTTTTAAGGACTGTACTGGTCTTTTCCACGTCATCCCCTTCAGCCCCCTTCAGTCCCAGCCGGACCGCTTCCGAATCAACACAGAAGAAAATAGCGGCAAAAAAGAGTACCGCTGGGATAATTGCTGCTTTAGCAATCTCGACATAGGGTATTCCCAAGATTTCAGCCATGATAAAAGCTGCCGCGCCCATAATCGGCGGCATTAATTGACCCCCGGTAGAAGCGGCGGCTTCCACCGCGCCGACAAACACCGGAGTATATCCGGTTTTCTTCATCAAAGGAATGGTAAAAGAACCCGTCCCAGCCACATTAGCGGCCGCGCTGCCGGAAATAGTTCCCATCAGCGCACTGGAGATCACCGCCACCTTGGCCGGTCCGCCCCTGTATCTTCCCACCAAAGAATTGGCCAAACGAATGAAAAAGTCACCCGTCCCCGATTTATTGAGAAATGCGCCGAAAATAATGAAGAGCGCCACATAAGTTGCGGAGGTTCCCAGCGGAGTCCCTAAGATCCCCTCTGTCCCGAAGCTCATATAGGTGAGTAGCCGTTTCAAAGAAATACCGCGGTGATACAAGGCCCCCGGCATATAAGACCCAAACAGGGAATAAATAATCGCAATCAACGCAATGGTCGGTAAAACATTTCCCGTCGCCCGGCGCGTCATTTCTAGGACCAGCAAAAGAATAATTCCGGCAACCACAATATCAAGGGTGGTTTCTATTCCCGCGCGAAAGACTAGTCCCTTAAAATTAAAGAAAAGGTACACACAGGAAAAGATGGCCAGAATGATAATTGGGACGGCTGATATTTTCGTAAATCGCGTCTTATTGCCCTTCTGACCGGAGATGTGCATCAGAGAAAGCAGTACAATCGCAAAAGTCAAATGGGTTGTCCTTTGTAGCACCGCCGTTAATAAACCAAAGGCACTGGTATAAATATGAAAAACGGCAAAGATGACGGCAACGACATAAATTAAATTTTGCAAGGTAAAATACTTTGAAATCTTTTTACTCATGGTGTCAACCTTCCCCCCCTAACAATAAAGGAGATGGGTGCAGCCTCATCCAGGCCACACCCTTAACCCCTTCCGTTGTTTTAGTTTACTTAAGCAACCCGGCCTCTTTAAAGTATTTTTCCGCTCCTGGATGAAGTGGCATTCCCAGCGTCTCCGGTAACATCTCTTTCGTCAGCACCCTAAACTCAGCATTGATTCCTTGAAGTTCAGCAAAGTTTTCGGTAACGGTCTTGACGATGTCATATACCAAGTCTTCATCCATTGACTTTCGGACCACTAACCAACCGGGGGAATTGACAGTGGGTGTAGCGACGTTCACGCCTTCATAGGTGCCAGCGGGCAGGGTTACCGGTTTATAAATGGCATTATCCGCTACGATCTTATCGACCTTATCTTTTGCAATGGGAATCAACCGAATTTTATCCTGCGCTGCCATCTGCACAATGGTAGAACCGGGGGCAACCGTCATGATCATGGCCACATCAATATTTCCGTCTCTCAAGGCATCAATCTGTTCGGAATAGGATAGGTACTCCGCCCTAATGTCGTTAAAGGTCAGTCCGTGGGCTTTTAAAACCGCTTCGGAGTTAATCGCATTACCGCTACCGGCGGCGCCGACGCCAACCCGTAGGCCTTTTAGATCCTCAACCTTTTTAACCGGAGAATTTTCCCTAACAATGATATGGGTTGACCAGGCACCATATTGGAACATGGGCACGACGTCTTTGATCGCTCCTTCACTAAAACCGCCCAGTCCGTAATAGGAATTGTAAAGTTCGGTGCTGTGGGCGATATCAGCCTGACCATCAACGAGAAGTCTGGTGTTCTCAATGGAACCACCGGTCGCCTGGATGGTAACGGAGACATCATCTACGGTGCGTGTGATCAGATCAGCAATGGTTCCGCCCAGAATATAACCGGTCGCCGTCGTTGAGCCGGTGGCCATCACCAGCGCTGTCTGTTCCTGCTGTTTTCCGCCACGACCTACCACGAATATAATTAACGCGAGAACAAGTACTACCGCTAAGCCCATAATCAGTTTCTTGTTCATAGAAGACCCTCCTTTTAATTAATAGATCAGTTGTTTTTCACTTAATTAAAACCCTTTTCCTTCAAGAACCCTTTGACAACCTTTCGAGAAGATCCCCATGTCACTGGACATGCAAATCATGTTAGCATGAGAGCAAACCAGTTCCATGTAGGCAGGATCGGTGTTCATCGCTGTGGTGGTATAAAGGGCCAGGTTATACTTGCGGCAAAGTTCGCCCGATTTTTCCAGCCAATGTCTCATCGTCGGGTGGGTGTAATTGGCTCCGGGGATCCC
>DOID01000150.1:662-3090 GCA_003511465.1 Bacillota bacterium | reverse complement strand
CAGCTGATGATGTTCTTCTTGGACTCCTCGTAATATTCGTTCCAGGGGGTCATCCCGAATTTAGACGCTCTAATCATCGGGCACGCCATTCTTTTCCCCTCAGGCTGGTATTTAATGGCATCCACAACCTCTTTGGCCATTTCCCCACTGTCACAATCGGGAACAATGATCCCGTTGGTCCCCATATTGAGCACCCGGTTGATCGTGTTCGCATGCAGTTCCGGCACCCGGACTATAGTAGTAATCCCACAATGCAGCGAAGTTGTGACCAAATCTTCGATGGTCTCCATGTTAAAGGCCGAAAGGTGCATATCGATCATGTTGAAATCAAAACCTAGATTGGCCGCAATCTCCACCATAGCCCGGTTACCGGCAAAATGTTCGATCCCCTTGGCCACCCTGCCTTCTGCTAATGCCTTCCCTAATCTGCTTTCCGGATTAATCATGTTTTTTCCTCCTTCAAATATTGGTGATTTATTGACACGAAAAGTTCAGTAATTCGATCCTAATTATGCTGCAATTTCTGCTGTTTCTTTCTTTTTCGCAAAAACAATGACCAGCATCACCAGTATAAGCGAGCCACCGATGAGATCCGTGAATCCACGGGGGTCAATCAATAACACCGCTCCGACCGCGATCAGCATTCGCTCAATCGACTTGAGGGGTCTGTGGGTATAGCCTGCTACCGCTACGGCCAGCGCACCGGAGCCCAGCGTTATAGTGAAGCAGGTCTGAATAATATTGGCAATTTCTCCGTGCATCAGAATACCCGGATTCAATACAAAGGCAAAGGGGATCAGGAAGGTGGGCAGGGTGATCTTTAACGCCTTCCAGGCAACCTGATTAAGATCCCCCCCACAGAGCCCCGCCGCAGCATAGGAAGCAAGGGCGACCGGAGGCGTCAGGTTGGAGAGTACTCCCCAGTATAGGACGAATAAATGGGCCGCTAGGGGCAAGATGCCGAGGGAGACCAGCGCTGGTGCAATGGTGGTCGCACAGACGATATAGAGTGGAACAGTCGGCAGGCCCATACTCATCAACAGCGCGGCAATGGCCGAGATGATCAGCATTAGATAGAGTTGCGCACCGGAGACTCCAACCACCAAATCGGCCAAGACCCGCCCCAGGCCGGTCATGACAATGACGCCAACGGGAATTCCCACAATGATGCAAGCCATATACGCCTCAAGACCGGTGAGGGAAGACTTGCCCAAGGCGCTGATAAATCTTTTCGGCGTAATTCGGCTTTTTTTTCGGAAAAAGGAGACCGCCACGCAACTGATAATTCCCCATAACGCCGCATTGAGCGGCGTTTTCCCGGCAAAAATGGTGATAAAGACCGCCGCCAGAGGAATCAAAAGGTACATATCTTTAATCACATCACGCCAGGCCGGCACCTCTTTCATCCCTACTAGTTGGTGTTTTTTACTGTAAAGATGGACATTGATATAGATGGAAAGATAGTAGCAAATCGCCGGAACGAGCGCCGCCAGTGCAATGGTTGAATAGGGAATCCCCAAGTATTCAGCCATAATGAAGGCAGCCGATGCCATGATCGGCGGCATGAGTGATCCTCCCGTCGAAGCCGCGGCTTCGACGGCACCGGCCATTTCCGTATCAAAGCCTGAGCTCTTCATCAGGGGGATAGTAAAGGTTCCCGTCGTCACCACATTGGCAATGGGGCTGCCGGAAACCGTCCCCATCAGACCGCTGGAGACTACCGCTACCTTCGCCGGCCCGCCGGCCCGCTTGCCCGCAATCGTCTGCGACAGTCGGATGAGATAATCCCCAACCGATGTTTCATTCACAATCGCGCCAAAGATGATAAACAGCGCAATGTAACTTGCTGCGGTCCGCAATGTTACACCGTAAATCCCTTCCGCTCGCATATACAAGAATTCAATTATTCTTTCCATTGTGAATTTCCCCGTTTGGAAGGCACCTGGAACGTACGAGCCGAAATAAGCATAAATCAGTGCGATGATACTCAAAATCGGCAGGACATTACCGACGACCCGCCGACCGGCTTCTAAAATTAGAAGCACAGCCAGCACACCAAAGGCAATATCTAGGGGTGTGGACATGAAGTACCTGGCAAAAAAGCCGTCAATAAAGAAGTACGTGTACAGTCCGACCGAGGCCCCTAAGATTGCCAGGATAATATCAAAGATCCCAGGTTTGTAATCTTCTTTTTTTGAGCCCCGTTTCGGCGGGTAATGAAGAAAAACAAGACACAAAACGCAAGCCAAAAACAGTCCCATTTTCTTCATGGAAGTCATCGTCACCAGTGTATTTAAGATTAACATCATACTGGCAAAGATTACGCCGATGACCCACTTAATATTTTTAACGGTAATCAGTTCTTTGAAGGATGCGAAGCTTGTTTGTTTGTTCATAACTTATCCTTCCCTCCCACTTAATCGCTTAC
>DOID01000150.1:0-349 GCA_003511465.1 Bacillota bacterium | reverse complement strand
TTGTTGCTAGATAGTAATGGTAAGCAATGATCGTGGAGTCGGTACTTTGGTTCGGATAGGTACCGGCTTTACAAAGCCACGGCGCATATCTTGGATCTGCGGCCATGATTTTCGCTACTTCTTCCTCGGTAAAGTTATAGATTTGGATTTTTTCGCCCATCGAAGTCTTTAAATCAATCAGTGAGGAATAGGGTTCGGATCCGGCAAGGTAGGCGCCGTCGATCTTACCATCCTTAAGCGCGTCAACAATTCCACCTAAATCCAGATATTCACGGCGTAAGTCGTTTTGAGAGTATCCACAGGCCTCCCAGATATGCCAGAAGGTGCTTTCTCCGCTCCCCATTTGGCC
>DOID01000126.1:3470-3891 GCA_003511465.1 Bacillota bacterium | reverse complement strand
GTAAAACTGCCATCCCCCTTGGTAAAGCTGAGAAATAAGCCATAGAAAAACGGATAAATAAACAGTAAAGAAATAAACAAGATCACCGGCAGGAGAAGCAGCACCAGCTTAAGATCCCACCGTTTTTCTTTAGCCATTTGTACTGACCCCCTTTGGGAAAATCAGCAGCCTCTCCGGGGGAAGCCATAATTCTAATTCTTCCCCACCGGTAATTTTCTCGTCGGTTCTGAAAGCGACTTGTTCCATGTTATCCAGGGTACCGATAACAGATCTGTTTTGGCCAAGATATTCAACCATCTCAACTTTGCAGTGGTGCTTGTTCGTCGCGCCCTGCCCGATCAGAAAATCTTCCGGCCTAATCGCGGTGTTGACATTGATCTGGTTCTTAAAGGCATGTTGCAGAGCCAACTTCAAACCCTGA
>DOID01000126.1:1887-3287 GCA_003511465.1 Bacillota bacterium | reverse complement strand
CCCGTCATGTTCTGTAATCTCTTCGATTTGAGCCTCCCAAATGTTACGGAAACCCATAAAGTCGGCAACAAACAGATTGGCGGGGCGGGAGTAAATTTCTTCAGGCGTCCCGGTTTGCTGGATCCGGCCATTCTTCATCACCACAATCCGGTCAGAAAGCGCTAAGGCCTCTTGTTGATCATGGGTAACATAGACGCTGGTAACCTGTAGGCGCTCGTGTAAATCCTTTAATTCATAGCGCATGTCATTCCGTAATTTGGCGTCAAGATTGGAAAGGGGTTCGTCCAGCATTAATAAACTGGGCTCCAGGACAATACAGCGGGCAATGGCCACCCGTTGCTGCTCACCACCGGACATTTGGCCGGGATACTTCTCTTCATAACCCTCCAGGTGGACCATTTTGATGACTTTCGCGACCCTTTCTTTGATCTCATCCTTGGGGACTTTTTTTAATTCCAAACCAAAAGCCACGTTTTTGAAGACCGTTAGATGAGGAAATAAGGCGTAGTTTTGAAAAACCATGCCGAAACCTCTTTTTTCAGCCGGAACCCGCTTGACCCCGTCATCGATACACTCTTCATCAACATAGATCTTGCCGCTGGAAATCGGCAACAGACCGGCGAGGCAATTGAGGGCCGTTGATTTTCCACAACCGGAAGGCCCCAGCAAAGTAACAAACTCTCCTTTATTGAGGATCAGATTAAAGTTAATGACGGCTTCCTTGTCCCCATAATTTTTGCTTAAGTCCTCAACGATTACTTGTTTTATTTCTCTCAACATAATCACCACGCGCTTCTTATTTCCGGAAGGGACGATAAAATCGTCCCTTCCCTCTTTTGTTGCCAAAATAATTATTTGGTTTTGGCCCCCACCTGTCGATCCCACATTTCACACGCAAGAGTAAGCGCTTCGGCATCCAATTGCGTGGTCGAGGGGTATTTCGTAACCGCTTCCTCTAGATCTTTCCGGATGGCTTTACTGAGATTAGCTTGGCTTTCCGCCGGAGCCATACTAAGCGGGACATTTTTGACGGCAGGTCCCGGATAAAAGTAACCGTTATCATAATTGAACGCTTGCATCTCCGGCTTTAAAAGCCAGGCGATTAATTGGAGCGCCAGCTCCTTATGGGCTTTATCCAGGCCCTTGGGGATACAGGCAAAGTGGGAATCATTAACCCAAGTCGTGTTTTCGAGGAAGAAAGCTTGGAAGTGTGCTGGAATCGTCCCCAAAATCCGTTGGTTGACATCCCAACCCAAATGACTGGCCAGGATGTAACGGGTCCCTTCACCCATCTCCCGGAAGGCAATGCCGGTCCCGGAAGGATAATAATCGATATATTTATCAAGTTCTTTCAAATAAGCCCAGGTTTTATCCCAAGTTTTTGGGTCTAAGGGGTCTTT
>DOID01000126.1:0-1757 GCA_003511465.1 Bacillota bacterium | reverse complement strand
GGGCGGGGATACATGAATTTGCCGGGATTGGCTTTGCACCAAGCTAGTAGTTCATCTGTCGTACGCGGGACATTTTTAACTCGATCGGGATTGTACGTGAACATGGGACCACCTGGGCACCAAGCAAACACGATCCCATAGCCGTCAAACAGATCAAAAGCTGCTTTGGCGGCCGGTAAATAATTATCTTCAAGGTTAGGGAAGGATTTTTTCTGCTCAGGCATAATGCGTTCCCAGATCTGTTGCACAAGACCCGAGCCCATCGCGTCATAGCCGGTCAAGACCACATTAGTCTCGACGTTACCGGCCATTTGTTGCGCTTTAATCTTGGAGGGTAATTCCGGGGATGTTCCAATGATGTAATCGATTTTGATATTGGGGTTTTGGGCGGCAAAAGCATCCACCGCCGGTCCCACCATCTGCTTGCTACCAGCACAATCAATGATCTGTAAGGTCAATTGTCGTGGCGCGCCCACATATACTTTCTGTTGAAAGGCTTCCAGGCAGGAGGTGTGTTCCCGAAGCCAAGTGAGGAGATCCTCCAACAACTGCTGGGAGGCATGGATATCCCCCTGCAGAATGCTTTGGTAAAGCCTTTTTTCCCGATGGTAGGGATAGAAAACCTGCTGTTGATCCCGTTCAATATCACCATAACTGATGATGGAATCTGGGGCTGCTTCATAACGCAAAGCGTACTTGGCCTGTGAAAATGCTTGCCCGATCTGACCGGTCTCATTGCATAGGCCGCCAATCCCGATATTCAGCGCTATTTGCTGTTCCTTCCAGAGCGCTTCTTTTAACTCCGTAAAAAGCCGCATCCCCGTTAATCTTGCTTGATATTCATCCAAATTTTCTTCCGCAAGGAGGAGGATAAAAACCTCCGCTCCGATCGAACGGATATAGGCCTGACGGCCAACCTTCTGCATATATTCTTTCACCCACCCAACCACATTCTTGTTCAACACCCTTTTTTCAATTTCCAAAATGCTTGCTCCGGGCGTATTAGGGTAAAGAATCGTGGCGACCGCGGCAAAAAAGGTTTGGGCTTGCAGATTAAGGATGGCAAAATAATCTTCGATTTCTTTGGCCTCAATTTCACCGTAGGCAATTAAGACCAGGAGGTCGTCTTCGAAATACCCGGTAATTTGCTGAAGCTGCTGCTCCCTTTCGGCGGCGAGTCGCTCTTTAAAGGACGCGGATTCAAGCTCCACGATTAAACGTTTGACCGTTTCCACGACAGCTTCCGGTGGTGCCGGTTTCGTAATGTAGTCGACCACACCGAGGGATAAGGCTTCTTTGGCGTAATTAAAGTAATGGAAAGCCGTGACAATGATAATCCGGCACTCAGGAAGAACACGGTTGATCTGAGCTGCAGCTTGAAGGCCGTTAATCCCCGGCATTTTAATATCCAGAAAGAGAAGATCCGGTTTAAAAGCAAGGGCGATCTCCACTACTTCCAAACCATTGGCGGCTTCGCAAATCGTAAAACTGCCGGGGAAACTTTCTTCGATTATGAACTTAATCGCTTCCCGTTCCAGTTGCTCATCATCGGCAATTAATAATCTATACATCGCAAGCCCCCGCAAAGTTTCTGGATAGCTTAAGCGTAATCACCGTCCCCAGATTTGGTTTACTCTTCAGGCTAAAACAGGTGGGGTTTTTATAATAAAGTAGCAGCCGATCACGGACATTGTTAATTCCGATGGCGGTGGTATGGCCTTTGATCCGCGACGCTTCAGTGCCGTTTAAAATTGCTT
>DOID01000152.1:3259-3862 GCA_003511465.1 Bacillota bacterium | reverse complement strand
CGGGGTAGCCAGGGTGAATGACTACTTACCAAAGGCTTCTTTAACTTTATCGATGATTCCTTTCTCAGCCGGGGGTACCTCTTCGCCAAAAGCTTCCGCCACTTGTCGGATGGCATCCCGTTGGGCAGAGGTCAACTTCGACGGCACTTTGATTCCCACCCGGACCAGCTCATCGCCGCGGCCGCTCCCTCGCAGGTGGGGGATACCTTGCCCGCGCAGGCGAAATAAGGTTCCGGGCTGGGTTCCTTCAGGAATTTTTAGGGTGGCGGTTCCTTCCAGAGTCGGAACTTCAATACTTGCCCCTAAAGCGGCTTGGGCGTAACTGATCCCCTGCTCTAAAATGAGATCATTCCCGGTACGCTTAAAGAGGGGATGGGGTTTAACCGAAATATTGACGAAAAGATCCCCCGGGGCGCCGCCCCGCTCACCGGCTTCACCTTCTCCAGACACCCGCAGACGGTGTCCGGTGTCGATCCCGGCCGGGATGGTGATTTTAATCTCGCGGGTCTGGCGCAGCCGCCCGCGCCCGGCACAGGTCGGACAAGGGGTCTCAATGGTCTTCCCTTCCCCCTGGCAGCGTTCGCAAGGGCGTACGGTGGAAAA
>DOID01000152.1:0-3123 GCA_003511465.1 Bacillota bacterium | reverse complement strand
GCAGTATTCTGCACCGACTCCACTTGCCCGCTACCGCCACAGGTTGAACAGGTCTTAATCGGAGTGCCTGGTTTGGCCCGATTGCCATGGCAAGTAGAGCACAGTTCGGTGCGGGGGATCTTGATGGTCGTTGTTTTCCCAAAGGCGGCTTCTTCAAAACTGATCCGCAGATCGTAACCGAGATCAGCTCCCCGTCGGGGTCCACTCTTCTGTCGACGCCCACCACCACCGAAGAACATATCAAAAATATCACCAAAACCACCCTCGAAGCTGAAGTCGCCAAAACCGCCGGCCCCGGTGCCACCGCCAAAGTTCGGATCAGTACCGGCATGGCCGAAACGGTCGTAGGCCGCCCGCTTTTGCGGATCACTTAAAACTTCATGGGCTTCGTTGATCTCTTTAAATTTCTCTTCAGCCTTGGGATCATCTTTATTGACATCGGGGTGATACTGTCGGGCTAAGCGACGGTAGGCTTTTTTAATCTCCTCGTCGCCGGCCCCTTTCTCCACCCCCAGGACTTCGTAATAATCTCTTTTCGCCATGGTTAACCACTCTTCCGCACTAAAATCAATACGCTCTGCTGTCGCTTACCTTGTCGTTGTTGTTTATTGATCTTCTTGAACCTCATAGTCCGCATCCACCGTGGGGCCTGCTTCGCCCTCCGGTCCTTCCGCTCCCGGTTGACCGGCGCTATCCCCCGCAGTCTGCTGGTAGATGGTGGCCGAGAGTTCATGCAGTTCTTTCTGGAGAAGCTCCTTCTTCTCTTTGATCAGGTCATAATCCTCTCCGGCTAAGGCCGTGGTTAACTCTTCCTTCGCCTGGTTAATCTTTTCCACCCGGTCGGCCGGAGCTTTGTCGCCCAGATCCTTTAAGGTCTTTTCTACTGAATAAACCATGCTGTCCGCTTCATTTCTCAATTCGATTTGCTCACGCCGTTTCTTATCTGCTTCGGCGTTCTGCTCCGCCTCTTTCATCATCCGCTCGATCTGATCCTCTTTTAACCCGCTGGAAGTAGTAATCGTGACTTTCTGCTCTTTCCCGGTTCCTAAGTCTTTAGCGGAGACATGCACGATTCCGTTGGCGTCAATATCAAAGGCTACTTCGATTTGGGGAACGCCCCGCGGTGCGGGGGGAATCCCATCTAGTCGGAACCGACCGAGGGTCACGTTGTCGGCGGCAAATTCCCGTTCACCTTGGAGAACATGGATATCGACGGAAGTTTGGTTGTCCGCAGCGGTCGAAAAGGTCTGCTTTTTCGAGCTGGGAATCGTCGTATTACGGTCAATAATTCTGGTAAAGACGCCACCTAAGGTTTCAATCCCAAGGGAGAGTGGGGTAACGTCCAATAAAACAATGTCCTTTACTTCCCCGGTGAGTACGCCAGCCTGAATCGCGGCGCCGATGGCGACCACTTCGTCGGGGTTAACCCCTTTAAAGGGTTCTTTACCAGCAAGGCGCTTCACCCGTTCCTGAACGGTCGGGATCCGGCTCGAACCACCGACCAGAATTACTTTATCAACTTGCCCGGCTTCAAGTCCGGCATCGGAGAGCGCGCGCCTAATCGGGCCTTCGGTCGCCTCCATTAAATCAGCGGTCAGTTCTTCAAATTTAGCCCGCGTTAGGTTCATATCTAAGTGAACGGGTTGACCATCAATGGCCGTAATAAAGGGGAGGTTAATATTGGTGGTCACCACCCCGGAAAGTTCGATTTTCGCTTTTTCGGCGGCCTCTTTCAACCGTTGCATGGCCATGCGGTCTTTCGCCAGATCGATACCGTGTTCTTTGCGGAAGTTCTCCACCATCCAGCGGATCACCCGTTCGTCAAAATCATCACCGCCCAGTCGGTTGTTACCGCTGGTTGATTTTACTTCAAAAACGCCGTCACCCAGTTCCAAAATGGAAACGTCAAAGGTCCCACCACCCAGGTCAAAGACGAGGACTGTGTGGGCATCGGTTTTATCCATTCCGTAAGCAAGGGCGGCCGCAGTCGGCTCATTGATAATGCGGAGCACTTCCAAACCGGCAATGGCCCCGGCGTCTTTCGTCGCTTGCCGTTGGGCATCGGTAAAATAGGCCGGTACGGTAATCACCGCTTTGTCAACCTTTTCCCCAAGGTAAGCTTCGGCATCGGTCTTGATTTTCCTTAAAACCATCGCCGAAATCTCCGGTGCGGAATAGTTCTTTTCATCGATTTTCACTTTATAATCAGTTCCCATCTGCCGTTTGATCGATACGATCGTCCGGTCCGGGTTGGCAACTGCTTGCCGTTTCGCGATTTGCCCCACCAGTCGTTCACCATTCTTCGAGAAACCCACGACTGAAGGGATTGTTCTTCCCCCTTCCGCACTGGGGATAATTACTGGTTCGCCACCTTCCATTACAGCAGCGCATGAGTTTGTAGTCCCAAGGTCAATTCCAATTACTTTACTCATTACATCTTACCTCCTGTCATCCTCAAACTTATAAATCTATTCCTATTCTTTCCCTTTCTCGCCAGCTAAATCCGGGTCGAAAGCCGCTACTTTCACCATACTAGGGCGCAGAGTCTTTTCGCCAAACAGATATCCTTTTTTCAACTCTTCCAAAACCGTATTTTCCGGTTCTGCTGAAGGTTCCCGCATTAAAGCTTCGTGAATGTTGGGGTCAAACGCTTCTCCCACAGCCGGAATGGGCTTCAGCCCCGCTTGCGCTAAAACCTCCAGAAACTGACGGAAGATCATCTCCACGCCGGAGCGCCACTTTTCGGGCTCACCGGTAGTACCCAGCGCCAGTTCTAAGTTGTCCAGGACCGGAAGGAGCTTGGCGAGCAAGTCTTCCTTTCCTTGATCCGCCGCTTGCAACAATTCCTGTCTGGTACGGCGCTTGTAATTGTCAAAGTCGGCGCGTAAACGCAGAAAACTCTGGAGCTGTTCTTTTTTTTCGCCTTCGAGGGCGTCTACTTTAAGCTGGAGCGTGGCGATGGCCTCCGTGGCGCTGTCCTCTTGCTCCACCGCTGTGGTCTTGCCTATTGGCTCCGCAGCTTTATCCTGCTCCTGCGCAGACGGCTTCTGTTCCTGATCTGACGCCTGTGCCGTCGTCTCATCTACTTTATAATCTATTCTGGTTCCTTTCTGCTCTGTCCCT
>DOID01000131.1 GCA_003511465.1 Bacillota bacterium | reverse complement strand
ATCGAAAGTATTAAGTCAACGGTCCGGGCTGGTCACGGCTATTCTTTTCTACCGTATTTCACCATTAAAAAGGACCTGTTTACCAAAGAACTAAAAGAAATTGAACTTAATGGTGTTGACCTGGCAACATCATTCTCCATGGTCTGGAAAAAAGAGATGGGTTCAACTGAAGTAGAGCAGAACTTTATCAATTTTATTAAAACAGAAGGAGTTAAAGCCTTTTGTTAAACGGTATTACAATTCTTTAATGATCACCTCCCAAATCCCATTAGCCACCTCATTCACCACATGTTGATAGGCCTTTTTGTCCAATCCTTCAATGATATTACCAACGGCGCAGCTATGATCGACCAGCACTTTTAGTTCCTCTCCGGCATGTAAGTTCTTTAATAACAAGCGTACCTTTATGGAAGGAACCGGACAGATCTCCCCCATAAAATCCATTTCCACCTTCGTCACCTGCCTAGAAAATATTAGTCCATTGACTCCCCTGCCTTTAATTTTCTTGCCCTACCTTACGGTGACGCTAATCGCCGCGTCGGGACAATAGTAAGCACAGATTTTACAGGTAATACACCCCTCAGCCTTAACGGTTACCCGGTTGGTACCATAGGCGCCAAGCTCGGGTGACCACTTAATCACATCCACCGGGCAACGTTCGATACATAAGCCACACCCTTTACAAAGTTCCGGAAAGAGCGTCCACGAACCCCGCGCCGTCGCCCACCTTTCCACGCTAAACCGCTGATCCTGATCAGCAGTACTTGTTGTTGCTTCCGATCGGTCCTTAAGTTCACTATGCCCTACCATGTTCCCACCTTACCTTTCGCTCGAACTTAGTTCCCGTTCCAATCCCAATGCTAGACCCTGCTCAAAGGCCTTATAATTTAAGGTTTCTAGTTCCGGATTTTGCCGGAACTTTTCGGCGAATTTGGTGGTGATCGCCGCTTTCACCTGATCGGGAGATAAAATATCAAGCATTCGCACCATCGCGCCTAAGATAATGATGTTAAAAACCCGGGGCGTAAGCTCAGTTTTGGCAATCTGGGCCGCCGGAATCCCAACCGTTCTGATCGCCGCTGCTGTCGGCGGCTCCGGTGGACTTCCCGCTGCCGTCCCTACCATCTTAGCAAAGCCCTCGGGGGCTACGGTTTCATAACCCTGAATTCCGATGGCTTGGTCCGCAATCGTCGGTGCCTGCACTGCTGATTCATCATAAAGATAGATGCTACCCGGCTTTAAGTACCCTTTAGTCCGCTCGGCCGCACGTTTGCTTAAAACGGTTAAGAGGTCGGCCTTTTGAAATTTGGGTGCCCCGATCGCACCGTCGGCGGCGATCTGAACAAAGGCGATCGAAACCCCTCCCCGCTGTTCCACCCCGAAATTAGGAATATACAACGCTTGCCTACCCGCTTGAAAGGCGGCTTCGGCCAACAGCTCACCAATACTCTGTACCCCCTGGCCCCCTTCACCGGCAATAACGATCTTTACTTTTTTCACCGTTGCCATTGACTATTCCTCCCCGGTCGCCGTCGTTTCGGGGACCAGATATTCGCCTACTTTAAAATATTTGGCCATCTCTCCCTGGAGAAAGCCCCAGGTCTGTTTCGCATTGGTCCGCCAATTGGTCGGACAGGTCGATAAGACCTCAACAAAGGAGAAACCCCCTCCTGCAATCTGGTTCCGGAGGGCTTGCTTCAGGTACTGCTTTAACTGCTGATATTCCCCGACCGTCGCCCGGGCGACATAGCTGCCCGCCGGTGCCACCGCCGCTACCAATTCCGGCCCCTGGATTGGAGCCCCGGTTTTAGCTACTTCGCGTCCGTACGGACTGGTGCCGGTCTTTTGCCCGGGGAGAGTCGTGGGTGCCATCTGTCCGCCGGTCATCGCATATAAGGTGTTGTTGGCGAGGATCGCCGTAATTTTCTCCCCCCGGAGCGCGGCATTGACTAAATGCTGAGCCCCGATGGCATACCCGCCGCCGTCACCCATATAGGCGATACCGATCGTCTCCGGACGGGCCCTTTTCGCGCCAACGATCACCGGAATCGTCCGACCATGATGGGTTTGGATGCTATCAAAGTTAAAAAAGTCCCAACTCAAGAGGGAGCAACCAATGTCACAACCATATAAGACCCGGTCCAAAATCCCAAGCTCATCAACGACTTCTCCTAAAGCTTTGAGGGCGATCCCATGGCCGCAACCGGGACAGAAACGATGGGGTTTGGTCTCTGTCCGCCAGGAAAGCGGCATTTGGGGACGGTCCATCGCTTCCTGGACCACCGCTGTTTTTTCTTCCACTTTTCTTTTAACCCTCCTCCTTAGCCATTAGCCGCCTAACGGTTACTTCGATCTCCTCTGCCGTCACCCCAACCCCCGGCTTTAATAGGGTGTCAATGGGATTCGCCAGCCCGTACAGTTCCGCTTTCACCATCGACAGCAACTGCCCATAGGCCGACTCCACAACCAACAGCCGGAGATGGGGATTGGCCATGAGCACATCGCGCAAGGCGGTACCCGGGAAGGGCCGAACCGTAATCGGCCGAAAATAACCCACCTTTAAACCCGCCCGGTTCAATTGGGCCTGAGTTTGTTTGGCCG
>DOID01000026.1:1980-4393 GCA_003511465.1 Bacillota bacterium | reverse complement strand
TTCAGTGCCGTTTAAAATTGCTTTGATTTGTCTCTTCCCCATCCCGACTCCATTATCAATGATCTTGAGGTAAATAACGTCTCGTTTTTGATAGGTTTTAATCCGGACGCTACCACCCTTTACTTTAGGCTCAATCCCATGGATGATGGCGTTTTCGACCAGCGGCTGGATGATGAAACGGGGAATCTCTACCCCTTCCACATCACGGCAGACAATTTCAAAACCAACCCGAGCGCCAAAACGGGTTTGTTGAATGTGAACATATTTTTTGACCATCTCTAGTTCTTCTGCTAACAACACTTCTTTTTTGGGGTTTTGCAAGTTATAACGGAAGATCTCCGAGAGGCTTTGGATTAACTTCGTAGTCGCCGGGGCCTTTTCAAACATGGACTTACGCATAATGGTATTCAAGGTATTAAAGAGGAAATGGGGATTAATCTGGGATTGTAAGGCCAAAAAGCGTGCTTCATTCAATTGCTGTGATATTTTAAGGTTTTTCAGTTCTTCTTCATGCAGTTTCCGCTCTAACTTGGATTTTTCTGTCAGCTCCGCAATCATCTTTTGGATACTCGCTGCCATTTTATTAAAGGCCAGGGCGAGAATGTTTAGATCAGCAGAAGATTTGATCTCAAGTTCTTCAACGGGGAACTTCCCCTTGGCAATCTCCATGGCGTAGGCAGCCAATTTCTGAATGGGCTCGGTAATCGTGCGGGACAGCATAAAAATATAGATGAAACTGATCGTCCCAATGGCAATTAAACTAATGATTACTGTAATGATCTTCGAGGCCGTGGAAAAGTTGGAACTCCTAGTCACCGCATCATAACTGGCATTAATCGACTTACTAGTGGCAGTATCGATTGAAATGCTGATCGAATAGAGTTCTCGTTTGAGCGCTGCTAAATTCTCCTCGCTAACCGATAAGCGGATCAATGCTTCAATCGCAGTGATATTGGTCAGAATTTGATCGCATTCTTCCGGCGCGACCTCCCGTAAAGCCCTAACAGCCGGGACCATTTCGGTACCGATTCGCGGCAGCCCCTGAATATCGGCTTCATTAATTAGATATTGGATATTCCCCCTTTGGGTGAGGACTTTTATGTATTCTTTCTCAATCAGTTCCACATAGGTTTTGATCATACTGACATTATTAAACCTTTTCGAGCTGATTTTAACCATATCCAAACTGGACTTCATCATCCGATCATTGATGTAGACGCCGGAAATTCCTTGAATTATGAAGAAGATAATCATAATGGTAATAATCACGGTCAATTGGTGAAAAACCTTCAGTCGGTAGATAGAGAAGCGTCCGATCCATTCCCAAAATGAACCGCACAACTTGGTTGATTTCTGATCCATACCATTACACCCCTCAAATAAAATACCCATGAATAAATCCCCCACCTTACAAGCAGGCGAGGGATCTTTCAATGTAATGATCGGTTTATGGTTCGTATTTATCCTTTACTTCTCTAAAAGCCATCTCCAGCTGACCCATTACCCAATGTTGCTTCCGCTCGCCCTCACCCCAGTTATTAATGATGTAGAGTAAGTAGGCCGCTAACTCGTCATCAATATCACGTTCCACCAAATCGCCTGCTTTCAGCAACAAATGTAACTTGGCAAATTGGGGATTATTAAGAATTTTAGCCAACCCTTTACTCATTTCCACTTCACCAAAGAACTCAATCCCTTTGACGATATACTGTTCGGCTCCTACTAGCATTGAACCTCTACCCGTCAAGACCCATTCCGGGTTAATCCCAAAACCAACTTCAATCGCATTTAAAAAAGCTTTAGAAGGTTTTTTCTCTCCCGATTCCACGCGGGAAACAGTTGTTTGACTTATATTTATCTTTCTACTGAATTCACCTTGGTTTAAACCATATTGTTCCCGGAATTGTTTGAGCCGTTTACCGATTACATTTTCCATATGCAACATTTCTCCTTGACATATTTGTAATATGCAAATATAATGTTCTTAGACGAATGCTTCTAAATAAGGCAATCAGCAACTCCATGACACGTGTTGTTATGTTATAAACTGGACGAAAACGCCCCAAACAAACAGAAGCTAACGACTGCAGGACTGTCAACCTTCGCCAGTCGTTCGCTAGGATTTGCGTTTTCGTCCCTTTACTATATTAAGGATATTATACCATGATCCAACAAGCGTCGCAAAGTTTCCCGTTTTTTGAAGTTTCCCCAACGCAGAGCTTGTTAATATTTTGCCGAAGGAACAAACCAAATGATCCAAAGTGAAAGAATGCAAATAAACGCCCTTAAACAAGAAATTAATGGTGCCCGTCAGCGCCTACAGACTCTCTGGAATACCCGGGGTTGTTCTGACTACGCTGTCCTCAGAGCCAGTATTGAGGTGGACTTACTGATCAATGAATACCAAGGACTT
>DOID01000026.1:430-1755 GCA_003511465.1 Bacillota bacterium | reverse complement strand
GACCAGGTAAGTTAGGAATATAAAAAAGAAGTCTGCCAACAGGTCGAAGACGGCCCCGCCGGGCGAGACCGTCTTACTTAATCTAGCGATTTTTCCATCCATATAGTCAGTAAGAAATACCATTCCAAAAAGGAACAAGGGTATCCCAACCTTACCAAAATGGAATAAAATATAGTGATTCACTATGAAGGTCAAAATCACGCGGGAGAGCGTAATCAGGTTTCCAATCATTTTTGTGCCAACTCAAGCCCTAAATCAAAAGCCGTTTTTTCATTTGTCTCTTTCGTACCTGATAAAAATTTTACTTTTTTAATGACATTCAATCCATTGAGTGTCTCCGCCAAACGATCAAATTCTTCCAGCTGATCAACGGCTCCGGTCGCAAACAAAGCAAGGCGCGGCGTTTCACCCATTACCGCCCGCAGCTGGGAACAGACCTGCGCCACATAGTCAGTCAAGGTCTTTGTTAATTGTCCGGCATAGGTCGGCGAGCCAAAGATAATAAGCCCATACCCTGATAAATCCGGAGAAAGATGTTCCCCTGGATGATTCAGAGTAACCTCGTACCCACCCGCATTTAGTCCGGCAGCCAATTGCTGCGCCACCTTGGTTGTAGCCTTGGTGGCCGCCGGTTGATAAATAATGATCGCTTTTTTTGCGTTTTCTCCCTCCCCTGGCAAAACTTGCCCACGATCACCTTTTGATCTATTAACTGTTGAGACAAAGCCTACGGTTAAGAGCATTAAAACAAAAAATAACCCAAACATAATTCCGATCCCGCTTAAAACATACTTCATCCTTTTACCTCCTCGTTTATGTACTAATTGTCCCGATATTTTTTGCCCTTATTGAACACTGTTCAATAATTGAACGGTGTTCAATTTATTATAACAACACCAATATTTTTGGTCAACAGATCAATTACATAATCGCCTTCGAAAATGTCTATGTCAATGGTCTGTAAAAATGTCTCTTGACTTCAGAGGCGGAAATGGATATACTAAAAATTAATTATAGATCCCTAGTCTTAGCTGGATCTTTAGGATTTACATTGAACACGAACTAAACCGTTGAGTAAGAAGAGTAGGTATGGCTACTTGTTGACAGAGAGCCGCAGAAGGTGGGATTGCGGTAACTAAGGGCAATACTGAATGGACTTACGAGGGCAGGAAGAAAGGCCAAAGATTGCCAAGTAATACCTGACGGAATCTCCATCCGTTACCAAAGGAGCATATATGAATGTATATGAAATGAGTGGGCGTAACTACGCCAAACCGGGTGGTACCGCAGAGGTTAAAAGCTTCTGTCCCAGTGAAGTACTGGGA
>DOID01000026.1:0-168 GCA_003511465.1 Bacillota bacterium | reverse complement strand
CACCATTGATGATTTAACCCCTGTTTTCTGTGAGGATCTGGCCAAACAGGAACTGGACAGCACAACCAGATATTTTGAGATCCCCGGTGAAGTCCTGGAGTTTTACAAAATGTTCCGGCCTTCCCCCCTAATTCGCGCCTATAATCTAGAGAAGGCTTTGGACACCCC
>DOID01000082.1:588-3861 GCA_003511465.1 Bacillota bacterium | reverse complement strand
AAAACCTGCTCCTCCCCTTCTCTTTCCTGGTCCAAAAGCAAAGCCGGGTTGGTAAAAGTATGAAAAACAACCGGAACTTTTAAGCGATCGGCGGCCGCCTGTACAATTGCGGTTCCTTCCGCCCGTACTTTCCGGTCGGTTAGTTTCCCTAAATTACTGTTATCGATCAGTCCGTTAATTTGCAAGCCGGAAGCAGCTTCCACTTCCCGCGCCATCCGGACAATCTCCTCCGACGCACTAAACCCCGGACGATTAGGGTTAATCACCAGCCAGAGGTGGTAAGAATTGCTCGTAAAATAAGGATGGTAGCGTCCTAAGATCCGGGCGCCAACCGGATCACCACCCACATCAAAGACAACCTGACCTTCTGGATTTTGCAAAGCGCTAAAAATCCGAGGGGAAAGGGCCGGAAGATCAGCCATTTCTAAGCCAGGTTGGGTGGAAACCAGCTCAACCCCTTTTTCTTTTAAACGATCTGTCAATCCTCGGGAGCGAAAATAGGGATTGACGATATCCAAATCAACCAACACCACATTGGATGTTTGTTGCTGTAAATGTAAGGCATAATTAACCGCCACTTCTGTTTTTCCGCTCCCAAAGGGACCGGTTAGGATCGTGATCCTGTTAGCTTCCACTTTGCTTCCTCCCGGAATTTTTTTGAAAATAGTCCAAAATCAATGGACGTAAGTAGCCGACTAAATATAAAGAACCAGTCACCACCAGCATCTCATCCCTGACCAATTCCGCAAGGGCGGTCGAAAGCGCTTGTGACGGATCAGGAGCCAGAACTAGGTCAACCTCTAGCTCATGAAAGGAGTGGGCAATCCGCGTACAGGAGGCAGCTTTGGCCTCCGGCACCGTGGTCGCATAAACCCGCTGCAAACTCCCCCCCAGAATCGAAGTAAAAAGCGTCGCCATCATTTCAACCGGCCGATTGTCAAGGATTCCCAGGATGACGCGGAACTTCTTCTTCGAAAACAACTGGCTAAGACCATGGGCTAAAGCGATTACGCCGTCGGGATTATGGGCACCATCCAGTAATATACTGGGGGGTCCGGAGAAATATTCCATCCGACCTGGCCACACCACAGTGTTAAAGCCTTGCTCCAAATCCTGCCATCGCCACGAGAACCCTTGTGTTTTTACCGTCTGCAGCAGACCAAAGGCCAAGGCTGCATTGGCGGCCTGGTGCGCACCGAAGAGGTTAACCCGGAGCCGGAGAGGGGGGTCATCCTTCCACTGCAGCTTAAGATAGGTTCCGCTTTGATCAATCCGTTCCAAAGTATAACGGACTTCTCTCCCCACCAGATAGCACGGAGCGTGTTGTCTCTGGGCAGTTTCTGCGAGGACGGCGCTAACATCCGCCGTTTGGGGGGCAATGACGACCGGAATCTTTGGTTTGATAATCCCGGCTTTTTCCTTGGCAATCGAAACCAGGTCATTTCCCAAAAACTCCTGATGATCAAGGGCAATATGGGTAATACCGGAAACCACTGGCATGAGTACATTAGTCGCATCCAACCGCCCACCCATGCCTACTTCAAACACGGCCAGATCAACTTGTTCCGCCGCAAAATACTCCAAAGCCAGCAGCGTACCAAATTCAAACTCGGTCGGATGTCCGATCTCCGGATCTAAGGCCGCTTCTTCCACTACCGACCGGACTTTTTCGACTAAAATCCCCAGTCGTTCTGGGGCAATCGGCGTTCCGTTAATCGACATCCGTTCACAGTAGGAACTAAGGTGAGGAGAAGTAAAGACCCCCACTTTGTAACCGGCTTCCTTTAAGACCATACTGACCAATGCAGTGGTTGAACCTTTCCCGTTGGTCCCGGCGATATGGATAACTGGGTATTTAGCATGAGGCGCGCCGAGTAGCTTTAGCAAGGCGCGCATCCGTTCAAGCCCCAACTTAATTCCAAATCGATTACGACTATGGATATAGGTTAATGCTTGCTCGTAAGTCAAGACTAAGCACCTCTTAAAGTTATTATAACATTTTACCACAAGGGAACCACCCGGTAAATGATTCCCTGCCCTCCACCGGAGCGCATTAACTGAAATTTAAGGATATGGGTTGTCAATGAAGAGCGCGCGGGTTAAAATTTAGAAGAGATCGGATAAAAGAGGTGGAAACATGAATGTCGTTTTATTTCAACCGGAAATACCGCAAAACACCGGCAACATTGCCCGTTTATGCGCCGCCTCCGGTTGCCAGCTCCATCTAATTGAACCCTTCGGGTTTATCTGGGATGATCGCCATTTACGCCGCGCCGGCCTGGATTACTGGTCCTTAGTCCAAGTCCGGCGCTACCTGGATTTTGAGAAGTTTGTCCAGGCAAACCCGGAGGGGAACCATTTCTACGTGACCACGAAAGGCCGCCGTTCCTATGGGGAAATCAAGTTTGCCCCTGACGACTATCTCATCTTCGGACCCGAAACCAGAGGACTCCCCCCCGCAATTTTGGCGCTTAACCCCCACCACAACCTGCGGATCCCGATGAGAGCCGAAGCTCGTTCCCTTAACCTGGCAAACTCTGTCGCGATCGTGCTCTACGAAGCTCTACGGCAACAAGGATATCCCGGGATGGGTTTAAGCTAAAGCTTCGGCTTCCTTGATGCGGGGCGACACATCTTCCGCCAAAGGATCCGCGCTGGTTGGTTCCACTTTTGCCCCTTTAAACAAAAGCGCCTGGGGAAAGATGGTGAAACGGAGGGTTTTATCGGTCAACACTTCTCCGTCCAACTGGTAATAAAAAGGTCGGTCGCTTTCTAAGATGATCTGCCGGCCTTTTAGCATCCGGACCTTTTTTAAGTTCCGGTGCCAACCGGGCATTAGTAAGGGAAGACAACAAATAATCTCCGGAATCCGCATGTGCTGGGCGGTACAAACATCAAAGAACCCGTCGTTTACCAGCGCTTCCGGGTTTATTTTGAATCCTCCGCCATAAGTTGGTGAATTGGTAACAGCCACCAATAAACTGTTAAATTCCATCACCAAACCGTCGACGTTTAATTTAATTCGACGCGATTGGTAAGAAAAGAGCGTCTTAAAAACACTACACAGATAAGCAGCCTTCCCCCGGAACCGCCGAAAACCCTGATTGACATGGAAAGCTACTTCTCCATCAAAACCAACACCTACAGAAGAAACAAAGTAACGCTGGTTAACCCGGCAAAGATCAATCTTTTGGATCTCACCCCGCATAATCTGGTGCACGGCGGCCACCGGATCAGGCGGCATCTGCAAAGCAGCGGCAAAATCATTCCCGG
>DOID01000082.1:0-229 GCA_003511465.1 Bacillota bacterium | reverse complement strand
CATCCCTTAGCGCGTTAAGCTTCATTTCTAATATTAATATCATAATCTTCTTTATCACAAAAGACAAGCAAAAAGCAAAAACCGGGCCGTGAAACTATAGTTTCGCCGACCCGGTGATCCCTTTTAGAACAGCCTCCTAACAGGCCTCTTTCTGCACAGACAATCCTTTTCCTTCATAGGCTTGGAGATAAAGTTCTTCAATCTCGGCCACTAAAGGCATCCGTGGATT
>DOID01000113.1:63717-65980 GCA_003511465.1 Bacillota bacterium | reverse complement strand
CCTTTTGTTCGGCAATGGCCTCCAGTTCACTAAGGATCTCCGCCGTCCGTACCGGTGCCTGCGAGCCCCAAGCGCAAGTGGCTTTCCTTTCGTCAACCCGGCGTCGCTCGTCGTCGAGTTCTTGCGCTTGTGCTTTACTCTTATCTACTTGTGTATAAACCACCTGGGCGGCCTGGTAACTCTTTTTCAACTGCTGCCACTGGGCCCAAAGGGTCAACATCTGTTCTCGGGTAGCCAGAGTTTGCGCCAGTTCCGTCCGGCGCTGTTCTTCTTCAGCCAGATGCCGACGGTAGGTTTCTAATTGGTCAACAAGGCCTTTGTCCCGTTCCAATGCTGTTTCGATTGCCTGAATTTCCGCTTCCAACCGTTCCAAAGCTCTGGGCTCGATGGCATCTTTAGCCGTAACCCCCCGCCGTCCGGTAAAACGAGTAATCTCCCGGAGTTCCCCGCTTAAACGCTCCGTTACTTGCTTAAACCCGACCCCCGTTCCGGACAGCAATTCTTGAACCCGGCTGTCAATTTCTTCGGCCTCCGGTAAAGGTTGGGTCAGACAGAAAGTAGCCTCAAACAATTCCTGGGAACTTATACCCAGTAACGCTTTGAGCGTTTCTTCATAGCGCTGGTTTCGCCGTTGCGCCCGGGGATTATGCGTTCCGCTGATCAGCTCCCGGTATTCCCCTGCCTGCTGCTTTGCAAAGGAAATCTGGTTGTTCTGGAAATCCCGGCGTAACCGGTAGCGCTCCGCGTCCACCGTATAGATTAATTCACCTTCGAACCGTAATGGATGATCCCAATTCCGGTAGCGGGCTTGGCCAAACACCTTGGGATCGGTCGTCTGCGGCAAGCCAAAAAGGAGCGCACTTACGCCGGCAACCAAAGTGGATTTACCAGTCTCATTCGGTGCCACTAAGACGTTCAGCTGATCGGAAAAGGTAAATTCGCAAGTTTCCCGATAGGGACCGAATCCAGTTAGCCGCACCTGGTTAAACCTGATCGTTGCCATGGCCTTCCCCCCTTTGCAATGCGGCAATTCCTTTGACTAAAGCAAGGTAGGTAACCTGCTCTTCCCGCGGTCCATTCGCCGTTTCCATTCGTTTCAGCATCCGTCGGAGGAAGGCCCCCCGTAATGTCGGTTCCTCCGCCCAGCTGTGCAAAAGTTCCAAATCCAGAAAATTCGTTTCATCGCTAATTTCCAAATGATAAAAATTCGGGCGAAGTTCTTCTTTGAGCGCAGTTAAATCCGGCAAAAAAGCGAAGACCCCTTGAAGAACCAGTTCCACCACGGCCTCCGGATCTTTCGTTTCCGAAAGCTCCCCGGCAAACTGTTCTTCCGACATGCCTGTTACGTCCAGCTTAATCTGGCGATAAGCCCGCACCGCCGCCGGAATTTTACTAACCTGCGGTAAACCCGCACCAAACTCAACTACGGTGAAGAATCCGGTTCCCGGATCGGAGAGGTTCTTTCCTTCGACCATCCCTGGATAAACCATCACGGTGCTAGCCACTGTCTTCACTTGATGTAGATGTAGATGCCCCAAGGCAACATAATCATAACCAGCGGCAGCCAGTCCCCGCGCGGCCAGGGGAAGACTACGCTCTCCCGCTGCCCAATCCAGAGAGCCGTGGAAAATAGCCAAGTGAATCCCAGCTTCTTTTCCGCAGGGAAAATCCTGAATCAGCTCCTGCGCACGGGTCACTCCCCCGGTATAGGCTAGACTATAGAGAAAGCAGGGCGTCCCACCAAGGTTTAATTCACCAATCCGTTCCGGCATCGGATTAGTAACTAAAAGTCCCGGCCATTCCCGACCAAATTTACGGTAGACCGAATCATGGTAAGTAATTTCATCATGATTACCAGGGACGGTAACCACCTTAATCCCTGCCTGTACCAGTCGATTTAATTCCTGCCGTACACTGCTCACCAGATCTAACGGCGGATTATGAGTCTCAAAAAGATCCCCAACGATCAGAACCAGCTGAATTTGGAATGTAGGGTCCAGAGCGAAGTCAACGGCTTTCTTCAATAAACCGTCCCTTTCTTGCTGTCGCTTGGCCTCCCGGCCTCCCCAAGCTTGCGGTGCCCAACCCAGATGGAGATCAGCCAGGTGTAGACATCGAATCCGCGCCATAAAACCCCCTCCGTTTATATCTACATTTCTAATATATATTTAGCAACGCAGGGTCCAATCCCTTTTTTCTCATACAAAATTAAAAGACCCCACCAATACAAGTAGGGTCTAATCCGTCACTAAATTTTCAAGTC
>DOID01000113.1:50167-63568 GCA_003511465.1 Bacillota bacterium | reverse complement strand
CGCATAAACACTTCTACCTTCCTCTGTCTTGGCGAGGCTTGGTATCCATCGTTTAATCTAGATCTCCCTGCTTCCAACTGTAGGTTCAAAAAGCAGACCGTCGCATATCCCAGAAGTTGATGCTTTACTCGTTTTGTAACATATTTATTCTATAAGAAAAACTCGCTAGGATCAAGTGTTTCTTTCTGGCTATTCCTGGTAATGCCCGTTTCCTTCTTCGCTTATTCCTCTTCTACTGTTACGCTGTTTTCATTTTGGGCTGTAAAGAGATGGTCAAGAAGGGTAATTAAAGCTGTGGTTAGCAACACACTGACCACCGGTAGACGTGTCCCGACAATCACCCACGCATAAAAGTAAACTGTTACGGCAGAAACCACCAATAATAGGATGCTTTTTTTAGCGCGGGTATCCGCGATGATTATATTCTCCCCAACGGTAGACAAGAAAGCCAGCAGTAGGCTGACGATGATTAAATGGGTAATTGTCAAAGCGGACAATCCCGGTACCAGATATCCCAAAAAGAATAAGATGATAAACCCCATTGTCGACCGCAGGAGTAAACTGTTCCAGTTCAAGATCTCACCCCTCGTTTTTAGTCTGTCAACCCCGAAAGGCGGTAATTTCGCAGAATTCAAAAGCCAAAGACATGTTTGCCAATTTTGGCCGTAATACGCCGCGACCAGATCCACCGGTTAACCGGCTTGGACGGGTTCCAAAAAAACAAGGAGCCACCAGTCGGATCCCACCCGTTAATCGCATCACCGGCCGCTTTAATCGAATCACTATTGGGGTTGGTATAGACCCGGCCATTAGCTACAGACTCAAAAGCCAAAGGTTGATAAACAACACCAGCCAAGGTGTTAGGAAATTTGGGGCTTTCAACCCGGTTTAAGATCACCGCGGCCACTGCCACTTTCCCACTGTAGGGCTCGGCTCCAGCTTCGGCATGAACGAGCCGCGCCAGTAAATAACGGTCCACCCCGGCGCGCGACCCCCCTCGGTTACTGGCGGTACTAGTCTGCGTCGGGATGGTTATTCTTTGCCCGACCCGCAGGTGATTGCTCCATAAACCGTTCCAACTACGTAATTGAGCGAGGCTTACCCCAACCCGACGCGAAATTGAGTCTAAGGTATCTCCCCGCCTTACCGTATAGGTCCAATTAGCATAGGATACCGTGGTTAGGATCGCCACCAAGAGGAACGCAAACAAGATCATCCAACTTTTTTTGTGCATCATGATCCCCTCCGTTTCCCTCTTATCCTTACCGGAAAAGGGGCGAACTATGTATAAATCTCGCGCAAAAAACCCGCTACGGGAGCGGGTTTTTTTCTATACCATCCTTTCTTCCTCGGGCTTTTTGCGTTGTTATTAAATTTAAGGATTGATGGATACAACGCATAAAGCTTTCTTAAAAGAACGGCTGTTTTCAGTTTCTTCAGGCTTGGATTCGGGGGTCCATGATGTCCCGGAATGCATCACCAATCAAGTTCCAGGAAAGGACAAAAAGAACCATCGCCATGCCGGGATAAGCAACGGTAAACCAGTATTTAAGGACATTGCCCTGTTCCCCTAACATCCAGTTTCGGGCAAAAGAAAGCATCTGTCCCCAGTCGGCATAACCTTCCGGCGCGCCAAGACCAAGAAAGCTTAAGGCAGAGACACTAATTACAATCGAGCCAATCTGCATCGAAGCCTGAATGAGCACCGGGAAGATGGAATTAGGGAGAATATGACGGGTAATAATCTTCAAGTCGCTAACCCCGATGGCTTGAGCGGCCATGACGTATTCTTCTTGTTTAATCGCTAGGATATTACCGCGGATCATCCGGGCATACGGCATCCAGCCCAGTGCAATCAATGGAATCATTACATTATTCAAACCTGGTCCAAAGATGGAGACAAAGACCACGACCCCGATTAAATAGGGGAAACTCATAAAGATGTCGGTAAACCGCATCAAAATTTCATCCAATAATCCGCCATAGTACGCAGAGATCGAGCCAAGCAGGATCCCGATTAAGGCACGGAAAGTAATCACAATAATTCCAACACGGAAGGCCGTACGTGTTCCCCAGATGATTCCATAATAGATATCGTACTGGCCTTGGGTTAACCCCAAGGGGTATTCAGCTGAAGGAGGAGTCGGTTCTAAAGTCCAACCGCGTCGTGGAATCCGGTAGGGATCTTCGTGTTCCGTAGGCGCGAGCCATGGAGCTAAAATCGCAATCAGCACAAATATTATTAATAAGACGAGGCCAAGCAGGGAAATACGGTTTTTTACAAGTCGTCTGAGAATTTCCATTTTACACCTACTCCAATCGTACTCTGGGGTCAATCACCGAATATAAGATATCCACCACTAAGTTAACCAAGACTAAGATGATGGCGTAAAAGAGCGCTACCCCGACGACACACGGCACATCCAACCGAGTCGCCGCCGTTGAGGTCAAAAGCCCCAATCCCGGGTAATTAAAGACCGTTTCGACAATCATCACGCCACCCAACAAACCCAGGAGCATATTACTGGCAACTGTGGTCACCGGAATCAAAGCATTACCTAAGGCGTGACGTTTAATCACATCTTTCTCGGCTAAACCTTTGGCCCGAGCGGTCCGGACATAATCCTGATTTAGCACATCCAACATACTGGAACGGGTAATCCGTAACATAAATGCCCACCAGAGACAGGCCAAGGTAAAGACGGGGCCGATAATATGGCGGAGAGCATTCCAAAAAATATCGAATCGCAAATTCAGCAGGGAATCCAGCGTGTACATGCCGGTAAACGACCGGAACGAATCACTTAAGACCTCCAATTCAGCCCAGGAGCTCAGTCGTCCGGGCGGAAACCAGCCCAAAATGCCATAACCAACCATTAAGACCGCCAGTCCCAACACAAAGTCGGGGAGCGACCACAGACCAATCGAGATAATCCGGGTGGTATGGTCAATCGGTTTATTATGATGTACCGCTGATATGACCCCTAAAGCAATCCCCCCGATAATAACAGGGATCACCGCAAACAGAGTCAATTCCAAAGTAGCCGGAAAACGGTTGCCGATTGCTTCCGCGACTGTCATATGGCTGGATTGGGACCAACCCAGGTTCCCATGGAAGAGGTTATTTAACCACCGCATATACATTTTGAGGGGCGGATCATCCAAATGATATTTCTGAATGATTCCTTCTAGATCAACGTGGCGTTCTGCATCAGGGGAAGGAATAAAAGTCGCCACTAGGGTCCATGGTCCCAGGGTGCTGATTAACGCAAAGATCAAAATGGTAATGCCAATGAGCACCACCGGCAAAAACATCAAGCGCCGTACAATATAAGAGAGCATCTGCTACACCTACCGATTTGAAGTAATAGAGAACGGGAACGGGAGGTTCCCCCGCCCCCGCTCATCCCACGAATGGTTTTTTAGTCTATCCCGCTCCAAGCATTGTTATTTCAAGCTCTTGGAAAGGGCATAGAAATCATACTGGGCTGGGCAAATCGGATCAAAGACAAACCCTTTTACCCAATCTCTGTGCGCTCTACGGTCATAAGCATCGTACAGGATTAGATGGGGAGCCAGATCCGCCGATTTCTTCTGAAGCTCCGTATAGATTTCGACCCGTTTTTCCGGATCAGTCTCATTAATCCCGGCATTAACCAACGTATCAAACTCGGCGGCGGCAAAAGCGCGTCCCTTGTCCCCGGTGAAGCTCATGAAATCGCCCTTGCTGTGCAGGTACGGATAGACAAAGTTATGCGGGTCAGCGTAGTCGGCCAGCCAACCAATGAAGACCATCGGCAGGCGTCCTTCCCGGCGCCGCGGCAGCATGGTCGCCCACTCCATTCCCTGCACTTCCACCTGGAATTTGGGGTTGATCTTCTCAATCCCGGCCTCCAGGATTTCGCAAGCCGTCTTTCTGGTGGTGTTCGGGATATTCCAGACTAAAGTAACTTTAAAGCCTTTCTCCCAAACCTCGCCGTTAAAGGCTTTCTTAAAGTGCTCTTCAGCCTTTTTCAGGTCATAGCTATACTGGAATCCCTTGGTATCAAAGAAATCGCTAAGTCCGACCGGAATAACACCGTACGGAATGGAAGCTTCACCTAAAACCACTTCTTCAATAAAGGAATCATAATCAAAGGCATAGCTGAACGCCCGACGGATGTTAACATCCGAGAAGAAATCGGCCGGAATCCCGTTACCGTCAAGTTTGCCGCTGCCGACGAATTCATTGTCGATTGCATTAATTTCTTGGTTAAAAATCGCGCAGACATTATTGAGCCGCGGCAGGTTGCGGATCAGTTCCACACCTTCCGTCCCCTCAATCTGCGGCGAGTTCTCAACCGGCACGTAAATGGCGTCGGCCTCGCCTCTTTGTAACATCAGTTTTCTGGTGTTAAACTCAGTCACACCGTTATTCACGATGACGGTCTTGATGGCTGCCGGTCCTTGCCAGTAATCAGCATGGGCTTCCAGGGTATGCCGACTGTTACTGCGGTCCCACTCCACTTGCTTGTAAGGGCCGGTCCCCATGGCTGTTTCAAACAGGACCTGCTCTTCCGTTTGCAGGTTGTGCCATTTGGTCCAGGTTTCGGCTTTGCCATCCCAGGCACCGTTGTCGATCATCCATTGTTTGTTGATAATCGCTGTCCAGCTGGAATTGCGGGCCAGAATCGCCAAGAACGGCGGATAGGGTTTAACCAGATTGATGACGACATTGTCACCGTCGACTTTGATCGCATCCATCACCCGTTTGGCTGTTTTTAATAAACCAGCCGCATCCACCTTATCAAAGGAATCGATGCCCGCGATTTCGCAAGCCAGGTCTTCAATGGAAGCCTTCCCAAAGATCGGCTCGATCAGCATCCACATTGGGCCGCCGACCGGATCGGCAAAGATATTCCGTTCAAAGGTATATTCCACATCAGCGGGAGTCATTTCAGCACCGTTATGGAACTTAACCCCTTTCCGGATCGGGAAAGTATAAGTTTTCCCGTCGGCAGAAATTAAACCATTCTCCACACTCGGGACTTCGGTCGCCAGCATGGGCTGGAATTCGCTGAGGCTACCCTCTTTATAGGCCAGTAAGTTATCATAGTACTGAAAAATAATTTCCGAACTAGCCGTATCATATGCTTTAGACGGATCAAGGGTTTCCGCGTCACCAGCGCCAACATACACAAAAATATTCGGATTAAAGCTGGCTGTTTCGACCACTCCGGCTTCTTTCGCGGGTTTTTGACCGGTCCAGATCAATACTCCAGCGCCGATCACTACAATCGCAATAACAATCCATAACCAAACTTTTGATTTCATAAACCATTTACACCTCCAAAATTTAAAGAAGTTGCGGAACAATTAATTTAGTTCTGTCGCTCACCTCCTCAAGATTACAAGTTAAGAATGGTAGTTCACCCAACAACTAAATAGATCAGGCAATTCTAATGCCCCTTAAAGCAAGTTCAGCCGCATAGTGGCAAGCCACCAAGTGGTTGTCCTTCCCATCGGTCACCGTTAAGGCCGGTTCCTCCTGACGACAAATGGATTGGGCATATCGGCAACGGGGGTGAAAGGAACAACCGTTAGGTGGATTGGAGGGGCTAGGAACATCGCCCTCCAAGATGATCTGTTCCAGTTGGTTGTCGGGATCCGGGATCGGAATCGCGGAAAAGAGCGCTTCCGTGTATGGGTGCTTTGGATTGCTAAAAAGCTCATCAACATCGGTGAGTTCGACAATTCTGCCTAAGTACATCACGGCCACCCGGTTACAGATATGATACACCACACTCAAATCATGAGCGATAAAAAGATAAGTCAGTCCATATTGTTCCTGCAAATCCTGTAACAAGTTAATGACCTGAGCCTGTACTGATACATCCAGTGCCGAAACCGGTTCGTCACAGATCACCAGCTTCGGATTTAGGGCCAGAGCGCGGGCAATCCCGACCCTTTGTCGTTGGCCGCCGCTAAATTCATGGGGAAAACGGGACAGATGGTCTCCTGACAAACCCACCGCAGACATGAGTTCAAGCACCCGGTCCCGGCGTTCAGTTTTGTTTTTAATCCCATGCGTAATTAAGGGCTCCGCGATAATCCGTTCCACCGTCATCCGTGGATTCAGTGATGAATAGGGATCTTGAAAGATAAACTGCATATCGCGGCGGAGCGATTTGATTGTTTTGGGATTAACCGGTACCCTTGTACCGTCTTTGTTAAAGAAGATCTGCCCGCCCGTTGGGGTTTCCAGTTGAATAATACACCGTCCGGTTGTGGTCTTTCCACAACCACTCTCGCCGACGAGGCCAAGAGTTTCTCCGGATTTAACCTGAAAACTCACCCCATCAACGGCGCGGACATGACCAACGGTTGAACGAAATACTCCCCGCTGAATCGGAAAGTATTTATAAAGATCATTTACTTCCAGTAAATTCTGTCTGTGATCGTTTTTTTCGATCGCCTTAAGCGTCATAAAGCCAACACCTCACCTGATGTCCATTCTCCTCCACCATTGGTGGTTCTTCGTTACATTGCTCCATCCTACGGTCACAGCGATCCTGGAAGGGACACCCAGGCAAAGCATCCGTTGGATTCGGGACCGAGCCTCGAATCGGCGTCAACCGCTTTTCGCTGCGGGGGCCGATCACCGGGATCGAGCGGACCAGACCGATGGTATAGGGATGTAAGGATTCTTTTAAAATCTGACGAACCGTACCCCTTTCCACCACTTTCCCCAGATACATTACGACTACATCGTCACACATTTTAGTGACAACACCCAAATTGTGGGTGATCAGCATAATCGCCATTTCATATTCCATTTGCAGTCGCCGCATCAAATCGAGGATCTGCGCTTGAATAGTAACATCCAAAGCAGTGGTGGGTTCATCCGCCACCAACAACCGGGGATTACAAGAAAGCGCCATCGCAATCATTGCCCGTTGCCGCATTCCACCGCTGAGTTGGTGGGGATACTCCTTTACCCGCTGCTCCGGACTGGGAATGCCCACTTTCCCAATCATATCGATGGCAATCTCCATGGCCTCTTTACCGGTAACGTTCCGGTGCAACTCCACTACTTCTGTGATCTGCGCGCCAATGGTCATCACCGGATTTAAGGAAGTCATCGGTTCTTGGAAAATCATCGCGATTTCATTTCCTCGAATCTTCCGCATCTCCGGACCTCGCGGAGCCTGCTTTGCCAAATCAATAACCCCTTGATCACCGCGGTTGTAAAGGATCTTTCCCGCGTGAATCTTGCCTTTTGGTTCAGGGAGGAGCTGCATCACTGAGAGCGCCGTCATACTTTTGCCGCAACCGCTTTCTCCAACTACTCCTAATACCTGAGATTGACGAAGTTCAAAAGAGACGCCGTTAACCGCCTTAACCAAGCCTTGTTCCGTATCGATATAAGTATGAAGATCTTCAATCTGTAATAATTCATCTTGGGCTAGGCTGTGCACAGACTCTTCTCCTTGAAAAGTCGCCATTTCTGCTTGGTTTCTTTCCAAGATTGTTAACATGTTTTTTTACCTTCCTCCATCTATATCTTTGTATACTTTTATATCGACCGCAAAATTCCTTTCTGCTCATTTGTTTCGTTTCGTGGCAATTTGTGGATTTTTATAAATCTTAATGTCCATAATATCCCTTTTTTCATCGTCATACCGGAGAAATCGTGTCCGTTTTTTTAGATTTCATCCGGTTTTTCACTGGCCTTTTATCTTCAGCACTCATCTTATTGCTCAAAATGACCCCCGTGGTGGTCATTTCATGATTATGTATTATTGGTGATGAAATATTCGCTGAAATTCTTTTTTAGCCCGTTTCAATCCAGCCCAATATCTTTTATCTCATCCACCGCCAACTCAAATTTTAAAATTCTATCCAACAACTCGGGATTAACCCGTCCTTTGCTCTTCCGCATCACATCACCAACCAAAAAGGCGACCGCTTTTTCTTTGCCGCTTTTGTAAGCACGGACCGCCTCCCCATTTGCCGCTAGCGTCTCGAGGACAAGCGCCTTGATCGCTTGCGGATCATTAATTTGAAACAGTCCGCGCGCGTGAATGATCGCCGCCGGTGGAGTGCCGGTCTGAAACATCTCTGCCAACACGATCTTGGCAATTTTTCCACTGATCTCGTTTCGATCAAGGAATGATAACAGCGCAGCCAAGTCTTCCGGGCCGAACTTTAGATCGGTAAAGCCGATCTTTTCCTCCTTCAGCAGCCTGGTTACATCCCCCAGCATCCAATTGCTGACCGTCTTAGCCTCGCCGTTATAGAACCCCAGGACGGCTTCGAAAAAGACCGCCGCTGCTTTGTTCTTACTAAGTAACAAAGCATCATCCGCCGGAAGGCGAAACTCCCGAAGATACCGCCCGCGCCTGGCCTCCGGGAGTTCCGGAAGACCCGCCGCGAGCCTCTCCACCCACTGCCCGTCAATGCTTACCGGGGGAAGGTCAGGTTCAGGAAAATACCGGTAGTCAGTGGCCTGCTCCTTAAAACGCATAAAAACCGTCTTCCGCTTGGCTTCGTTCCAGGTTCTTGCTTCCTCCCGGTCTAGAGGCGCTCCGTTCGTCAGTAGCACTCCTTGGCGCCCAGCCTCAAAGGCCAATGCCGCTTCCATCGCCCGAAACGAATTTAGGTTTTTCAGCTCCACTCTTTTCCCTAAGGGTTCCCCCGGACGGTGGACGGAAAGGTTAGCATCGCAGCGGAGCGAGCCTTCCTCCATTTTGCCGTCGGTGACTTCCAGCTCCTCCAGAAGCACTTTTAGCGTTTCCAGCATTGTTCTGGCTTCTTCCGGCGAACGCAACTCCGGGGCAGTCACGATCTCCAGCAAAGGTAGACCGCTCCGGTTGTAATCCACTAAAGAATAACCAGGGTTGTCCGCCTCCGGCGGAAAATGAGCGGTGCGCCCGGCTTCCTCTTCTAAATGAATTTCGGTAATCCCCACCCGTCGCTGCCCAGCAGCGAATGGCACCTCCACCCATCCGCCTCGTCCCAGCGGTTGATGAAACTGGGTGATCTGATATCCCTTCGGTAGATCCGGATAAAAATATTGTTTCCGGTCAAAGCGACAACAAACAGCGATCGTACAATTTAGAGCTAGTCCGGTGCGGACCCCCAACTCCACCGCCTTCTGGTTCAGCACCGGTAAACTGCCAGGCAGTCCCAGACAAACCGGACAGACCTGACTATTGGGCGCAGCGCCAAAAGTAGTAGCACAACCGCACCATAGTTTGGATTTGGTCTTTAACTGCACATGCACTTCCAACCCGATTACTGTCTCATAATTCATAGAAAGCTCCCTTCTGGTCGCCCTGCGCACAGCGCGTTTGGCGCTTCGTCGCTGCTTCCCAATGGGAAGCCACTTGGAATAAGCGCTGTTCCGCCCCAGCTGGTGCCATTAATTGCGCCCCCACCGGTAGGTGGTTAAGGAAACCGCACGGGAAGGTGAGTGCCGGGATTCCGGTTAAATTCGCCGCCACGGTATAACATTCGGTCAAAGCAAGCGCCCGCTCATCCAGGGCTTCTTCATCGATGGTAAAAGCCGGGGTGGCTGTCGTCGGTGATAATAGCAGATCACACTCAGTAAAAGCAGCGGCAAAATCCGCTTTCATCCAGGTGCGGACCTGCTGCGCCCGGACATAATAATCGTCATAGCAGTCCTTGCCCAAAAAATAGGTGCCCAGCAAAATTCGGCGTTTTACTTCGGTCCCTAATTCTTGCCGGGTTGCCGTCATCATCCCGGTAACATCTGATCCGCTACAGGCCCGCTTCCCGTGACGAACGCCGTCATACCTTGCCATGCTGGAGCTGGCCTCCGCATAGGCCAAAAGGTAGTACGTAGGGAGCGCATACTGCAGCGATGGCAAAGACAGTTCCGTCAATATACATCCGGCGGCGGCCAACTCCCTGGCGACCGCCATCACTCGTTCCTTAACTCCCATCGCCAGACTGTCCCCAAATAACTCTCGCGGCAAACCCACCTTCAATCCCCGGAGTGAACCGGTAACTATCCCGGCCGCGGCCGCCTGTTCCGGTAGGGAAGTGGGATCAAGCGGATCATAACCGGCGATACACCGGTCCAGCAGAAAAATGTCTTCCGTACTTCGGCCGATGGGCCCAATCTGATCCAGTGACGGGGCGTATGGAACTAAGCCGTAACGCGAAACCCGTCCGTAGGTCGGTTTTAACCCCCAAACCCCGCAGAAAGCCGCCGGTTGCCGAATTGAGCCTCCGGTATCACTGCCCAAAGCAAGCGGAACCATGCCCGTCGCCACCGCCACCGCCGACCCGCTGCTAGAGCCACCGGACACATGGCGGCGGTCCCAGGGATTCGGCGTTAATCCGTATGCCGATTCCTTTGTCGACGAACCCATCGCAAATTCATCCAAATTCGTCTTCCCAAGTAAGACGGCACCGACTTGTTTCAACTTAGCCACCACCGTCGCATCGAAGATGGGGGTAAAATCAGCCAGCAACCGTGAAGCACAAGTTGTTCGGATTCCATTGGTGCAAATATTGTCTTTAACCGCCACCGGAATCCCGGTCAACGCGGTAGCGCCCTCCCCGGTAGCTAGTTTCTGATCGGCTGCAGAGGCCATCCGGAGAGCTTGTTCCCGGGAAACGGTGATAAACGCGCGAAAATCCGGATCTAACTGCGCGATCCGGTCCAAATAATAATTCGTCAATTCCACTGCTGATATTTCCCGACGGTCCAGCATTTTTCTCAACGCGGCGACGTTCAGCTCTGCAATCTCCATCCTTCATCCCCTTACCACTTCAATGCTAACTTGAAAAGTCTGCACTGCTATTCTTCCAACACCAACGGTGTTTGAAAACAAGCATCAAACTGCTTCGGCGCATTACTCAGCACAGCCTCCTGTGGACAGGAAAGGCAAACTTGATCCGCCCGGAGGCGTTCGCCCCCCTCGCCGCCGTTCACCGTCGGCTCCCCCTCTGAAACTGGTGCTTTCCGAATCTCCTCGATGGATTGTAAAGTTTGGTTAATGGCAGGGGATAAAACCCCGATCTCCTCCTCTGTAACCCCTAAAAGGGCCTGAGCAGCCAGGTCTTTCACTTGTTGGGCGCTTAAGCTCAGCAATCCACTTCCTACCTTCCTTGTCGAGCAGCAGCTTGTTGTAGCATATTTTGGAATTCGTCTTCGTCTAAAATCTTAACCCCGAGCTCCTGGGCCTTTTGATACTTAGAACCCGGATCTTTACCCGCCACGACATAGTCGGTGTGGCGGCTTACTGATGAACCGGGTTTTCCCCCCAAGCGCCGGATGGCTTCTTCTGCCGCGCTCCGGTTCAGCACAGCAAGGGAACCGGTCAAGACAAAAGTCTTTCCCGTCAGCGGTAAAGCTGCTTCCTGCAGCTCCGGAGCAAGCGCCATCTGTAAGCCGGCCTGCTTAAGTTTGTGGATCAAGCGGCGGTTCTGTTCCTCACCGGCATAATGGATGACACTCTCAGCAATCGCTTCCCCGATATCAGGGACGGCCAAGAACTCTTCCTTCGTAGCGCTCAGAAGCTGATCTATACTCCAGAAGGAGGTGGCCAAGCGGCGCGCCATCTCCGCCCCCACATGCCTGATTCCTAAAGCAAACAAGACGCGGTCAAAGGGGGTCGCTTTACTACGCTCAATAGCAGTCAGCAGATTACGGGCGGATTTCTCGCCGAACCGCTCTAGAGTCAAGAGTTGATCAAAGGTTAAAGCGTATAAATCGGCTGGGTCTTTAATCATCTCCCGCGTCAGCAGCATGCTGATGATCGAAGGCCCCAACCCTTCGATATTCATCGCCCCGCGGGAGGCAAAATGGATAATAAACTCCTTTAACTGGGCCGGACAAGTAGCGCCCAAACAGCGCGTTACGGCCTCACCCGACTCCCGGTAAACGGAAGATCCGCAGACGGGACAGGCGGTCGGGAACTGAAACTCCCGTTCTTCACCGGTTCGTTTCTCCTTGACGACCCGCACGATCTCGGGAATCACATCACCGGCCTTGCGGAGGATCACCGTATCCCCGATTTGGATCTCTTTTTCCCTGATGAAGTCGTCATTATGCAGGGTAGCCCGGCTGACCACCGACCCCCCGATTTGGACGGGGGTTAGTAAAGCCAAAGGCGTTACTGCTCCAGTACGTCCAACATTAACAATGATCTCCCGGACTTGAGTCTCGACTTCCTGGGCGGGAAACTTAAAAGCGATCTTACTGCGGGGTGCTTTCGCCGTCGTCCCAATCTCAGCTTGGGCTTGTAAAGAATTGAGTTTGACCACAATCCCATCGATCTCATAGGGAAGGGTCAAACGTTCTCCTTGCCAACGTCGGCAAAAAGTAATGACTTCCTCAATGGAAGCACATAAAGTGGACGTAGGATTGACTTTAAGGCCCCATTCCTTCAACTGCATGAGGGCTTCCTCCTGGGTAGCCGGTCCGGTATCCTCCGCCTGTTCCCACCATAAGAGATCATAAAAAAAGCCATCCAACCGACGAGCCGCCGTAATCTTCGGGTCCAATTGCCGGAGAGAACCGGCGGCCGCATTACGGGGATTCGCAAAGAGCGTTTCTCCGCTGTCCTCCCGCGTCCGGTTCAAGGTTTCAAAGTCTGATTTGTTCATATAGACTTCTCCTCGCACGATCACCAAGCCGGGCGGAGTTCCCCGCAAGCGCAAAGGGATCGTCCGCACCGTTTTTAAATTGGCGGTTACCTCTTCGCCGGTCACGCCATCCCCCCGGGTCGCCCCTTGCGTCAATACCCCATCCTGGTAAGTCAGGGTCACAGTTAAACCGTCGATCTTTAACTCAGCAACATATGCCGGGTTTTCCTCTCCGGTCAAGCGCTTAATCCGTTGGTCAAATTCACCAAGTTCTTGCTCGCTGAAGGCGTTATTTAAGGAAAGCAGCGGAATCCGATGGCGAACCGTCTGAAACCCGGCACCTGCCGCGCCTCCAACCCGCTGCGTTGGACTATCCGCCGTCACCAACTCCGGGTACTGCTCCTCCAAGGCAACCAGTTTTCCGTATAACTGATCGTACTTTGCATCCGTAATCTCCGGTTGGTCCAAAACATAATAAAGATAATTATGACGGTTAAGTTCTTCCCGTAAGGCCGCTATCGCTTTATTTGCCTCGGTCTTTGACACCTTCATACCCCCATCCCCAATTCTATTATGGGCTCTTTAAAGCTTTGAATTTGTGGGTGTTTTTTAGTTTTTCCCCCGGTTGTCCCAATTACCCTTTAACACTAATTATACCGCACCAGCGCTATTTTACAATCCAAGCCAAATGTGGTATTATGTATACAAAAAAGCGACACGTCACCGCGTCGCTTTGCTATTCTTTGATGGTGCGCCCGACAGGAATCGAACCTGTGCACCTGGCTCCGGAGGCCAGTGCTC
>DOID01000113.1:49430-50055 GCA_003511465.1 Bacillota bacterium | reverse complement strand
TGCTCTATCCCCTGAGCTACGAGCGCTTAATAATCCTTATATTATTGTACATGATTCGCGTTAAAAAAGCAACATTCATTTGCTGGAATGCTTTTCCGTTGGAAGCTTTCATCCTAACCTTTGATCGAACTACCCGGCCCACGTGCAATATAAGCCTGCTTGACTCCGTTAAAAACGGCCGGCCGGTCCATATTGACGTTCATCATTCTCAGCAGTTGGAACGGGGCCGTGTCTAGCAATTGAACATTAACGAGAATGACCGTGGTTTCCCGGAGCTGCGTCGGGTTTAAAAGTTCAAAATCGATGAATTCGACTGTCGCCGTTAATTGGCAAAACTGTCCGGGTACGGCTTCCGGGATATCGACAAAACCGGAGAAGGGAATATCCACTCCTTGGTGTACGACAACATTATCTTCATTCACAAAGAAAATTTGTTTATGCAGAATCCCCTGGAAAACTACTTTCCCCGGGATCACATGACAGCGGAGGTTTTGGACGACAGCCCTTATTTCATCGATTTTTAGCGCCGGAGTAAAAAGGTCAATGGTATCTTCCACCAAGACCTGGACCTGAGCCTCGGCAATTACCTCTACGGACATTTTACTCCTTCCTTTCTCCCTTTGTT
>DOID01000113.1:45637-49289 GCA_003511465.1 Bacillota bacterium | reverse complement strand
GTTTGTACATATTATGTCGGTACACCCCTCCCGGCTTACCGTCTAAACGCCTAATCTGAGGGAAAAAGCGGCGTATTTTCCGGTTAATCAGGGCAAATTAAGGTTAAGGAGTAAAAGGATTAAAAAAACCCTTAGATAAGGAGGAGCATGATGAAAAAAGGTCGCGAAATCGAGGAAATTATCTACTTTGTCCAGCGCCACCCGGAAAGTACGGTCAGTAGAAGGATCTACCGGGAGACCTTAGGCGAGGCTCCCGCCCAAATTAACAGCGCGGTAATCAGGCAGCTCCAGGATAAGCTGGAAATTGCCGATGAATTCACGATTGAAGGGTATAATTATTTGATTCGTTAAAGTTTAAGGTTGTCGCCGCAAAAACCGTTCACCAAGGACAACGGCGACATAGTCATCATAAGGACGCCACGGAGACTGAAGACCAAGGGGGATCAAGCGACGCCAGCCCTGTCGATTGGCTTCTAAAAACCGGCGGCGCCCTTCACGACTGGAATTGTCTTCGCCAATCTTCCTCACTTCCACGCCTGCGGCAGCCAGGGTCGTGGCGAGCAGAGCATAAAAGCTGTTGCCCCCGGTCCGATCCCCGATTACTACGGTCTGGACGCTGAAGTCAGCCACCAATTTCTGGGCCAACGGGCAAAGTCTGCTCACCTCAGCGGTTCCTTGCTGTAAAACTTGTTTTTCCGCGGTCATTACCGCATAGCCAAACTTGCACTTTCCCGGATCAATCGCTAAAATTGTCATCTTAACCATCCTGTGTTTTTAGTTGCAGTTCAATCTGGAGTGCGGAATCGACCCGCCAGAGATCGGCCGCGGCGACAATTTGCAGCACCAGTGGCTTTTTAGCGTCCTTGATTTGGGTCAACACCGCCGCCACCTGCTGCGGGGAGAGCATTTGGCTCAAAGCCTGTGCTTCCACCCCCATTCCTTCTTTTAAAGCTGTTTGCTTTAAACCAGTCAATAAACCAACAATCCGGTCGGACAACTCTGCTTCCCGCTCCCGCGGGGAAACGACGATTTCCGCCATGACTTCTCCAGTTCTAAACACCCGCTGATTCGGATAGTATTTGAAGGCCACCGCCAGCGGAGTAAAGACCTCCGTATTCTCCGTCACCACCAACCGTAAGACCCCCGGTTCTTGCGCTAAAGCTAAGCCCGAAGCGTAGGTGGGCAAATCAGCACTTCCATCCGCCAGGACCAGCGCTTCGGCGCTATGTTCCGATTGGCGGGCGCCCCGATTTAAGGCCAGTTGGTTTGCTGTTTGCACCATGGTTTCCAGCTGTTTTTGAACGGCAGTGGCGTCGGCGCCGGCTACCACCACTTCTGTGGCCAAGATCTCTCCCGCTGCAAAAATGATCCGACTGTTATGACCCATGTTCCCGTTATCCCGGAGTAAAGTGGCTTCCCCGGCGTAGGCCTGAATCTCTTTCCGGAGGCGTTCGCTTTCCACCTCAAGGGCAACCTTGCTTTCTTGCAACGTCTTGGTGACAGCTTCTAATTTACTCAACCGCTCTTGTTCCAAGACCAGGTCCCCGCGGGTACTCACGAGTTCTTGTTGTAAGGATTTCATCCGGAATAAGGCGGTCCGGACGTCGCTGGAGACTACCGCGAGTAAAAAAAGGGTGGTTCCGGCGATTAAGATCCCGGTCACCACCGTAATAATCATTGATGTATATTTCGGCCGAAGCCCAAAGAGGGACAGCCGTTTTTTGCCCACTTTCATCCCTACCCGGTCACCCAAGAGGGCAACAACGCCTCCCAGAAGGGCAATGGTTAAAACCAGAGTTATTCCGTACACTGTGCTCCCCCTTAGTTAAGATAGAGCGCTTTTCTGATAAAGAGATAGGTCCCGTATCCGCCAATTACGATGTTCTGCAGCCAAGCCCCCACCCAGGGCGAGGTCGCTCCGGATTGCCCTAAAAAGGTGCCTAAGGCCATCAACAAGTAGTAAACGATCACATTAATTAAGCAGATCCCTAAACCGGCTGAAGAAGTACGGCGTTGGGATTGTAAAGCCAAGGGCGTTCCCAACAGCGCAAAGACGAAACAAGCAAAGGGGAAGGCCGTCTTCAAGTGAAGCTGAACTTCGTGCTGACGGCGTTTAACCTCACTTAACTCCGTATTTTTCAGATACCAATTCAGCTCCCACCAACTCATCTCTTCCGGTTTCCGCGCTACCGTGATCACCTGTTCAGGTGTTTTGGCAAACCCGGTCGGGTTGTAGCCTTCCGTTACATAAATAGGAATCACCGCATCTTCCCGGTAGGTAAAGATTTCACCCTCACGAAAATACCAACCCTCGTTGCCCCACAACAACTCTTCACTCTTCAATGTTCGTACTAAGCGGTCATGCTCAAGCTCTTGGATCATTACATTAGTAAACTTTTCTTCAGCCGCATTGTATGCTTCGGCGTAGACTAAACGTTTTTGTCCATCTTTGCCCCGTTCAGCATAGAAATACTCCTCAACAACCCCTTTGGGTTCTTTATACCTTATATAATTGCGTTCCTCCCGATAGGCCAATTTTGCCGCCGGAGTGATGGACTCATTCAGAAAAAAGGTGGCTGCTGTAAGGACCAACCCGATGGAGAGAACAGGCGCGGCAATCCGTAAAAAGCTCACACCCCCGGCTTGCATCGCAATTGTCTCACTGTGGCTGGTCATCCGTCCCAACCCCAGGAGGGTCGACAGGAGCATGCCAATATAGATCCCGTATGACATATTCTCCGGTACAGTATAAACCCAGAGTTTCAAAAGGGTAAAAAAGGGGACTTGATAGGATTCGGCCCATTGGATAACATTAACCAAAGAAAAGCCTAAGAACATGCCGCTAAAAGCCAAAAAGCCAAATAAGAAAGGCCCCATTAATTCTTTCAACAAATACTTTGTAACAATCCGCATGCTGATTACTCCTAATTTGAAAATACACTCGCAGCTCGTCGCTGGTCACTCGTCGTTCGTATAATTGATTGGATTGCCTTTGCAAGCAGTCCCGGATGGCAGTTGCATGTTACATATCGAAGCGGTCACCAAGATAATATTTCCGCGCTTTTTCATCGTCGGCAATCGCTTGTGCTTCCCCGGAGACCAGAATCTTTCCGGAATACATGATATAGGCCCGGTCTGTAATGGCCAATGTTTCCCTAACACTATGGTCGGTAATCAATACCCCTAAACCCATATCCCTTAATTCCCTGACGATATCTTGCAGATCGGCCACGGCAATCGGGTCAACTCCGGTAAAGGGCTCATCCAGCAAAATATAGCGGGGATCCTGGGCTAGAGCCCTGGCGATCTCCACCCGCCGCCGTTCCCCGCCGGATAGCATAAATCCTTTCTGTTTGCGAACCTTATTGAGGTTAAAATCCGCCAGTAACTGATTGCAGCGCTCAATTCGCTGCTTTTTATCTTTCATCACCAGTTCCAAAATGGCCAAGATGTTTTGTTCCACCGTTAGTTTGCGGAAAACCGACGGTTCTTGGGCCAAATAGGAAACACCATACCGGGCCCGTAGATGCATGGGTAAATGGGTAACCGTCGTCCCGTCGATCTTAATCCACCCATCCATGGGTCGTTCCAAACCGACGATCATATAAAAGGTGGTGGTCTTTCCGGCGCCGTTGGGTCCAAGCAAACCAAC
>DOID01000113.1:39833-45490 GCA_003511465.1 Bacillota bacterium | reverse complement strand
AGACTGACCTGATCAACCACCCGTCGTTGCCCATACTCTTTGACTAAACCGTGAACTTCAATCGCCACTGGGATGCACTCCTCTATCCTGATAAAAACGGGTCTTCGTTGGGCCTTCCACTTTGGCCTGTCCACTGGCGAGGTCATAAACGATGACCGTCTCCGCCTCCCCCTGGAGGCACCCTTCTTCCCAGCAGATTAACGGTGACTCCGTAAGGATCATTTTTTCTTCCTTTTGCTGATAGGAGATGGTGCCGGCTTCACCCCAAGTTTCCCCCGAGCGAAACTTTAGTTTTCCCCAGGCGGTTACCGTCCCTTCCGGCAAATTACCTTCGAAACGTTCCCCTTGCAGCATCCACTCCGCCTCCGGACCCCAGAGCGTAAAACCGCCCGTTCCTTGGAAAGTATCCTCTGTCACCTGATAAGATATTTCCCCGCCGGACACCAGTTTCCACTCTTTAGTTTCCAAGGTGGCCGCTTCCTCCGTCGTAATTAATTGCTCGCCCTGATGGTAGCGGATTTTTTGCGCCGTAAGCCGCAACTGGGACTCGTCCACCAAAACTTCGACCGGAGTCCCCTTATAACCCAGGTAAATATATACTTCATTTTTTAAATCAAGTTCAGTTAAACCTTGCGATGGAACGTTCACCTCAATCCCACCGCCAAATTCGTCAGCACCCCAACCCGGTAAGGCACCGCCCAAAAGCAGTACAATGGTTAGGAAAAGAATCCTGAAGCCTCTGTCTTGTGTCATCGAGCGCATCCACCCCCACTCGTGCTTTTTTCGTTGTCATTTGATTTGTGAGCGACTACCTACCGTTCACCGGAAAGACCAGCTGGACTCCCCAGGCAGGACCATTCCGCCCTCTTCCGGATTAAACGTAAACTCTTCCGCATGCAGCGTAACCTTTTCGCCAGCGACCTGCAACTGACGACCGCTAATCTCTGCCCCGCTTTCGGCGTCCCAGTTTGCCTCGGCCGCTTGCAACTTAAGTTCTTCCCCAATAATCACTACATCCGGGAAAAGACGAAGCCAAGTAAAATCGCTACCCATTTGCCCTTCCGCCGCCTCGACCAGGTATTTTTGACCGCTCACCGTATAATACTCCCCTTTGATCCCCGAAAGAAAGCAAACCTCTCCTTCTTCCACAACCTGTTCAACATCTAATTTCCAGTTAAGGTACCGCGTCCGGTCAAAAAGGGAAATTCGCACCCCTTTTAAGCGGGGGGTTTCGACCGGGTTAGCCTCCCCGGACTGGACTTCCTCTTCATGGACTAAGGGCAGTAATGGGATGGGTTTGGCTTGGGGGCGTAAAGACCTGAAAACAAAGAAAAGAACGGTGATGATAACTGTACAAATAACTAATGTAATGATGGTTTTCGTTGTTTTCTGCATTTTCCCCTCCTGCGATGCCCACGGATCATTCCACTCTGATTGATCTTCGCTTAGGCTTGAGAAAAACCTTCTATCATTAGTTGTCTTTAATGGCAAGATCATCTAAAGCAACCACCGTAACCCCGTGTTTTTCCGCGGTCGCTAGAAATTCCTCCCGGTCAAGAATGAAGGTCGCGCCGGCTTCGATCCCTAAAACCCGGACTTTGCTCTCGATCAGCGCTTGCAAGGTTGTCAAGCCAATCGCCGGAACGTCAAAGCGGAAATCCTGTTGGGGTTTGGCCACTTTAACCACCACCACGCCGGGGCCACCGTATTGCCCGCCTCGCCGGATGGTTTGGTCCGTGCCTTCCACCGCTTCAATGGCGAGGATGATCCCCTTTTTCGCCACGACACTTTGGCCGATATCCAGGCGGCCGATTTCCTTGGCCATGCGGTAGCCTAATTGTAAATCCCCTTGTTCTTCCGGGCTTAATTCCGGCCCGGCTAGGATCCCCCGGTCGGGAACCAAATGGGCAAGAAACCTAGTCTGCGTCTCTACTCTGATCCCATGTTCCTCAAAATAATTGACGATCGCCAGTTGAAGGGCGTCATCATTTCTCCTAGGCAGTTTCGCAAACAACCCTATTAGCTCCTGATCGGCGGTGCCGGTCAGGAGAGCTTCTTTCCCAACTCTTCCCGCCATCACGATCTGGTCGACCCGATGGTCCTGGAGAAAGCGGAGGATCGATCCCAACCGTACCAACTGCTCTCGCTCCGCCGCAAACCCTGCATCCTTGAACTGGCCATCGTTCTCCCCAAGGCAAAGCACAACCGGTTCAAGCCCGGCGTTACGCATTCCTTTTCCGACTTCCAACGGTAAAAGTCCTTGTCCGGCTAAAATTCCCCAACTCATTAAATCCTTCCTCCCATTGTCTCAGCGTTTTGTGGCCTTTGCGGATCGATCAAGCTGGCAACAGCTTGGGAAATGCAAAAAGACTAGACCTCTGTCTAGTCTCAAGGTTAAGCCAAGCATCTAGCGGCAGATGCCCCGTTCGGCACTGCGCAGAAAACGAATAAAGTGATCAATCTCGGCGGTTCCTTGCAACTCATGCTCCATTTTCTCAATGGCTTGCTCAATGGAGAGGTTGGAACGGTAAAGAATGCGGTACGCCCTTTTAATCTCATCGCGTGTCTCCGGGAGGATGTCGTTCCGCCGGAGCCCGACAATATTGATCCCCGCCACACGAGCTGGGTTCCCGTCCACGATAATAAAAGGCGGCACGTCCTTAACGATTTTGGTACAAGCGCCAAGCATCGACATTTTGCCGATTTTCGTAAATTGGTGAATGCCGGATAAGCCGCCGATCGTAACCCGATCTTCGACGGTTACATGACCGGCTAACGCCGAGCAGTTCGCCAGGACAATATTATTCCCCACCTGGCAATCATGGGCCACATGGGAATAGGCCATAAACAAGTTATGGTTGCCAATCCGGGTTTCCCCGCCGCCGCCCTCGGTCCCGCGGCTGATCGTTACATTCTCGCGAATGGTGTTATCGTCTCCGATAAATAAAAAGCTTTTTTCACCCTTAAACTTTAAATCTTGCGGCTCCACCCCAACCGAAGCGCCATGATAAACCTTATTATTAGTACCAAGTTTCGTCCAACCATCGATCACAACATGGGATCCCACGATACATCCATCACCCAGTTCTACATTCTCTCCAATGATTGCATATGGACCAATAACAATATTTTTCCCTAACCTCGCCCCGGCATGAACCAGCGCCGTTTCATGAATCTCCCTTAAAGCTACCACTTTACTTTCAACTACTTTCAAAACTGGGGACCCCCTAACCAACTTATAATTTATTACGTACCTTGCTTCTGGTTATTGCCTAATACAAACATTAGTTGCGCTTCGGCTGCTACCTCACCGTCTACCGTCGCTTTTCCGTGGGCGCGGCACACATTTCCTTTGATCCGCAAAATCTCAACGTCCAAATAAAGTTGATCCCCGGGGATGACCGGACGCCTAAACCGCGCTTTATCGATCCCCGTAAAAAAGGGGATCTTCCCCCGGTGCTCATCTTCGATCAGTAAAGTTAGACCAGCGGCCTGGGCCATACTTTCGATAATTAATACCCCAGGCATCACCGGGCGTTCCGGGAAATGTCCGGTGAAATACTCTTCATTATTGGTTACATTCTTTAGAGCCTTGATCCTTTTCAAAGGTTCCATCGAAATAACCCGGTCGACCAGTAAAAAAGGATAACGATGGGGTAGTAATTCTTTAATTAGGTTAATATCCAAGTTAATCTCCCTTCACTCGGGTTTTTGGGTTGTCCCGTGATTTAATTGTCCCGTAAAAAGCCTAGCCCAGGTGTTCTTCAAGTTTTAGGGCTAGTTCCAAATCGAGTTTATGTCCGGAACGAATACCAATAATCTCCCCTTCCAGCGGACCAAGGAGGTAGAGGTCTCCTAAAACATCAAGGATTTTGTGGCGGACAATTTCATCATCATATTTTAACTGGTTTAAATAGCCTTCCTCCCCAACCACAACCGCAATTTCCATATTTCCACCCAAAGCCAACCCTTGCTTCCGCAAAACCTCAAGCTCACGCCAGAAAGCGATTGTTCGGGCGGGGGCTAGTTTTCTTTGGAAAGTTTCCGGGTCGTTTACATACTGGGCAAATTGGGTACCGGTTACCTTATGATCGGAGGTAAAGCAATAGCTGATGCGAAAACCTTCACCGGGCAAAGCAATTAGGTATGAACGGGGGTCATCGCCGTCGGTTACCCACACCGGTGCGGTTATTTTCCGTACTTTTCGCGGTTTTTCTTGAACCGCGAGGCCAGCCTGGAGAATTTGCTCCACAAAATATTGGGCGCTGCCATCACCCAGCGGAATTTCCGGACCATCTACCTCAACCAGAAGGTTGTCCACAGCTAATCCGTGGAAAGCAGCCATTAAATGTTCAATGGTTTGAATCCGCCAGTGGTCCGTGCCCAACGATATACTTCGCGTCGTATCCACAATATTTCCCGGTTTGGCCGGTAAAATCGGTTGCTCCGGATGATCAACCCGACAAAATCTAATCCCCGTATCAACCGGTTGCGGAATCAGCGTCACCGCTACAGTTTTCCCACAGTGCAGGGCTTGACCTCTAATAGAAATCTTATTCTGCAAAGTTTGCTGAAACCCTTTCAAAGGTACACCCCCGAAACAAAATAAATTTATCTGGTCTAGTATATCATGTTTTCATCAAGTTTTTAATAGTTTTTTATATTTTTCGCCAATTTCCGAGGATGGAGTCGTCAGAACTGTAGCCGGGTTTCCTTCTTCAACGATTTCCCCCTGGTCCATAAAGACAATCCGATCCGCCGCACGGGAGGCAAAACCAACTTCATGGGTAACCACTAACATCGTTGTTGCTTTACTCCGCACCAACTCCTCCATAATTTCCATTACTTCACTCACCAAAATCGGATCAAGGGCTGCGGTCGGCTCATCCCAGAGCATTAGCGGGGGCTTTCGGGCTAAAGCCCGGGCGATCCCCACCCGCTGCTGTTCTCCCCCGCTCAATTCAGCCGGGAAGTTTAAGGCACGTTCCACTAACCCCACCCGGGCTAAAACCGCCATCGCCTTTGCTTCCGCTTCCTCCTTAGGTTGTCCATCGATCCGAAGGGCAAAAGCAACATTTTCGACGACATTTAACCGTCGAATCAGATTAAACTGTTGAAAAACAAACCCGATCCGGCGACGGACTGCCGATAATTCCAATGGCCCCAGGCCCATTACTTCCTCTCCGGCAAAGAAAATACGACCGTCATCCGGTTCTGTTAAGCGGTTAATACAACGGATCAAGGTAGACTTACCGCAACCGCTAGGTCCCATTACTATTATCGTCTCTCCCGAGAAAATATTGAGATTTATTCCTTTTAAAACTTTCCGTTTCTGAAAACTTTTTTCCAAACCTTCAACTTTTAGTAAAGGTTTTTCTTCTACGGTCTTCATTTCATCACCATCTTCCGTCGATTCAGCATTTGCATTAAACCCGGTCGGCCGGCCGGAACAACAATTTCCCGCATCACGGTAGTAAAATCAAACCCCAGGGCATAACCGGCCACTACTTCTTCCAGATTTAAACGATGAAATTTTTCTGCTACCCGGAAAAAAACGAGACCTAAGAGGGTGCCGACCAGTAGAAAATAGTGGTTTGGAAAGTAAGGGATATGCGCCCCCGACAATTTAACCGTCAGCCACAACCATACCGCCCCCA
>DOID01000113.1:27493-39595 GCA_003511465.1 Bacillota bacterium | reverse complement strand
CCTGATCCTGGAGAAAAAGCAAAATTGCCAAAATGATCACTGCCAGCGCCGCAATTACCCCCTGCACCTCCCCGAGCAACCTGGTGACCTCATTACGGACATCCGGTTGCAGAATCCCAGCAGGCAGAGACTGGATCCGAACTCGGTCGGAGTCGAAGAAACCATTAACGATCCGCTGTAATTCCTCCTCCTCGTAACCGGTATTGACAAAAAGCTCCACCTTTTCTCCGGGATTGGTTTCGCCATCCAGATAGCGATCGAGGAGGGTAATGGCCTTCCCCATCTCCTCGTCCTTTAATTTGGGGAGCGAAGACTTGATCTTTTCCAATTCTTCGATGATCAAAAGTACATTGTTATTCGCTTGTAACTCATCAAAACCGGTGGCCACCGACCCTAACCCTTCACGTAAAGCTGTAAAATCCAAATCCGTAAATTGCTGCAGACTTTCTTCAGTTACCCCCGTAAGCTCTGTCAGGGCGACCGCGGCACCATTGCCGCCACCCACGATCCGTTCTACTTTATCTAGCTGGTCGGCGAGCTGGGTTGTCTTTCTTTCCCAGGAGAGTAAAGTCTGGACTAAGGGGTTAAACCGGTTAATAAAATCATCCAACGCCCGCGCTTTCTCCCTTAAGTCGGCCACTAACGTCTGTAACTCCAGATCGAGCCGGCTGACTTTTTCTCCTAAGCCGCCAAAATACCCCAGATTCTGGGGGGAAAATCCTAACCGAGTAAGGGCTTGTACTCCTTGCAAACCGCCAATAGCTTTATCGAGTTGGTTTTCAACCCAGCGGAGTCGGGCTAAATGATCCGCCATATTCTGGAGTTCGTTCCCCGTTCCTTCCAGTAACGCCGATATTTTACGAATTTTATCCAGATCGGTCTGCTCTCCATCCATGCCGTTAATACTAGTCAACGCGGCTTGAATCGTCTCCGCCGCCGTAATGATTTGCCCGGCTTGCGTTGGCAGTTCCTGATAAGAATTGAGCTGTCCAAGAAAACTAATGGATTCATCCAAAGCTTCGACCAGTTGTTGCTTGGGACTATTCAACACAACAGTGGCAGACATCGCTCCGGCTTTTTGGTCTTCTCCGATTAGCCGTGCCTCCGCCCCGGTATAAACCGCCCCATCACCCTGGATGATTAAGCCCGACAGCGCTCCCTCCTGTTCCTCGGAGGTGATCTTCACAATTACGTCTTCCGCACTGACCCCATCGCCTGCTTGCAGTGGACGGGTCTCCTCATCAAACAGAACAAGCAAGTCCCCCGGGGATAAACTAACACCTTGAACCGGGATTACCTTTACCTGCCCGGCGTAGGAAAGCAGAAACCGCTTCATCTCTGCCATCGTGAGGAGCAGCGCTTCCTGATCATCTGAGCTTTTCCCAGCAGTGATATTTCTGACCAGTGATATTCCACCCTTGCCGGCTAAAAGTTCCGCTAAATTACGTCCGACCTCAACCGGATTTTCTACCTGATAACCGGAGGGAAATCTAATTTCCAACAAACGATAATCGGCCAAGAGCTGCTCGAGTTTTATTTTGACCGCATTCATCTTGGCGTCTGCTGCCAAAAACACCGCAATACTTCCCCCGTCACGAAAGGCAAAACGAACACCGGGAATACGTTCGGCTTCCCTGATAAAAAGGTCGGCTACACTCCCCGGAATGGCTGACAAGGTCAGTCTGGGCTCGGTCATCAAACTAAACCCGCTACTCCCCGGAACATCCCGGAAGTAATGGTCTAAATTTGTATAAACCGCTTTTGTTCTGTATTTCGGGGCCAGTCCGACAAAAACAGCGGTTTTCCCGGCGACACTTACCCCTACCTTTAAGCTAGACCCAGGTATTTCTTCCTTGATAATTTCTTGGATCCGGGCAACCGCCGTCTCTTTCAAGTCTGTTCTGACTTGAAACAACAGATCATACTCCCCGTGATCGCCAATTAAGCCGTCCACAGTAGCGGAAAAATACCTGTCAGCCACAAGGCCAACTCCTGCCGCTACCACAGAAGCTAATAAAACACTTATTACAAACCAGATTAGGAGATCCTTAAAAAATCCTTCACGGAAGATACTTAACATAACATCTCCTCCATGTTTACGATTATAGCATATCTTCCATACCGAAGATAAAGGTAAATCCTGTTTACAACAAAAACATACAAAACCTTATAAAATATCAGTCTGTCGATTCTCCCGGCTTGAATTTCAGCATTTTAACTTAGCGACGCCGCTCCGAACGACCAGCTGTGGTTGCCTTTGGGGCTTGTCATTTACCCTGGCCCCAATTTCCATCTCTTCGTTGCCCTGACAGTAGCCAGGGTAAATGACTACCCAGGATAATCCGGATTTCTTATGGACAGACTAGCAGTAATTCCCTGTTTTCTGGTTTCACTGGTAAACGACGACCGAAGGAGGTTGCCTAATGTCGGAACAAACTAAATCCGCCATCTGTATTATTCTTTTTAGTGGGGATCTGGATAAAGCCCTCTCTGCGCTGGCCATGGCTTGGACGGCTGCTGGAGAAGGGTTTGCTGTGCATATCTTCTTTAGTTTCTGGGGCCTTGCCCTGCTCCGGAAAGAGCGCGGTCCCGCCCACCACCCCTTAGAACGCCTTTTCAAACTCCTGCTCCCGGTCGGCCCGGACAAGCTAGGACTATCTAAACTGAACTTTGCCGGGCTGGGCCCGGTTTTTATGAACAAACTGCTCCGTTTACGCGAAACTGAAAATGTAAGCCAGCTTCTGCAGATGGCGATGGAACGTAATGTGCATTTTATCGCCTGTGAAGGGACCCTCGAGATGCTGGGGATCAGTAAAGCGGAGTTAATCGATTACTCCAACCTGACCACCGGGGCAGTTAATACTTTTCTGGACATTGCGAAATCAGCCGAGATTCAATTATTTATCTGAAGGGAATTGCCTTGTCTCCTTTAACACTTGCCTAAAGAAATAAGTTGGAGTAAGATAAATATTAATTCAGTATTTACTGGTTTTGACTGTTTTGCTTTCTTTTGGCTAGCTTAAAAGTAGGAGGAGATAGTGATAAAACACGTGGGAAAAAACCTTAGTGACTTTACCGAACTGCCTAATCGGGATATTTTCGCAAAAACCGCCCCTTTTTATGAATTTACGGAAGAATTAGCCGTCCATGAATACCACCACTGGTCGCGGGTTCTGACCAGCCCTTCCGAACACCGGGTGAAAATTCTCGACCAGTATACCAACGAAGTCCGGGAAATGATCATGATGGCCTCCAACAATTATCTGGGACTCACCACCCATCCCGCTGTGATCGAAGCTTCGCGGAAGGCCTTGGAGAAATACGGCGCCGGTGCCGGTAGTGTTCCCTTACTCGGCGGCACCCTAGACCTACATAAAGAACTCGAAGCCAAACTGGCCAAAATGAAGGGATGCGAAGACGCGATCATTTTTACCTCCGGGTACTCTTCGAACGTCGGTTGCGTTTCAGCACTGGTTCGCAAGAATGATGTGGCGATCAATGACCGCTTAAACCACGCCAGCATTATTGACGGTTGCCGCCTCTCCGGCGGCTGCCTCCGCACCTTTAGACATAATGACCTTAATAATTTGGAGCAGGTTTTGCGTTCCACCGAAGAACAGGGACTCCTCGGCAAGTTAATTATCGTAGACGGTGTCTTCAGCATGGATGGGGACATCAGTAACCTACCGGGAATTAAAGCCCTCGCCAACCGCTACGATGCCAGAATTATGATCGATGAAGCCCATGCTACCGGCGTCATCGGGGAAAACGGGCGGGGCACGCCCGAGCATTTTCACCTGGAGGGACAGATCGATCTGGTCGCCGGAACCCTCAGTAAAGCCTTTGCCGTGGTTGGTGGTTTTGTCGCCTCTTCAAAAGAAGTCGTTAACTACCTGCGTTTTTACGCCCGCTCCCACATGTTTTCTACCGCGCTACCCCCCGCCTCGGTCGGCGCCCTCAGCGCTGGAATCGATGTGATTGAGCACGAACCGGAATTACGGAAAAAACTATGGTACAACATTAACTATATGATCTCTAACCTGAAGGAAATGGGTTTTAACCTTGGTAATGCAGAAACGGCCATTATCCCGATTATCATCGGTAACGAAGACCTTTTAATGAAAATCAGCCGGGAGGTACATCAAGCCGGGATTTTTGTTAACTCCGTCTATTACCCGGCAGTCCCGAAAAAACTATCCCGTTTGCGCCTTTCTTTAATGGCCACCCACACCCAGGAGGATTTGGATGATACCTTAGCCGTACTCGAAAAGGTCGGCAAGAATTACGGGTTGATTTAGCAGAAGAACTGACAAATTAAGCGAAGAGACAGTCTAAATAGACTATCTCTTCGCTGCTTATCTTAATTATGTTGGTTAGTAGGGTTCATCGTTTTACTAGGGCTTTTTGTGTGTAAAAAGCTTTTAGTAGTGTTGATCAAGGGTGTTGAGATTTAAGTTCGGATTGGTCACATTTTGGTTAACCTGCTGCTGGGAAGCCATTCCAGCCTGGAACCCAGCTTGGACATTGGCAACCGCCTGTTGAGACAAGGTCCTTTCCGCCGCTTCAATCATCCGCTTTACCATATGACCCCCAACCGCACCACAATCACGAGCCGTCATATTTCCCCAGTAATCACCCTGAATCGGCGAGGTATCAATATTCAGTTCCTTGGAGATCTCATACTTCATCTGATCCAGCGCCTTCTTCGCCTGGGCATAAACAAGGACATTCCGTTTTTGACCGGCAGCCATCTTTTTGAACCTCCTTTCTGAATGGTCTACTTGTAATTTTCCCAGCTAGACAGGGGATTAAACGGCTCTTTCATTGGAAATTCCGGCGTAAGATCCCGCCACTGGTAAGCCTTCACAACCTTTCTGCCTTAGACATAGAATATTTTGAAAAACGGCAGGGAGGACCCATTATGGAGAAACAGTGGCATGACCAGATTAGAAAGGAAATTCTCGGACTTGACCTTAAGGTTCCCTTATGCGATGGCACCAGACGCCCTTACCTTAACCTGGATAATGCGGCTACCACCCCGCCGCTGGTCGCCGTGGTCCAAGCCATACAGTCATTCTTACCATGGTACTCCAGCGTACATCGGGGTTTCGGTTACAAATCCCAACTTTCCACCGCAGTCTATCAAGAGGCGCGCCGCTTGGTGTTGGATTTTTTTGCTGCCCCGGCCCAACAATACATCGCTCTTTTCGTGAAAAACACCAGTGAGGCCCTGAATAAACTGGCCAAGCGCCTAGACTTAGGGGCAGGAGAAGTACTTACCACTTGGATGGAACACCATTCCAACGATCTGCCTTGGCGCTTAAAAAACCAGACGCAGCATCTGGAATTAACCGCCGAGGGCTGTCTAGACCTGGCTGATCTGGAAACAAAACTGAAAAAAGCGCGCCCCCGCATCAAACTCGTCACGGTCTGTGGCGCTTCGAATGTTACCGGAATTGTGAATCCACTGCAAACCATCGCTGAGCTGGCCCATCATTATGGTGCGCAGATCGCAGTCGATGCCGCTCAACTCGCTCCCCATCACCCGCTAAAGATCCAGTCGTCGGGAGCTGAGCACCTTGACTATCTATGTCTCTCCGGGCATAAAATCTATGCCCCCTTTGGTTCAGGCGTCCTCATTGGTCCCCACGAAACTTTCCGCGTTGGCACTCCAGACCAAGTGGGGGGCGGTACTGTAATCGCCGTTTCCCGCGAGGAAGTAGTTTTCGCTCCTCCCCCGGACCGTGATGAGGTTGGAACCCCGAATCCCATCGGCGCGGTTGCCCTCGCCGCTGCCCTACGCTGGTTGGCCAAAAACGACCTTCCACGCCTAGCCGCTTACGAAGCCGAGCTTAGCGAGTATGCCTTCGACCGGCTTAAAACTATCCCCGGGCTTATTCTTTATGGACCACCCCCCCAGCATTATCCACGAATTGGCGTGATCGCGTTTAATCTGGAAGGGTTCCCCCACGGTTTAGTCGCCGCCTTCCTAGCCTTTGAAGCCGGGATCGGCGTTCGCCATGGCTGTTTCTGCGCCCGTCCTTATGTTCATCATCTATTAGGATTATCAAAAGCGGAGATTGTTTCCTATGAGAACTTAGCAAAAGCCGGCAAAAAATGCCTCCTGCCAGGGATGGTCCGGATTAGTTTTGGTTTTTACAACACCAAAAGTGAATTTGATCTTCTGGTGGATGCCCTGAGAACCCTCCAAAGTGAGGAGGAAAAAATAAAAAACCGGTACCGGATTGACCCGGTAACCGGAGAATACTTGCCGAAAGCCGGAAACTTCAAAGACGCGCTCATGCGTCACACCAAAACCTTTTTTAACTTTTAGGTTCGCTTTTCCTAGGGGAAAACGCTGCTTTCCATTTGTACAAATAATCCGCAGCAGAAAAAACCGTAAAAAAGACGGAGATATAAAGGACGATCTCGGCACCTGGCACCGCAAGAATAGTCATTATAATGGCGATAATTTGAGTAAATGTTTTAATCTTACCCCAAATCCCCGCCGCCACCGATAATCCTTTTTTACTAGCCTGCGCCCGCAAGATGGTAATTAAAATCTCCCGGCCCAGAATCACCGCAACGACCCACCCTCTAATTTGTCCGAGGATAAAAAGGCTATACAAGGCACTGCCAATTAAAATTTTATCGGCAATCGGATCAAAAGACTTCCCAAAAGAAGACGATTCATTACGACGCCTCGCCACATATCCATCGAGTCCATCGGTTAAGGCGGCTATAATAAATACTGCAGCCGCATAGATCTCTTTATGTTCGATCGGAGCAAAAAGGAAAAATAGGCAGACCGGTGTCAGGATAATCCTCGAAAGCGTCAAGTAGTCAGCTGTTTTCATCAATTATCACCACTATTTATTAATAATAACGGCATTTAAAACTAGTTCTCCACTAGACTTCAGATCTCCTTTACCCTCGTTCCTTTAATTTACCATGGAGTTCATAGGGGCCTACCTCCTGGATTTGCACGGGGACAAAAATTCCCGGCTTTAATTCAACCTTTTCCACCGTGGCGGTATCAACGATCACCAATCCGTCGATCTCCGGCGCTTCCCGGTAAGAACGGCCGTTCCAGCGGCCTGGTTCTTCCTCTTCTTCCAGTAAAACCAACAACTCCCGACCGATCAAAGCCTGGTTTTTGGCCAAGGAATGCGTCTGTTGATGTTGCAAAACCGTACGGGCTCGCCGTTTTTTGGTGGCATGATGGACCTGTGCCGGCAAGCGGGCTGCCGCTGTACCTTCCTCCCGGTAATAGGGGAAGACGCCAACCCAATCCAGCCGAATCTCACTTAAAAAAGTCAGCAGTTCATTAAAGTCTGCTTCTGTTTCCCCCGGATATCCCACGATGAAAGTGGAGCGGATCGCCACCTCCGGCAGATACCGACGAATCCTGGCGATTAGTTCACGAATCTCCTCTTGCGAACTGCGTCGCCCCATCCGTTTAAGTACCGCCGTACTAGCATGCTGTAAGGGAAGGTCAAGATAATGGCAGATATGTTTCGACTCCTTGATCGTCGTCAGCAGTTCCTCACTGATCAGGGCTGGATAGGTATAAAAAAGACGGATCCAAAACTCGCCTTCTAACCGGTCCAACCGAGTGAGCAGGGTAGTAAGGTTAAATGCACCGCCAGAATCTTCACCGTAAGCCGTCGTATCCTGCGCCACCAGGTTAATCTCCTTTGCCCCCCGCTGCAGCAGGTTTTTTACCTCTGCTTCTATACTTTCCGGTTCCCGGCTGCGGTAATCACCTTTCAGCTGGGGAATAATACAATAAAGACACTGGTGACTACAACCTTCGGCAATCTTCACGTACGCTAGATGCGGTGGGGTCGAAAGCGCGCGCTCCATCTGTGCCGAAGGTAACCAACCGGCCGGCGCTGCCGCAAAAAACTGCTCTGTTCCTTGCTTCTCTAAAGCCGCGCTCACCAACTCCGGAAGTCGCGAATATTCACCGGTGCCCAGCCAGAGATCGACTTCGGGTAATGCTTTTGAAAGCTCACGCCCGTATCTTTGGGGCAGGCAGCCGACAACCACCAATAAGCGGCACTGCTTTTCTTTGTATGCCGTAAACTCCAGAATCGTATCGATCGACTCCTGCGTAGCCGATTCAATAAAGGAACAGGTATTGATTACAAGCACATCGGCCTCCTCGGGCTGTGCTGTCGTCGTAAACCCGGCCCTTTCCGTAAAGCCAATCATATAGTCAGTATCAACCTGGTTTTTCGGGCATCCCAGCGAAATCCACCCAATCTTCATCCTCTACCACACTCGCTTGTCCATCTTCTGCTAATTACCCTTGTCCACTCCGAACGACCAGCTGTGGTGGCCTTCGGGGGCTTGTCGAGTCTCAACATTTCGCATTCTATCTATCCCAAGCAAAACGCTTTCGCAAGCTTTCACGTTTTTCTTGGTGGCTTCGGTTTGCGAAATGTGAGATTACTCACCTGGCTTTAATTTTCATCCTTTCAGGTGTCCTGGCGGAAGCCAGGGTGGGCGACTACCTACACTGTCGCATAAAGCCCTAATATAGATAACGGTATAAATAGTAAGTTCGCATAATTTTCGCCACGTACCGTCTAGTCTCCTGGTAGGGAATCCGGTGTAAATCATCGACTTTACCTTCCCACACACCGGACGAAAGCCACCCTTTAACCTTTTCGCCGCCGGCGTTATAGGCCGCCAACACTAAAATCCGGTCGCCGTTAAACTCACGGAACAAGTACGCTAAATACCAGATCCCGAGCTGAAGGTTGATTTCCGGCCGGTCGAGGTCCTCCTCTTGTAAAGGTAGTCCTTTTTGTGTACCGACCCAGAACCCCGTCTCCGGCATGATCTGCATCAAACCCCGGGCACCCTTCTTCGAGCGGGCAACGGGATTGAACTTACTCTCCACATAGATCAAAGCAGCCACCAGTTTCGGGTCAACCCCCGCATACTCGGCCCCAGTTTCAATCTGATCACGGTAGGAAAAAGGAAAGACCAAACGTCCCACAGGTTTATGTAGTCCAAACCACACCAAAATCACCAGGAAAAGAAGGATCAACTTGAGATGGCGTTTTTTAATCACTAGAATAATTTTCCTCACCGCCCAAAACAACCTAAGCTTTCTACAAAACCCCAACCTGAGTTCATTCTATGCGTCGAAAGGATTTTTATGCGCACGCTTCCGCGCCATCAAAAGCTTTTGGACTTCCTTCTTCAATTCTGCTTGTTTTCCCTCATTATAAACCACCACATCAGCCCGGTCCACCTTCTCTCCAAGGGACAACTGAGCCGCCATCCGCCGCCGCGCCTCCTCTTGGTCTACACCATCCCGGGCCATGACCCGAGCTAGTTGCGTCGCAGGGGAAGTCGTCACTACCCAAATCTCATCAACACCGGCTTCCTCCTTGGTCATCTTCGCCTCAAAGAAGAGGGGGATCTCAACCACCACATCCTCCCCCCGCCTTCTTAACTCCTCAACCTCCGCTTTAATCCGGGCAATAATCGCCGGATGGGTAAGGGTATTCAACCGTTGCCGCTCGGCTGGATCCTGAAAGACGATCTTTCCTAAAGCAGTCCGGTCGATTTGCCCATCTCCCCGGAGAATCTCCGGACCAAAGGCCGCCTTCACTCCTTCATATACGTCAGTCCCCGGCTTCAATAACTGATGGCCAATGTGATCGGCACTGATCATCTTCAGCCCCAATGCCTGTAAAATGAGGGCAACTGACGTTTTTCCGGTCCCTAAACCCCCGGTCAGCCCAATCACAAACCCTTTCCCCATCGCCACCGCCCCCCTTTACTCCTGACAGACTGGGCAGTAGTGGGTGCCACGCCCGACCACCCGGGTGTAAACCAGTTGATTCCCGCAGACCAAACAAGGTTCCTTTTTTCGTCCATACACCTGCAAATGGTTCTGGAAATCTCCTGGCTCCCCCCGACCATCCACATAATCCCGGCGGGAAGTTCCCCGGTGGTCAAGGGCTTTGTTTAAAATTTCAATCATCCGCTGGTAAATCTTTTCCCATTCCGCGGTGGTTACTTCCCGAGCTGGGCGCATCGGCCTCACCCCCGCCGCAAACAAAACCTCATCGGCGTAAATATTCCCCAACCCAGCCAGTACCCCCTGGTCCAAGAGGAGGCCCTTCACCGGCCCCGAACGTCGCGCCGCCGCTTGTTCTAAAGCAGCCAGCAATTCTTCTTTTTTCGTCGTTAACGGTTCAAGACCCAAGGTTTGCAATCCAGCTGGGGGTGGTGCCGGTGGAAACAGCACCGCTGTACCAAATTTACGGGGATCAACAAAATGTAAGCTGTGCCCATCATCAAAATTCAGCACCAAGGTAGTGTGTTTCTCCAAAGGCACCGCCCCAACCTGCCAAACCAAACGCCCGGACATGCGCAGATGAAAAGCAACCTGTTGACCACTGTCCAAGACCATCAACAGGTATTTACCCCGCCTTTGCAGATCGATAATCTCCTTACCGGTCAGCTCGGCAACAAACTGTTCCGGAGCCGGTTTGACCGCTTTCTCCAGGCAAATCCGGACCTCCCGGATTACTTCCCCCTTCACCAGTGGCAGCAGCGACCGGCGTACTGTTTCTACTTCAGGTAATTCCGGCATAGGCTAAATCCCCCCAACTATCTCCACTCTTCACCTCTACCTCTAAAGGCACCTTTAGGGTAAAAGCGCCATCCATCTCCTCACAGAGGATCTTAGCCGTCTCCGGTAGAGCCTCCCGGTCTACTTCTACCAATAACTCGTCATGGACTTGCACCAGCAAGGCTGCTGGAAGCTTTTCCTGTCGCAAGCGAGCTTCAACCCGGACCATCGCCAGTTTAATCAGATCAGCAGCCGAACCCTGAATCGGTGTATTCCGGGCCATCCGTTCAGCAAAGGACCGCCGCTGAAAATTTCGCGCTTTCAGATCCGGCAAATAACGCCGCCGGTTCATAATCGTCGCCACATAACCGTCCTCCTTGGCCTGGGCGATAGACGTTTCTAAATAGGATTTTACCCCTTTATACCTTTGGAAATAAGCATCAATGAATGCTTCGGCCTCTTTCCGGGAGACACCAACCCCCTTCGCCAGACCGAACCCGCTGATTCCGTAGATAATCCCGAAATTGACTGCTTTCGCCCGATCCCGTAATTCCCCACTGACCGCGGCGAGCGGAACATTAAAGATCTCCGCCGCCGTCCGCCGATGGATATCTTCATCGCGGAGAAAGGCGTCCACGAGTTTTTCATCTTCCGCCAAATGCGCCATTAGCCGCAGTTCAATCTGGGAATAATCGGCGGCCAGAAAAAGGGTGTCTTCCGCCTTGGGAATAAAACAACGGCGAATTTCCCGTCCCGCTTCGCTTCGCACCGGGATGTTCTGAAGATTAGGATCTGTACTACTCAAACGGCCGGTCGCGGTCACCGCTTGGTTAAAAGTCGTATGGATCAGATACGCGGGCGGTTGCGCCAGCCCAAGTAAGGCCTCTACATAGGTGGAGTTTAACTTTACCAGACCCCGATAATCTAGAACCTTCGCTACGATTGGGTGTAAAGGCGCCAGTTCCTCTAAAACGCCGGCATCCGTCGAGTAACCGGTCTTCGTCTTTTTACCGACGGGGAGACCCAACCGTTCGAAGAGAATCTCACCCAATTGTTTCGGGGACGAGATATTAAACTCTTCCCCGGCCAACTGGTAGATGTCAGTCTCCAGTTCCGTAATCTGCCTGGCAAATTTTTCCTGCATAACAGAGAGCTGTTCCGGCGAAACCTTAATCCCGGTTTTCTCCATCGCAAACAAGATCCGGACCAGCGGCATTTCAACCTCATAAAATAGCTGGTTAACCCCTTCAAGCTCAATCTGCTCTTTTAAGCGCGGATACAGTTTAAGCACGGCCGCCGACCGGCGTGCTCCTTCCGCCGCCAACACCTCCTCCGTCCAATCGGTTGGCAGGGAGTAGATCTCCCGCTGCTTCCCCTTTTCATCCGTCAGCGGCGGCAGCTCTAACCCAAGTAAAGTAAGGGCTGTGTTTTCCAGCGTCAGTTTCCAGCGTCCTCCGCTCACCAGATAGGCGGCGATCAAAGTATCAAATTCAAGCCCGTCC
>DOID01000113.1:19725-27312 GCA_003511465.1 Bacillota bacterium | reverse complement strand
CTAGTTTCCGGGCCTCGGGATCCGCGAGCCAGCGGACCAGTGGTTCCGGCCAAGATTGCTTTTCCCCGCTTAGCGGAAGATAACAGTGGTCATCATGGGTTTTTGAAAAGGCTACGCCTAGGACTTCCCCCCGTTGCCAGGTGGCTTCCGTCGCCAGAAACTGGAACGCCACCGGCTGCTTGGCGCTTCCTTCCAAGAAAGCCGGGAGTTCCTCCCCACTCACAATGGAGCTTACCGGCGTCAAAACCTCCCCCACCGTCGCTTGCGGCCCGCTCCCTTTCAGCTTTAGCTTACTCTGTAAACTCCTGAACTCCATCTTCTGAAAGAAAGCGCCCAAGTGTTCGTAATCAGCGGTAAATTGACAAGCAGACGGTTTGAGCGGTAACGGAACGTCCCGCCTAATGGTGGTTAGCTCCTGCCAACGCTGGGCGTCTTCCTTATGGGTAATCAATAGATTTTTCAGTTTTTCATTCTTAATCTGTTCTGGATCACTTAAAAGCGCATCTAAACTTTGGAACTCAGTCAGTAGTTTAGTCGCTGTTTTCTCCCCGATCCCGGGAATCCCAGGAATATTATCTGCTGGGTCACCCCGTAAAGCCTTAAAATCTGCCCATTGCCCCGCGGACAACCCGTGTTTTTCAAGTAAATAAGCATCGGTGACCCGCACCAAATCGGTAATCCCCCGGCGCGTATAGTAGATACAAACCCCATCCTCCACTAACTGGAAGGTATCCTTGTCACCAGTGACAACGCATACCTCTAGCCCCGCTTCTTGCGCCTGCCTGGCCATGGTCCCGATGACATCATCAGCCTCGTAACCAACCACCCCGATCACCTGCGCCCCCAGGCTTTCATAGAATTCCTTAATGTACGGAAACTGGCAACAGAGATCCGCATCCAGTTCTTTCCTGGTCCCTTTATATTCGGCATAAAGTTCATGGCGAAAAGTCTTTCCCAGATCTTCCGCTACCACCAAATAATCGGGGGTTTCATCCTCCAATAACCGGAGGACCATCGTCGCCACCCCATAAACAGCGCTGGTCGGAAGGCCCTCTGCCGTCCGTAGCTGCTGGTCTTTTAAAGCATGAAAGGCGCGGTGCGCCAGACTATGACCATCAATAATCAACATCTTATTCCCCAAGTTGACTTCCTCCCTTTTCGGCAGCCGCCAAACCATCCCAGGCCAGTAGAGCTAAACCCACCGCATTATCCGCCGATAATGCGGGTTTCCCGAAATACACCTTGATCCCGTTCAAATCCCGGTACAAACGGGCCGTTAACTCCCGGCGTAAATAAGTGTTGGCGGCAACCCCGCCAAAGAGCAAAACTTCATGACAACCCGGTTCACCCGTAGCCACTCCGGCTTTGAGTAAACGAAAAACCGATTCCACTAAACAATTTAAAACCGCCAAAGCCAAAGCCCGGTCATCCGGTTTCTGCTTCCATAAACGCAAAGCCGCCGAAGTCGGCCCGGAAAAACTAACCGTTAACCCCTGGACCGCCACCGGAAGCTTTAGCTTGCCTTCTGTCTCGACTTTTCCCTCCTGCACTAAGGCATCTAAATGGGGACCAGCCGGAAAGGGTAGTCCCATCGCCACCCCGATCCGGTCAACCATTTGTCCGGCGTGTAAATCGGAGGTGCCACCCAATAGTTTAATCGCATACCCAGTGGTTTGCCTTTTTATCGCCAACAGCTCAGTGGTCCCACCCGACAAGTGCAAACCCAAAAAAGCATCACTCGTCAGCCCAGAGTCGGCTAAAGCTGCCCGAATATGACCTTCTTGGTGCGATGAGGAAAGCAATGGAACCCCAGCCGTCGCGGCGATCGCCCGCGCAAAATTCGCACCGGCCAAAAAAACCGGCAAATAAGACCCCTCCACCGGCCGCGGCCGCGCCGAAAAAGCCACCCCTTGAAGGGGGCGAAAAGCCGCACTAGCCTCCACCAAATCAGGAAGGTTCTTTAAATGCTGGAAAAGGGCTTCCGATTGTCGAAGCCCTCTTGCCCCTGTTTCCACCGTTAAGACTCGGCGGCGATCTTGTACAATCCGTCCGTCTTGGTCCGCAAACGCCAGTGAAGTTGTATAACAACTGGTGTCAAGACCAAGGAAAAAACTACTCATCGACGCCCCCGTCAATCTTGACCGGGACCTCCACCATTTTCCGGATTTCTCGAATCACGGTTCCCAGCACCCCGTTGACGAATTTTCCGGAATCTTCATCGCCGAATTTCTTCGCTAATTCCACCGCTTCATTGACCGTAACTTCTAAAGGAATATCATTTCTGTACAATAATTCATAAACCGCCAACCGTAAAAGATTCCGGTCCGTACTCGCCATCCGCGCCAAAGGCCAGTCCTGTGAATAACGAAGGAGCAGACCGTCGATCTCCCCCAACTTTGTCATGGCACCGCCGGTCAGCTCCTGAAAAAAAGCGCCGTCTTCAGCAGCAAGCTCGTATTCGTCCATTAATCGTTCCATGGCATCATGCCAAGGCACCTGTCCTAAGTCGGATTGGAATAAGACATAAAATGCTAATTCTCTTGCCAAGCGTCTACTCATTGATTTCTAACCTCAATTAACGAAATCGTCGTTTTTGAAAAATGTTTCTCAACCATGGTAGCTTTATCTCTCCGCCGCCATCCAGCTTTTTTCCCACACCATACCCCACCAGGACACAAAGGAGAAAAGACAAAGCCTTGATCCAACCAAGCCAGAGTACTAAAATGCCAGTGACAACCCCTAAAACGGAAGAGAAAATCCGTCCTTTGTAGGTTAAGAACACTTTAAAAAGCTGGTGGTTATCTTTTTCTTCCACTATCCACCCTCCTTATTCCACTCTTGCCCGCGGCTCGGCTGAGACTCTGTTCACCGTCACTTCTGAATTATTCACCGGGATCCCAATCGTCGATTGGATATACTCACGTAATTCATCCCGGATCTCATGGACCAACTGGGGGATATTAACCTCAGGGGAACTGGTGATCGCCACTTGAAAGCGTAAACCATCGTTCTCGGTCAGCACCCGGATTTCAGCCTCCCGCACACCCCTAATCTTCTTGACCGCCCGTAAAGCCAAAGCTTCAACCGCTGGTGAAGCGATCCGAATCTCGCCCAACTCGGTCTCATGGATGATTGTTTTGAATTCCTTCTTCGTATGTAACCCAGCCATCCATAAGAGCAGGAAAAGGACGAAGAAGAAGAGAAAAGCAATTAGTTTTATGATCTTCCCGTTTTCCCCAACAGTGAGTACCCCAAGGACGCGAAAGACGTCTTCGCCAAGGAGCAAACCGAAAAAGAAGATGGAAAACACCAGCATTACCAGGGAACCAAAGATAATAACCACCCGATAAGAAATCTTCATTCCATTCGTCCCTCCTTTACCCTCCGCTTATTTTACCCGTTTTTCTTCCGGTGGTAGTTCTTCCTGCTGAAATTCAACCCCTTGAATATGGACATTAACTTCCACCACCGTAAGTCCGGTCATACTCTCAATCGCCCGTTTCACATTTTCCTGGACATCCACGGCTACCTCGGGAATTTTCGAACCGTAGCCAACAATGATCGAAAGATCGATGGCGGTTTCCTTCTCCCCAACTTCAACCCGAACCCCCTTCGAGAGGTTCTTCTTCTTTAAGAGCTCTGTAATTCCGTCCACCATACCGCCGCTCATCCCGTAAACACCTTTGACCTCCATCGCTGCCAGTCCAGCGATCACACCCACGACCTCATTAGCAATGCGAATTGAACCGTTTTTCTCATCCCACTCATGTAATTCTGGATTAAAATCCCTGGCCACTCCTGCCACCTCCATCGTAATAATCTTATGACACAACTCTTTTATTTTTATGCGGGTTTTCGGTAAAAATCCGTCTCGCAAAAAGCTTTATTCCAAACGTAACTCATTTAGCAAATTAGTGATAAAATCCGTAGTAAACTCCCCGGCTAGAAAGTCGGGATGGTAAAGAATTTCCAAGTGGAAAAGGAGCGTTGACGGTATCCCATCCACTTCAAACTCTTCCAAAGCCCGAATCATCCGAGCAATCGCTTCTTCCCTTGTTTCGCCCCAAGCGATTAGTTTGGAAACCAAAGAATCATAATAAGGAGTGATCTGACAACCGGAATACGCCGCACTATCAACCCGGATTCCTGCGCCACCCGGCGCATGGTAAAAATCGATCAGCCCCGGCTGCGGACGGAAGTTTTTCTCCGGATCTTCCGCGTTAATGCGGCATTCCAAGGCATGTCCCCGGAGGATAATCTCATCCTGTCGCCAAGGCAACTCCTCACCGGCGGCAACCAAAATTTGCAGTTTCACCAGATCAATACCGGTCACCATTTCCGTCACCGGATGCTCCACCTGGATTCTGGTATTCATCTCCATAAAGTAAAATTGATCATTTTTATCGACCAGAAACTCCACCGTACCGGCACCGGTGTACCCAACGGCCTGCGCCCCTTTTAACGCCGCTTCCCCCAACGCTTTCCTGAGCTCCGGCGTTACCCGTGGAGAAGGGGACTCCTCTAGGATTTTCTGGTGCCGACGCTGGAGGGAACAATCCCGTTCGCCTAAATAAACGCCATGCCCATGCTCGTCAAAGAGCAGTTGAATCTCAATGTGCCGTGGTTCCTCGATGTATTTTTCCAGATAAACCTCGGGTTGTCCAAAAGCGGCTTCCGCTTCCATCTGGGCAGTTTGCACCGCTTGCTTCAGGTCCTCCGGCGCATGAACTACCCGCATGCCCCGGCCACCGCCACCAGCCGAAGCTTTAATAATCACCGGATACCCGATCTCCGCCGCCACCACGGCCACTTCCTCCAAAGAAGTGATCGGCCCGTCAGATCCGGGAATCACCGGTATCCCCTGTTCTTTCATGATCCTTTTGGCGCGGGACTTATCGCCCATCTTCTCCATGACCTGGGCCGAAGGCCCGATAAACTTAATATTATGGGTCTCACAGATCTCAACGAAACGGGGATTCTCCGCTAAAAAACCGTACCCCGGATGAATGGCATCCACGCCAGTGATGGTCGCGGTACTGATAATATTAATAATATTAAGATAGCTTTTTGATGGCGACGCCGGTCCGACGCAGACCGCTTCATCCGCATACCGGACATGCAAGGCATTTTGATCTACTTCAGAATAAATGGCCACCGTCTCAATACCCAGCTCTTTACAAGCTCGGATCACGCGTAGGGCGATCTCCCCCCGGTTGGCGACCAGTATTTTGCCAAACAACGATAACTACACCTCCGACCTTTGGTTTGGGCTTTTTACGTTACTGTAAAAAGCTTTGTTTAGTTTTTTTCGATGACAAATAAGGGTTGTCCAAATTCGACCGGTTCGGAGTCATCCGCCAAAACCTCAATCACCTTACCCCGGATCGGACTTTCGATCTCATTCATTACTTTCATCGCTTCAATAATGCAGAGGGTCTGACCGGGTTCCACCGTCTCCCCAACCTGAACAAAAGGCGCTTCCCCGGGACCGGGTGCCCGATAAAAGGTCCCCACGATCTCAGCGCAGACATATTCCTGGTTCGGAGGAAGCTCTTTCCCCTTTTGCCTCTGCGGAGGAAGGGCCTCTGTCGTTGCAGAAAGATTTTCCGCCGCCGACACCGTCGGCACCGTAGTTGGGGTAACGGTCACCACCGGCTGCACCGCACCGGCAACCCCTTTTTTGATGATAATTTTGGTCCCGTCGCTTTCCAGGTTCAATTCGGTAATATCAGTCTCGACCAGCATTTGCATAAGTTCTTTAATTTCCTTTATATTCATAAATCACACTCTCCTTAGCTTGGCAAATGGAAACGATAATGTTATTCCGCATTAGGCAACAAATTTCCTCTTTTTTCTTTTCACTTTGTCGGCAGACCCGGTGCCTCCTCTTTTATTCCATAATCCGTACTTGTTCCGCCCGATAACCGGTGATCCTGGTCACTAATTCCCCGACCTCCGCCGCCGAACTCGGTGTCAAAGTTTCATTCTTGATGATCACGGTCACCGCAGCCGGATAAACAGCCACCGCATTATGGGTATAACCCTTTACCGACAGGAGATTTTCCAATTCATTCTCCATCGTTTGCCGCTTCGTTAAAAGCAGCAGTTCATCCTGGACTTTGTTGATTTGTTCTCCTTCGGCGGTCCGCAACATATCTTCCAGGGTTTCTTGGAAACGGCTCCGCTGACGATCACGATTCCAGCGAAACTCGGAAAGGACGGCTCGATCGTTACTATGATCCACTAAGGCGGCTACCTCTAAAGGGGGCGCGGCCGGCTTTTCAGATCCGGTATCCAAAAAGAATCGGCTATAAAACCCGACGCTAAGCAAAAGTAGAAAACTAACCCCCAATAGAATCAAGACCAGACTAGGTTCGAGCTTTTTTAGATCCAAGTTTTTACCCTCCTTTTAAGTTTCTCCACTTCTCGTTTTTTACCTATATTCTTTTAAAATATTAACCCCATGGTAATACAATGACCCGATGAAGACCAATCCCCAGTAAAACCGCTGTTGCCTCCCCCAGTTGTCTTTGGACGGTCGGATCATCAGCCCCTTCGGCAACCACCAACACTCCGCTGATCACCGGCGCTGTTTTCCCGCTACTGACCGGTGCCTCTTCGCTGCCACTACGCTTCAAGATCGGTTCCAGACGGATCGATATATCCCTGGTTTCCCCTCCGTCCCCGGAAGGGGTCACCCGCTCTTGCCGATCTTCCCGGTACAGCCATTTGGTCTCTTCCGTTGCCGCCAAATGTAGATCTACCACCACCCGCCCGGCTCCTTTAATCTGGGCCAACACCGACGCCACTTCCCGCTCCAACCGGCCCTCGGACCAATATTCATGCTCCGCTTCCACGAGGGTCAACCCTTTAGTCAGTTGCTCGGGAGGCGTTGTAGGTAGCTGCGATTTGACCATTCCTCCCCACACCATAAACCCGATCCCAACCCCGACCAACAAGAGGGCAGTCAAAATTAGCTTTCTCTCCTGGGTAGGAAGTTGCCGGAAGCCAAGACGATCAAATATTTTTTCCAGTTCAGCCCAACCTTTATTATTGTTCACTTTCAATTTTCTCTTCCACCTCCACCTGTTCCGGCTTTATCTTTAGTAATTCTGCCACCATCCTCTTAACAAGATCCGGTGGGACCCCTGGATCCTCCACCAGTGTCACCTTTACTGTCCGTTCCGCACCTGTCTTCCCCGGCGCAATCTCAACCTTGATTCCCTTTATCCCGGTAATCTCGTGTAAGATCCGTTCCACCTCACCCTGGAGGACCGGCGTGGCAAGCTCTGTGGCCTTATTCTCCCCTTGTCGCCGCAAATTAAGCCCCTCCGCCACCAAGGCCTCCGCCCCGGGGGAGGATAATCCGTCGCTCACCGGTAACTCAAGTGCAACATCCCGCCCAATCTGACCTACCAGGTTAATTAAGGAAAAAAGCACAATTAAGCCAACCACCATTCGGGTATATTTCCGCATTTCATCATCGGGCAATAGAAGTTCCAAAAAACCAGCCAATAAAATCAAGGCCAGCAAACTTTTGATCGCATCTTTGATCGGGATCAGACCTCCCCTTCTGCGAAAAGTGAG
>DOID01000113.1:17712-19593 GCA_003511465.1 Bacillota bacterium | reverse complement strand
CGCATCCAATTTTACCTCATGACCGCAGTCAAGTTTCCCAGTCCCACCAGGATCGTGAGGCAAAAGAAGAACATCAAACCAACCACGGCGACCGTGGCAAAAACCACCGTCACGGTTTTACCGATCTCCTGCAAAGATTCGGCCAGCCGCTCCTGACCCAAAGGCTGAACAAAAACCGCCGCCAGCCGGTAAATCACCGCCACAACCAGGATTTTAAATGCCGGATAGGCGCAGAGCAAAACAGCGCCCAACGCGGCAAAAGCGCCGAGGGCGTTTTTGATCAGCAGCGAACACCCGGCAGCCAGCTCCAAACTGTCGGAGACCACGCCCCCGACAATCGGCACCAAGTTTCCCGTTAAAAACTTGGCCGTCTGCATCCCAAGGCCATCAGCGGCAGCTACCGTCACCCCTTGCAACCCGATCACCGCCAAAAAAATGGTGACCAGAAAGGTCAAGAGCACAATGGCACCTTGTCGGATCATTTCCGCCAGTTTGGTCACGCTAAACCCCTCCGTCAGTTTCGAAACCAAACCAATCGTCCCGGACAAGAGAATTAAGGGTAGCACTAGGTTTTTAACCAGATTAATCACGATGGCGGTTCCGCCCCACACCACCGGATGACAGACCGTGGTCAGCGTGATACCACCGGCTGCTGCCAACAAAGTAAAGATGGCAGGTAAGACCGCCAGCACAAAATCGTTCACCCGTTCCAAAGCCGTATAGGCCAGCCGCAAAGTGGTCGTGAAGCTCTGGATCGCCAATCCCATGAGAATCAGGTAGATAATCTTCGTCACCAGTTCACCGATGCTCTCCCCAGCCCAGGCTTGTTGGAAATGGGCTAATACCCCACCGATCACTGCTAACAGAATCAACCTCCCTAAAAGATGAAGGTTTACCACAATCTCCCGGCCGATAAAAGTGGTGAACTTCTTCAGCAGTTGAGAAAGGTCAAGCAGCATTCCCCCCCGCACCCAGCTTTTCAGATCCCAATCCGGCAAAAGCTCCTCGGTCTCTCCATCCAAACTACTCAGAAACGAATTGAGGGTACCCAGATCCAGCGCCGCTATTTCCCGGTCCAGCACCGGATCGAGCGGGTTATCTTCCTGTCCCTGCGCCGGAATGGCCAGTAAAAGCAGTACCACGCAAGCGGCAACCAGTCGCCAACCGTAACCTTGCTTTCCCCTCATCCCCATCTTCCTTTCCGGTGCCCTCTAAAAGATCCGGAGGACCATCTCTAAAATTGCCACCATCACCGGGACCGCCATAAAAAGAATGATGATCTTCCCAGCCATTTCCAATTTTAACGCCAGGGTGTTTTCATTAGCATCGCGACAGATCTCCCCACCAAAACCAGCCACATAGGCCACACCCATGACTCGAAAAATGATCGACAAATAATCGGCGTTAATCTGCGCTTTCTCCGCTAAATAGGTAAAAGCACCAATCAGGTCCATCAACCGACCAATGAGCCTTGAAACAATCATCGTACCCACGATCATCGAGAGTAAAACCGCGTATTCCTCGTATTCACGGCGGAGGATCGTAATAAAAATCAACGATACCAGTGTGATCCCTAAAAAGAAAAAAATATCCACCAACTCACCCCTGTCTACACCCTTTTGCGCTGGTAAGCGCAAAATTGCCGTTAAAAACCAAAGACCGCCCGGACTTCCTCGAAAAACCTTTGGATCATCTGAATGGCGACAATGAAGATAGCAACCACCCCCACAAAAGTAAGGAGCACGCCGTATTCTTCTTTACCCGCCTGTTTAAAAAGGATATTGAGTAAAAGAACGACAATACCCACCCCGGCGATTTTAAAGATCAGGTTCACTTCAGGTATCATCTTTTTCCCTCCCTTTCGGTCACCGCAAAAAGCTT
>DOID01000113.1:13230-17610 GCA_003511465.1 Bacillota bacterium | reverse complement strand
AAAAAGCTTCAAGGGCTTTTTCCGTTGTCATTTGATTCAACTATTCCGGTACAATATATTGATAGCCTCACTCAAGTCAAACACTATATATTGTACCGGAATCTTTTTTAATGGATACAACGGAAAAAGCTTCAATAAAAGATTAAAACGACTAAAGCGCCGCCGGCCACACCTAGATACCGGTAGAGCCGCTCATTTTTTTTCCGCTCTTCGGTGGCCCCTGTGGTCTGGAGTTGTAACCGTTCCAAAGTTTGACGAATCGCCGTGACTTGATGTTCCCGGTCCGTCGTGCCCAAGGTCCGTCCGAAATCAAACAAGAGCGCCCAATCTTCGGCTTTTAGGGGTAGCGTTTCCTGGTTTTGCTTTATGCAATGCTGCCAAGCCTCATCAGCCGTTAACCCAGCTGGATCCTGCAATGCTTCAACAAAGTTGGAAAAGATCAGCTGAACATCCTCCTGGGTACGCCCACTGATCCGCGTAAAAGCTTCCACCAGCGGAGTGCTAGCGTAGCCGATCTCCGTCTCCAACCACTGAAAACTCTGGATTAAAGCGTTCAGCAGAGTCAATCTTTTCTTTAAAAGAGTACTGTAGATCCATCCGGCAAAAGTACTGGCGGTCATAACCAAAAGGGCACCGATCATCTTCATCTTGTGACCTCCAAACGTTGAACTTGCGCAAGTAGGGGCTCGTGGGTGCGACCATCCCACACCCCTTCCAACGTACCGGGTCCCAACCTCCGACTTAAAACCACGACCCGTTCCACCAATCCCTGCACCCATAGATGCTGCAAAGAAGGGCGCCGAGTAAGATCCTTGATATCCCAGGCATGAGCCGTCGTAATAAACCCCACCCCGGTATTGAGAATTTCCTCGATCAAGTCTAGGTCACCAGGGCGGCCCAGCTCATCGGTGGCGATCAACTGCGGACCCATCGAACGGAGCAACAAAAAAACGCCCTCCCGTTTTGGACACCCGGTTAGCACATCAGTCCTGATCCCCACATCTAGCTGGGGCACTCCCTGGTAACATCCGGCCACCTCCCCCCGCTCATCAACCAATCCTACTTTAGCCGGGGCCGACAGTCCTTCTCCATTACTAAAACTACGGATGAGATCCCGGAGGAGAGTTGTCTTTCCGGCTTGCGGGGGAGAGATAATCATTGTCCTTAAGGGTCGGCCTTCCTGGGCCAAAAATGGCAGGAGTACCCCGCCAATGCCCTTTAACTCCCGGGCGATTCGCACATTTAAACTGGTCACCCGTTTCAAACGCAGGAGCGTGCCACGGGCGACCAGACACTCCCCGGCCAGGCCGACCCGATGTCCCCCTACCAGGGTAATGAAGCCTTCTTTTAATTCCTCCTCCAAGGTATAAAGGGAATTTCCCCCGATCAGCTGTAAAGTGCGGAGCAGATCAGCACCCCCGACTTTTAATGCCTGTTCCGGATCGGCCGTCAGCTCCCCAGCCCCCGTCACCAGGAACGACTGGCCGATCTCCACTTGTAACGGCTGCTCGGCGCGGAGACGGATCTCTTCCAACTTCGCCCATTTTCCCGGTACGATCCGCCGCAACTGATCAAGGGCTAGCCTAATTTTAGGTGCCAGCACGGGTAAAACTTGCTCGGCAAAGCCCATGTAACCACCGCCTTTTCCCCAGCTTTTTGCGTTGGCCCTTTGCGTGACTTTGGCACAAAAAAAGCCCGTCCCCTACTGTACATAAGTATGGGGACGGGTTTTAAAATATGCTTTTTTTAGGTTTGACCAAGACTAGTCTTCGATTAACTGTTCATTCTCCTCGTCGTCATCCTCATCAAAGGGATAATACTGCTCTTCCAGATAGCCCAGATCTTCGTCGATAGCCTCAACATACTCATTTAACTCATCATGCTCATCGCGCATATCTTCCAGTTCCAAGGAGACAAGGTCACAGATATTCAAGAGTTGCGTCCAAAGGACCTCCTCTTTTTCACCCTGAAATTGCTGTCCTTGAACCAACCCACGTAAATAGGCAACCTGTTCTTTCAGTTCCATTTTCAAACCTCCCATTCTGGTTCTAATCCTAGTATGACTAGCGGTGAGAAAGGCTATCCATGGATTTCTATTTTGAACGCCGTAAATACTCGCCGGATCTGGTATCAATTTGGAGAACGTCTCCTTCTTCAATAAAGAGGGGAACGTTTACCGTAACGCCGGTTTCCAGCGTCGCCGGTTTCGTACCGCCAGTCGCCGTATCTCCTTTAAAGCCCGGATCGGTCTGGGCAACCGTGAGTTCCACGGTATTCGGCAGGTTAACACCAATGGACTCATTATTATACATCTGAATCATGACATTCATATTTTCTTTTAAGTATTTAACCCCATCTCCAATGGTCTGCTCGCTTAAGGTCAGTTGTTCGTAAGTGCTATTGTCCATAAAGACGTAATCGTCGTCGCTTTTATATAAAAACATCATCTCCTTGGTCTCAACCCGCGCCGGAGTCACTTTTTCCCCCGCATTGAAGGTCCGCTCCACCGTAAAACCGGTGCGCAGGTTCTTCAACTTGGAGCGGACAAAAGCCGACCCTTTCCCTGGCTTAACATGCATAAACTCAACTACAGCATAAAGTTGTCCGTCCAGTTCAATCGTAAGTCCCGTGCGAAAATCATTGACTGAAATCATCCCCGTACCTCCTTAGTCCTATCATGCTTCCAAAAAGCTTTACTTAAAAAATACTAGTCTGTCGACTCACCTGGCTTTAATTTTCAATGTCTTGGCGGAAGCTAGCGTGAGCGACTAGAAACGCTTTTTCTGTCTTTTTTAGCCTTTTTATTTTACCATATGCCTGTCCTCACTGTCGAGAATAATCGTCTTGGGGCTTGCGGTTAAATCTTCAATCCCCGTTTCCGTCACGACCACCACATCCTCAATGCGGATCCCACCCCAATCGGCCAGGTAAATGCCTGGCTCCACCGTATAAACCACACCGGTTTCCAGCACTGTTTCATCGGTCAGGGCCAATCGTGGCGCTTCATGGATCTCTAAACCCAAACTATGACCCAAGCCATGGCCAAACCGCTCCCCATAACCAGCCTCGGCAATCACCTTCCGCGCCAACGCATCCACGTCTTTCCCGGTCACCCCCGGCCGCATTCCATCGAGGGCCGCTTGCTGCGCCTTCAGCACCAAGTCGTAAAGAGCCTGCTGGTCAGCGGTGGGCGCGGCGCCGACGACCACCGTCCGAGTAAAGTCGCTGCAATAACCATTATAGACTGCTCCTCCATCCAACACCAATAAGTCCCCGGCGGCAATTTTTTTGTCGGTCGGCACCCCGTGAGGTAAAGCGCTTCGGGGACCTGAGGCCACAATCGTCGGGAAAGCAGCCCCTTCAGCTCCTAATTCCCTTTGAAAATATTCGAAAAGAGCGGCAATCTCCTTTTCCGTCCGACCCGGCTTCAGCTCCGGCTGTAACCTGGCCCATGCTTGGTCCGTGATTTCCACCGCTTTACGAATCGACCCGAGCTCATCTACGGACTTTATCCGCCGCAAACGGTTAACCAGCCCTTCGGTGGGTGTCAGGATCCCCCGATCCAATTTCGCTTGTAAGGTGCGATAATCCTTTTCCACCAGGTTTTCGCTTTCAAACCCCCATTTCGAGCGGGCTTTCGTCCCTTGCGCCTTGATCTCCTCCGCCACCGTCTCCAAGATGGCTGGCTGGTGCTTTTTAACCTGGAAGCCATAAGCTTTCGCTTCTTCCGCCGCCTGGTCAAGATAGCGAAAATCCGTCAGTAAAACGGCATGCTCTTGGCTAATGACTAAGATTCCCGAAGAACCGGTAAATCCACTCAAATAACGCCGGTTCGCTGCTGTGGTCACAATCAACCCATCTAGTTTTTCTTCCGTCATCAATTGACGGATCTTAGCCAATCTCTCCATCAATGAACCTTCTTTCAACTTAATCCTTTTATCAGCTTTCATGTTCCCTATTATACCAAACATTTCCCGCGGTGATCAGCAATCTTCACTCGCGTCACCGTAACCATTTAGTCCCTTATTTCATAAAATAATACCGTTTCTTTCTTAAATATTAATTACCACGGAAAGGAGCCCCTTCATGAGTATTTCTTATGATGAACTAAAAAACAACATCCTCTCGGAAGAAGACCTCCGCGGCTTTATCCACGGTTCCAGTCGCAACCCCAAAGAACCCGGCTGGACGATTATCAAATATGTGGTCCGCAGCGGCGATACCATCGATGACCTAAGCTCAAGGTTTGCGATTCCCAGGTCCCTAATTCTAGGGCTCAATGCCCTTTCTCCCGCTGCCACGATTAAGCGCGGGCAAGTACTGCTCCTCCCAGAGCCCTGCGCTTAAAAGAACGCTTCTACCTAGAAAATAGCCTATGTT
>DOID01000113.1:10440-13072 GCA_003511465.1 Bacillota bacterium | reverse complement strand
CCTTTGGGGCTTGTCGACTCACCTGGCTCTTATTTTCATCATTTCATGTGCGCGGGTGGTAGCCAGCGTGAGCGACTACTTAGAACGGCCGCATTCAAAGCGGCCGTTAGTGGGACAAGCCAGCGTGGGCGACTACCTGGAAACATATACCACCAGGAGCAGTAAAGGAAACCTGGGTTAATCTCAGAAATATAGTATAAGGAAATCTTTTGGGAGGTTTAGATATGAAGAAAACCCTGTTTGCTTTCGCCCTCAGCTTGCTTTTAACCTGCTTTGCCCTAAGCCCGGCTTTGGCTGATACTACTGCCGTACATATTTCCCTCTCCGACCGGGGCCTCGCTTTTTCTTTAATGCAGCAAACCGCCTCCAGCTACTTTCAGCTAAATATTGGTGATTTCCACCCCTCAGTCAAAAAATCCCCCCTCCAAGCCTTTCCCCTCTTTTACCTGTCAATTGCCACCCAAACCCCACCGGAGACAATCTGGAAACAAAAAGGAAAAGGTTGGGGAAAACTAGCTAAAGAATTGGGCTTGCCTGCAAATTTCCACGGGAAATACATGTCAGCCAAAAATAAACACAAAAAAGGTTCGCCCGCCAAGAATGATGATGCCATCTTTGAGGAACTATTAACCATTCGCTTTCTCCATGAATACTACGGCGCCGATCCTGACCTGCTCTTTTACTGGCGCTCTCGGGGCTTAACCTATGAGGACCTTTTTATCGGGATCAACCTCGGCTATCGCCTGCAAAAATCCCCGGTTGATTTCTTCTCCCTCCGCGTCGCCGGAAAAGACTGGCGCTTAATCGCCGCCGAAGTAAAAGTCCCGTACAGTACCCTCAGCAAACCGGCGACTGCGCCGAAGAAGACCCTTTCCTTACCCAAGGAAAAACCACCCCAGAAAAACAAGAAAGCAAAGAAAAAATAGATCAAAAGAGGGGCTCCACCGGGAACCCCTTTTTGCTCATTCGTTAACCCCACCCCAACCCGGGCAGTACCGGCTGATGGCTTGCTCAAACAACTTTAAATGGTGTTCTTCATCCATAATAATCCGCTCCAAAAGCTCTCGAATGTGGGGATCCATAATTATTTCCTGGTGTTGCCGGTAGGTACAGATTGCTTCCTGTTCCGCCGCAATGTCCGCCGCTAAACGGTCGCAGACATCCGTTCCATAATAAACATAGGAAGCATTCCAGTAAGTGGGGAAATTATTACTGAGGGTCCGGTACTCCGGTGCCACCCCCAATAATTGAATGGTCTCCGCCAGCAGATCCTGGTGCTTCATTTCCACAATTGAGATACACTCCACCATTTCACTTAATTCGTCTTCAAAATAATAATGGTGAAACAAGTACTGATGAATCGCGGTCTCTTCGCTGACCATCCCTGCATAATCTTCCAACAACAACTGCGCATAGAAAGCATTGGGCGCTACCACTTTGGGTTCGGGATAGGGCACTGGTAACGTACACTTCCTCCTCCCCTGGTGCGGTCTTTCATTCATTTGCATACCACCTCCTATGCTAAATATATGCAGGTTTTCTGGTAATATGGCTCCCCCTAATCTTTCAGATCCAGCAAGATGTAATCCGCCAGGCGTTCCGTAAACCACGCCGTGTGCACATCTTCATCCACCAAATTGTGCTGGAGCACTGTTAGTAGCTCATCCCCGAAATCTTCCCCCACCTGTTGCAGCAAAGCCACATAATCGGCCATCGCTTTATTTTCAATGAGAATATTGGCCTGTAACGTCTTTTCCAGCCCGCTGAAGGCAAGGATCCTCCCGAGCAGCCCGCCAAAGAGCGGGGAAATCACATCCCCAATTTTATAAGGCTCCCGGCCGAACGTTCGGATCAAGGCGGCGATCTTATCCACGTGCTCCTGTTCAACAACAGCAGTACGTTCAAACACAATACTTTCATAAGTTCCGCTAAACCTTTGGCTTTGTGCCTTATAGAGGTCGACTTGGCTCACTTCCAAACTATAGAACCAGTTTAACTTGAGCATTAAATCTTCTCGTTCCAGAAGAAGTCCCCCTTCATCCCCTTTTACTAAAAATTATGCCATGCTCCGCTCCGGTTTAACCCTTTTCGGAAGGAGCACCTCAAAGCGGCTACCGCTGCCAACGGCGCTTTTGACCGTAATCGTCCCCCCATGCAAAGCCACCACCTTATCCACAATGGCCAGCCCCACACCATTACCTGCGGTGGCACGGGAGGTATCCCCTTGGTAAAACTTGTTGAAAATCTGCTGCTTGGTTTCTTGATCCATCCCTAAGCCCGTATCGCTGATGGTAATGGCCAGTTTTGTCCCTAAGTCAAAGACGGACACGCCCAGTTTCCCCCCGACCGTTGAAAATTTAATGGCGTTATCCAAGAGATTGATCCAAACTTCCCCCAGCAAGTCTTTATTCCCGTAATAGCTACAATCCGGCAATTCAATGGCCATTTCCAGCTGTTTCTCTTCCCACTTGGGTGCCAGTAGCAAAATGGCCCCTCGGATCTGTTCCGAGAGGTCATACACTTTTTGATCCGTAAGAATGGTCTGGTTTTCTACTTTGGAAAGGTTCAGTACATTCGTGGCCAGCGTCGCCAAGCGGCTTGATTCGACGGCAATGATCTCCAGATATTCCTG
>DOID01000113.1:7884-10277 GCA_003511465.1 Bacillota bacterium | reverse complement strand
AGGTGTCTTGAAAGCATGGGAAAAATTGTTCACAAAATCCGCCCGCAGCATTTCCGTCTTCCCAAGTTCCGTCGCTGCTTTGTTATAACAGTCCGCAATATCCTTCATGATCTGGAAATCTTCAAGGTGCAACCGCACGCTAAAATCCCCTTCGCCAAGGGCTTTAATCGCCGCAATCAGTTGGTTGATGGGGCGCAGGGGAGCTTTCCCAGCGATCACAGCCAGGATCGAACCGATCAATGTCGAAAGACAAAGCATCCAGAGAATCGTCGTTCCAATCCTTGGCGGCGCCAGTTTATTTAAAACCCCCGCTCGAAACAATAACCAGATGATGAAACCGGTAATTAACATAGAAAGCAGAATCACACCAAAGACAACTCCGGTAAAGAGGATGGGTAGTATCCTTTGTTGGTTTGTGGCTTTAGTCATTCTTTTTTCACCGCCTTATAGCCGAGTCCGCGCACGGTAACCAACTCAAATTCCGGGAAATGTTCAAAGCGGCGACGGAGCCGATTGATATGCACATTGACGGTGGTATCCGAGGATTCAGATTCCATGCCCCAGATCTCATCCATAAGCTGAAGCCGGGTGAAAATCTGGTTTGGGTAGGATAACAGCTTGAAGATGAGATAAAATTCTTTTTTCGGTAAGACGTGGCTTTCATCGCCGCGGGTAACCGTCAAGGTATCGTAATCCAAAACCACCTCGCCAATGGTAAGGCGGTGTTCATTGGCAATCTGGGCCCGCCGGAGCAGCGCCTTAACCCGCCAAACCATTTCCTTAATATCCAGCGGCTTAGTCATATAGTCATCAGTGCCGGCCAAAAAACCTCGGTGTTTATCCTCTGGCAATTGTTTGGCACTCACCATTAAGATTGGCAGTTTCTGATCACTGCTCCGCAAATGTTTCGTCAGCTCATAGCCGTCCATCTTCGGCATCATAATATCGAGAATGATCAGATCGATCTGTTGCTTGTCCATGATCTGTAAAGCGTCTTCCCCATCAACTGCCGCAAAGGACGTAAAGCCTTCTTGTTTCAAAACCGCGCTGATCAATTTTCTGGTATGCTGATCATCTTCCACGACCAGAATATTAAACATCGTAACCACCTCGCACCTGAACTCAATCGCTCAACTTTTTGCATGCTTTAGATCGGGCTTTTTGCGTTGTTGTTTGATTCAACTATCCCGAGCTTAGATCAATCTTAAAATAGATTCCATAATTATTCAACTTGACAATTGACGGCCAAAAGTTTTTGTTCAGTTCATGAAGTTATAGTATACTTACCTTATTGACAATCGGTTGTCTTTATGAAAATCCATAATATTAAGAAAAGAAGGGATCTGCCACTAAATGAGAGGTTGGTTTATTCGTTTTATGCATGGACGCAACGGCACTGATGAGTTCTCCTTATTTCTCAGCATTTTCTGTTTGATTACCTTAATCTTCAGTCGGCTGCTGGGCGGGGCCGTAGGCTTCTTTTTACATTGGCTGGGTTTTGCCTTGCTCTTTTGGTGTTACTTCCGTATCTTCTCCAGGAAGCTGGATTTACGCCAGCGCGAAAACCAGAAATATCTCGCGGCGAAACGGAAATTTCGCACTAAGCTAAAACAGGCTAAAACCCGTTTTCAACAGCGGCACGATTATCGTTTTTTCAATTGTCCCGCCTGTAGAATCACCCTGCGAGTGCCAAAAGGCAAAGGGAAAATCCTCATCCGCTGCAAATGCGGTGAAAATTTCACAAGGAAGAGTTGATGAGTTACGTTTGGTTTTGTTGCGCCTTATAAAGATACGCTGACACCGGAACAGTTACAGCGGTATAAAGGTTGCTATTGCGGGCTCTGTCGAACCATCGGTCGGCAATACGGCTTGAGCGGCCGCATGACCCTGAGCTATGATCTGACCTTTTTGACCCTCTTGCTCAGTTCACTATATGAAGCGCCCGAAAAAGACGGCTTATCCCGGTGTTTCGTCCATCCCATGCGCAAACGGCCCTATTGGCTGACCAAGTACACCGAATATGCGGCGGAGATCAGTATTGCGCTGGCTTATTATAATTGCATAGATGATTGGGAAGATGAACGCAAAAAATCATCTTGGTTTTATGCCCGGCTGCTGTATCCGAAGTACCTACGGGTCAAGGCGAAATACCCACAACATTGCAAGAACATTGAAGCGTGTCTGACCCAGCTTTCAACCATTGAAGCAAAAAATGAACCGATGGCGGCGGATGAAGCTGCGGCTTCTTTTGGCCGCCTCCTTGGGGATTTGTTTGTCTATGACCCCCAAGATTATTGGGCTAAGCATCTCTATGCGACCGGAGAAGCGCTAGGAAAATTCATCTATCTGATGGATGCTTGCCTCGATCTGGACGCCGACCGGAAACATCACCG
>DOID01000113.1:7513-7646 GCA_003511465.1 Bacillota bacterium | reverse complement strand
TTTACAGGATGTGGAAATTTTGAGGAATATTTTATACAATGGGGTCTGGCAAAAATATAAAATGGCGACCGATGCTCGCCGGGAAGGGAAATAAGCATGATCGACGATCCATATAGAGTTCTTGGCGTTTCCC
>DOID01000113.1:6766-7162 GCA_003511465.1 Bacillota bacterium | reverse complement strand
CATTACCTAAACGCCTATCACTTTCAAGAAGCGCTGCATGTTTTGTCCCAGGTGGAGAGCCCTAGGCGTACGGCAAAATGGTATTATCTGAATGCCCTCGCCCATTATGGCCTTGGCAATAAGATTACCGCCATTGAGCACATTCGCCGGGCTGTTCAAATGGAACCAGGCAATATCCAATACCAGCAGACCCTGCTGCAGATGCAGAACGGCAGTCACGCCTATCGGCAGGGGGGCGGCGGTTTCCATACGGTGGACATTGATCCGGAACGAATCTGTATGACGATCTGTTGTACTCAGATGTTTTGCCGTTTTTGTATTGGCTGCTGAAGTAGTCGCTCACGCTGGCTACCTTAATATCACGAAGTGATTAAATTCAAGCCAGGTGAGTCGACA
>DOID01000113.1:4268-6642 GCA_003511465.1 Bacillota bacterium | reverse complement strand
CCAGGTGAGTCGACAAGCCCCCGAAGGCCACCGCAGCTGGTCGTTCGGAGCGGCGCTACTAGCTAGATTTGCCGAAATTTAAGCCGCGAGAATCGACAGACTGGTATTTTCTATGAAGTGAATTTTTCAACTAACTGGAGGAATTTATAGATGGGAAAAATTATCGGAATTGATTTAGGAACAACCAACTCTTGTGTGGCAGTGACCGAAGGTGGAGAAGCCGTCATCATTCTGAACACGGAAGGAGGAAGAACCACCCCTTCCGTGGTAGCGTTTACCAAAGAAGGACAGCGCTTAGTCGGTGAAATCGCCAAACGGCAAGCCGTCGTCAATCCCAGTGGGACCGTCAGTTCGATCAAGCGTAAAATGGGTACGAATCACACTGTACAGATCCAAGGTAAAAAGTATACGCCACCGGAAATCGCGGCGATGATTTTGCAAAAATTGAAAACCGACGCCGAGAGTTTTTTGGGCGAGGAAGTTACCGATGCGGTAATTACGGTACCGGCTTATTTTTCCGACGCCCAGCGTCAAGCCACAAAAGACGCGGGGAAAATTGCCGGCTTGAATGTTCAGCGGATCATTAACGAGCCGACGGCCGCCGCTTTGGCCTATGGGGTAAATAAAGAAATCCAACAAAAGATCATGGTTTACGATCTCGGCGGCGGGACCTTTGATGTCTCAATCCTGGATATAAACCATGATGTCATCGAGGTCCTGGCGACAGCCGGAAACAACCATTTGGGCGGCGATGATTTCGATCAATGCATCGCGGATTACCTGGTCAAAGAGTTCAAAAGCGCCCACCGGATTGATTTGAGCAAAGACGCCAAGGCCATGCAGCGCGTGCGCGAGGCCAGCGAGAAGGCTAAAATTGAATTATCCAGCGTTAGCTCAACCGTAATTACGCTCCCCTATATTTCCGCTGACAAAAGCGGCCCTTTGCACCTGGAAGTAACCCTCAACCGCGCCACCTTCGACAAACTCACCCGGCATCTGGTGGAGCAAACCATCACCCCGGTCCGACAGGCCCTTGCTGATTCGGGACTAAGCGCTGACCAAATCAATAAGGTTCTCATGGTCGGCGGTTCCAGCCGCATCCCCGCGATCCAGGATGCTGTCAAGCGGATTACCGGCCAAGACCCGTTTAAAGGGATCAATCCCGATGAGTGCGTAGCCATGGGCGCTGCCCTCCAAGGTGGGGTGCTCGGTGGTGAAGTCACTGATCTCCTCCTTTTAGACGTTACTCCGCTTTCGCTAGGAATCGAAACGGTCGGCGGCGTCTGTACCCACATTATTGAGCGGAACACCACCATTCCGATCACGAAAAGTCAGATTTTTACCACCGCCCGGAATTTCCAGTCTTCAGTGGAAATCCATGTGTTACAGGGTGAACGCCAAATGGCCCGCGACAATAAAACCCTAGGGAAATTCCAACTAACCGGAATTCGCCGAGCCATGCGCGGCATTCCCCAAATCGAAGTCACTTTTACCATTGATGCCAATGGCATCGTCAATGTTTCTGCCAAGGATCTGGGTACCGGCCGACAACAGGAGATCACCATTACCGCGTCGTCGAATTTGAGCCAAGAAGAAATTAACCGTGCCATTTTCGAAGCACAGCAGTATGCGGCAGCGGATGCACGGGATAAAGCGGAGGCGACCGCACGGGATCGGGCCGAGCAATTACTGTATCAGGCGGAAGTTGTTAAAAAGAAAATTCCCAAGGAAGACCGGAGCAAACTGGATGAACTGATCAAGCAAACCAAGAAGGCGTTGAAGAGCAAGGACAGTTCACAGATGGCCGACGCTTGCGATACCCTAGAGTCAGCGCTGGCGGCGACCGGTGTTAGTATGGATGAGCAGTATACAAGCACACCAAACACGGAACCCGATGGCGATTATGGGGAAGATACCACCTATGACGCTGACTTTAGCGTTGTTGATGAGGAAAACCAAACGCAGGATAACTGATTAGGTCTCCCCTCTTTGCTTCGTGCATATAATGGTTGAAAGCAGGAGGGATGGATGAAATGACAAAATCCTTTTTTCCAATCGCCCCGCAACACTTCCGTGAATTTTTCCAGATCTTTCAGGGCGATCCCAGTACGGATCCTTGCCTTAGTTGCGACCGCTTATGTGAGAGTAGTCGCCAGGTTACCACCGCCTTCCTACTCCCCGGCGAATTAGAATTTTTGCACGAATTCGGTGTCCATCCGGAACATCTGTTGGACCCCATTAGCACAGCCCACGGGCTCATGTACTGTTGGAGCCCGGCGGCAACCTGCACCTACCTCCAAAACGACCGCTGCCAACTGGGAAAAGACCCGCACATCAAACCGGTGGAATGCGCCATCTATCCGCTGATCTTTAA
>DOID01000113.1:0-4039 GCA_003511465.1 Bacillota bacterium | reverse complement strand
TGGCTCCGCTACCGTAATGAACTAAACTTTACGATCAATGAAGACTGTTACCACCGGCTAAAAAAAGAAAAAGCCGGCCAGCCCATGACGATCAAGGAGTTTAAACAGTGTGCACTGGACCATTAATTTGAAGCGTGCTTAAATTTGATCGCGAAAAGCCATCGGGTCTCCCTTAACAGGTTTCCCGATGGCTTCGTTTAAGTGATCCTATATTTTCAACTTCCATTTGACATAAATATTTGTTACAATTATTGTATTAACACTTTAGGAGTGAAACAGGAGATGAAACTGAACGTGTTGAACACAAAAGGCAAAATTGTGATCATTCTAATCGTCCTTGGCTTGGTTTCCGGTCTCGCCCTCGGCTATCGCCAGTGGTCAACTGCCCCGAATCCGGCCGTAGTGGCCACCGTCAACGGGGAAGAGATTTCGAAAGATGAATTATCTGATCTTTTACTGAAACAAGCCGGCCAGCAGGGTTTGAATCTTTTAATCGCCCAAAAAATCGTCGATCTTGAAGCCGCGAAACAAAATATATCGATCTCCGCTGACGAAATTGAAAAAGAACTGGAAGAGTACTACACTACCTACGGCGGCGCAGATAACTTTACGCAAATCTTAGAGCTGAGCGGTTCTTCCCTCGAAGAGATTAAAAGCAACCTGACCCAAAACCTGAAGATCAAAAAACTACTGGCTCCACGGATCTCCGTGACCGAAGCCGAGATGAAATCCTTCTTTGAAGAAAACAAAAATAGCTTCGCCCAGGAAGAACAGGTCAAAGCAAGCCATATCCTGGTCGAGACCGAAAAAGAAGCACAGGATCTGAAAGGCAAGTTGGCCAAGGGCGAAGACTTCGCAGCCTTAGCCAAAGAATTCTCTACCGATACCTCCACGAAAGATAAAGGTGGACAACTAGGTTTCTTCGGTCGCGGGGCCATGACCGCCGAATTTGAAAAAGCCGCTTTCGCGCTTAAGACCGGCACCATCAGCGATCCGGTTAAAACCGAATACGGTTATCACCTGATTAAAGTGGAAGATAAGCGTGCAGCCGAAGCACCGAACTACGAAAAAAACCAAGACCAGATCAAAGAGTATTTAGAAAAGCAAAAACTAGAAAAAGAATATAACCCCTGGTTACAGGAAGTTTCTGAAGATTATCAGATCGAGAATTTCCTGTCCGCGCTTAGTTAACCCCGTGCCAGATCTAAGGTTGACACTTGTGAAAATGTTCAATGAGTTAAAGTTAGAGTAGGATCAAATCCTACTCTAACTTTTTTGTCTTTTTTCTCTTCCCAGCTTGGTCCTACTTGAGCGAGTTACGCTAATGAAACAAATTTAAATGCAGGGTAATTTTGGGAAAATACGAATAACAAAAGTGATCGGACAGTTCCTCGGGTAAAGTAAAGGAAGGGGATAGACCATGATTATCTTTAGTGCAAACGAAAAAAGAGAGCCTGATTTCACCTTAGCGGAAAACACCTTCGTCACCGGCCTTTTTGTCGATCCCAACGACCACTGGGGGGTAAACAGAGCCGTCGCAGACTTGAAGAAGGATCTCCAGGCAGTCACCGGTCAGGAGCCCCCGATCACGACCGCGGTGGAAGCTAGCTTTAGCAAAGAGACCGTCTTGATCGGTACGATTGGGAAAAGCCCGCTAATCGACGGCTTAATTGCCGAAGGTCGGCTAAATGTCTCGGCAATCCAGGGAAAATGGGAATCCTTTACCATCCAAGTCCTTAAGCATCCATTACCCGGCGTCGACAATGGCCTATTCATCATCGGTAGCGACCAAAGGGGAACCATCTACGGCATCTATGAACTCTGCCGAAGAATTGGAGTCTCTCCCTGGTCTTGGTGGGCTGATGTCCCCGTCAAAAAAAGCCGAGCGCTTTATGTCCGGGCTGGTACATATACCCAGGGTGAACCGTCCGTTAAATACCGGGGTCTCTTTTTAAATGATGAAGCCCCCAGTCTCACCACCTGGGTCCAGCAGAAGTTTGGCGGCTTTAACCATCACTTTTACGAGAAGGTCTTCCAACTTCTATTAAGGCTAAAAGCCAACTTCCTCTGGCCGGCCATGTGGAAACCACGGGTCTTTAATGCCGAGGACCCCTTAAATCCAAAGCTAGCCGCCCTCTATGGGATCGTTATGGGGACCTCCCATCATGAACCGATGATGCGAAGCTGGTCCGAGTGGGGCCAGGCCAAAAAAGGCGCTTGGAACTATAACACAAACGCCGAGAATATCTACGACTTCTGGTTTAAAGGGTTGGAACGGGTGAAGGATTTCGAATCCATCATCACCCTTGGGATGCGGGGCGACGGCGATGAGGCCATGCTCGAAAAGGGAACCTTGGCGGAAAACCAGCGTTTACTGGAACGAATTATCCGGGACCAACGGGAGATCATCCAGAGATTAGTGAATAAAGAACTCTCCACCATCCCACAGGTGCTTGCTTTATATAAAGAAGTCCAAGGTTTCTATGAAGCCGGGCTGAAGATCCCTGAAGATATCACCCTCTTACTAGCCGATGATAACTTCGGAAACATCCGGATGCTCCCGGGAGCGGCAGAGAGAAACCGGCCCGGCGGTTATGGCCTCTATTATCATTTTGATTATGTGGGCGGTCCCCGTTCCTACCAGTGGATTAACACCGTCCCCCTCCAGAAAATCTGGGACCAAATGCACTTGACCTACGATCACGGCGTCGATCGGATCTGGATTGTCAATGTGGGTGACCTCAAACCTATGGAATTACCCCTTGATTTCTTCTTGGCTATGGCTTGGGATATCAATCAATGGGATTATGACGAGATCCATCAATATACGGTCCGTTGGGCGGAGGAACAGTTCAGCCCGGAACATGCGGCCGCCATCGCCGAGATTCTCCTTAAATACACAAAATACAATGGACGCCGGAAACCCGAGATCGTGGAAGAGGATACTTTTAGTTTAATCAACTACCGGGAGGCTGAAAGGGTTCTGGCCGAGTTTGAAACGATCGTGGAAAAAGCGGAACGCCTCGCCCACGCACTACCGCCAGAACAGAAAGATGCCTTCTTCCAACTGGTTCTATACCCGACCCGCGCCAGCCGGAATGTGCTGAAGATGCAGATCTGTGCCGGGAAGAACCAGTTCTTCGCCGCGCAGGGGAGAATCAGCGCCAACGATTATGCCGCGCTAACCGAAGAGACTTTTGCCGTGGAAGCCGCCGACACCGATTTTTACCATAAAAAGCTGGCCAAGGGGAAATGGGATGGGATGATGTTACAGCCCCATATTGGCAAGGCCAACTGGCGCGGGCCGGAAAAAAACACCATGCCCATGGTCAAGACCGTACCGGTTCTTCCCGGAGCCGAGATGGGTATCTACCTTGAAGAGGGGGAACAAGCCCTTGATCCCCACTCCGGTCAGGGCACCCTTCCGAGCTTCAGCAGGTTTACCCGCAATCAGCATTACATAGAGATCTTTAATAAAAAGGCCGATCCCTTCACCTATCGGCTCCAGACAATGGAGCCTTGGATTAAGGTTAGTAACTTCACCGGCAAAGTGGCCACCGCAGAACGGATCGAAGTCTGGATCGACTGGGAAAAAGCCCCCGTTGGCGAAGGACACCAGGGAACGATCTTGATTTCCGGAACCGACCAGGAGTACCGGATCACCGTGCCCATCTTTAACCCGACCCGGCCAACCCTGGAGGAACTAGAGGCGATGACCTTTGTCGAAAGTAATGGCTATATTTCAATTGAAGCAGAGCACTATTCCCGAAATTGCCCTGCCGACGGAGTACAATGGGTGAAATTTCCCGATTACGGGCGGACCCTCTCCTCCATGTTGCTGCTCCCGACTACCGCCGAAAGTTATCTCCCACCGGAGACCGGCCCTTATTTGGAGTACCGGTTATATCTTTTTACCCCAGGCACCGTAGGGATTACACTCTATACAGCGCCTACCCTCAATTTCAACCGCGAACACGGTTTAAGGTATGCAATTTCTCTAGACGGAGAAGAACCGGTGATCGCCGACCTTTTCCCTGTC
>DOID01000153.1:7366-8619 GCA_003511465.1 Bacillota bacterium | reverse complement strand
CTGGAAAGTATTGATCATAGATGGCGGTATTCTCCCGCCGCGGCGTATATCGGGCTTTAATGGTTATTAAGCTGTCGGCGTCGGTAAGCTCTTTGATTAGCTTAAGACCAACCGCCATTAGAATCGCTGCACCCACGGTACCGGTGTTTTGCGGATTCTCAACCGTCTCCACTTCCCGGCCCAAAACATCCGCCAGAATCTGACAGGTGAGGGGTGCCAGAGCGCCTCCGCCGACCAACCGGACCGTATTGGCCCCTTTGACCTTTCTTTCCGAGGCTTCCAATTGCCATCTGAGGTGATAGCAAACACCCTCCAGGACGGCATGGATTAACTCGGTTTTTCCCGTCTCAATACTAATGTTAAAAAACATACCCCGGGCATTGGGATCTTCGAAAGGACAACGATTCCCATGAAGCCACGGTGTAAAGATCACACCGTTACTACCCGCCGGAACTTCTTTGATCACCTGCATCATATAGTCATAGAGATTCATCTTTACGGTTTCCGGAGTCTTGGCGTCTTTGTCCTGCAGATAGATGTTGATTTCATCTAGAGCAAGGTGATCTCTGACCCATTCCAGACACTTACCGGCGGTTTCCAACTCGGCAAAATAGTTAAAATACTCAGGCTGAACACCGATGATGGAGGCGATCATGTTCTTTAGATCCACCGTCTGTTTACGGACGACCGTGGAGACCCACCCGGAAGTGCCTAAATAAATATGGGTGCTGCCTTCTTTAACCGCTCCGGCCCCAACCCCAATTAAAGAAGCATCCCCGCCCCCACCAAACACGGGAGTCCCGACGGGGAGATTAAGGGCGGCGGCGGCCTCCGGGGTCACGCTCCCCACCGGCTCCATACAATTCACTACAGGAGGGAGATGTTGCATCTGCACACCCAACATGTTACAGATTGTCTTACTGAACCCCCGTCGACCGGGGCGGGTGTCATAGAGCAAGGTGGCAAAGGCGCTGTCTTCGGTCATGATAAATTCACCGGTGGTTTTAAGGATCAAGTACTCCTTCACATCCAACCATTTGTAGACTTTTCGGAAGTTCTCCGGCTCATGCCGCTCGACCCATTTATATTTCCAGACCGGGTCTTTCACACTGGCGGCTACCGCGCCGCTGATCATCACGGATCTAAGTAATTTATAACCATTAAGACCGGCGATTCTAATCCCGCGCCCTAGTCCGGCTTTAAGCTCCTCTTTTGCCCTGTTATCCATATAACTCATGCCCCGCCGCACCGGT
>DOID01000153.1:1451-7189 GCA_003511465.1 Bacillota bacterium | reverse complement strand
AGGGGCAATACCGCTTTTGGCCAACACTTTCCTGGTGGTGTTACCCATGGCGCGCCACCAATCATCCGGATCCTGTTCCACGCCGCCGTTTTCCACCATATGTAAAGGGTATCCTTCCACCGCATCGGCGATCAAGCTGATTTTATCCGCAATTTCAAAGAGACAAGTTTTCATCGTGGTGGTTCCCACATCATAGGCGATGACAAAAGTACTCATCTTTTCATCTCCTTTACTTAAGTGGGCTTTTTGCGTTGTCATACACTATATATTGCATCGAAGTTCCTTTAGATGGATACAACGCAAAAAGCTTAAGTAAGGAAAGGCATGAGCAAGTCATGCCTTTCCCGCTGGGCGATCACCGATTCCGCTCCGCCTGTTTTGAATACTTTTTGCGATAAACAAAGTGCATCAGCCGACTCTCGACCGGGTTAATTGGCCACACTTTGCCAAATAAGGAGGCTCCGATCAGGGCTTGACAGGATTTCTGCAGGATCATCCCGACCGCCATGACGTCATCACTGGTTTCGCCGCAACATAACGCTCCGCGGTTACTGAGGAAAACAGCTGCCGATTTGGCTAGTGCGTGCGCTATTTCGTCATAGTTATGATGATCCACCGCTCTCACCTGCACCCCGATGATCTGCGCGCAATCATCCAAGAGTGGTTTCAAGGTCAATCCGGCAGAGGCGACTCCTAGAATCTCTGGTGTTGCTTTAAAGCTGATCTGATTGATCTGTTTATTTTTGTCGTAAATGGTCCGGTAAAGCTGAACTGCTTCCGGCAAACCGGCCAAACTCTGATCCGCCGCAATTTCCAGCTCTTTTTCCCCATCATTCCAGATCAAGCCGTGGTCGGTTCTTCTACTTTCAGCGTAAGTTTTTAACCCTTGGTCACTTGCCACTCCGGCTTTATTGTTTTGTCCCAGCGCAAAGGCCACTAAGTCTGCAAGATTGTAATTAGTTGCTTTGCTCTGCGTTAAGTAATAGTTTATCACAAAATCCGCGCAGGCTTCCTCCAGTTCGGAAGCGACCCTAAATGTTTCATCAGCATCAACGCCGTAACAAAGGGCACCATGGTGTTTCATGATCACCGCTTGCCCCTTCGAATTTTTCAGTGCGGCGCGAACATTTTTCTGCAAAGCCTTGGTTCCGGGGAGCGCGTAATCCGCACATATTACCCACCCGCCAAGGGTTGGGTACTTGCCTCCGACCTCGATTGCTTTCAACCCGGTGGCGGCGATCACCGAAGCGTTGTCCTGGTGCGTGTGGATGACAAAATTCATCTCCGGATGCAGTTGATAGAGTTCGGCGTGGATCCTTTTCTCCGAGGAAGGCTTGATCTCTCCTTCGTAACTCAAGTCGCTAATCTTGACCTGAACCAGATCCGCTGGGGTCAATGAGCGGTAACTACGGCCACTGGGCGTGATGATAAAACTGTCCTCATCCACCCGGCAACTGACATTACCCCATGTACGGGCAATTAAACCCGCTTCCACCAGCTTAACTCCGGCTGCCAGCACCGCCTTTTTGGCTGCGTTAATATCCATCGCTACCTCCGCCTTAAGCTTTGATTGCTACGTTTTGGAAGACCCGGTCAAACCGGTCGAGAATATCAGGCAGCATGCTGTCTTCATAAGCGGCGCTGGTATAGAGCCTACTTCCGGCCAGCGTAACAATACCTTCCGCCATATAAGCGGCGCCCATATGTTCCATCTCTTTCTTCCGTTCGGAAGTTGCCTTTAGCACTGCCGGAATCTGCCACGGTTTACTCCAATTGATGGAATAATGCATGGTCCCTACCGTTTCCAAGTGGCAGATGGAACCCTGATTAAAAGCGACAAACGGTAATTTATACTTCTCGATTAGCCTTTGTAAGCCTGCGACTAATTGATCGGCAAACAATCCGGCTTTTTGGGTGGCGTTGGTCCGGTCGATTTCACACAAGGTGTAATAGCCCGCCACACAACTTAAGGGATTCGCCGCCATTGTGCCCCCCACCAGGGCTTTTTTATGTTTCGCTGCCCCATCAAGCCCCGCGCCGAGGTATTTCATGTATTCCTTTTTACCGCCCAGACCGCCGGCGCTGGGATACCCGCCGGCTACCACCTTGCCAAAAACGGTTAAATCCGGAGAAACCCCATAGTAGCCTTGGGCGCCCGACATCCCGATTCTAAAGGCTGTAACCACTTCATCAAAGATGAGTAGTGCCCCGTATTTGCGACATAGTGCTTCCACGCCTTTATTGAATTCATAATGCAGTGGCCTGGTTCCGCTTTCCGGTCCCACCGGTTCGATCATCACCGCCGCTGTTCCGCCGCGCAACTGATTTCTCCGGAGTTTTTTCTCCAGATCATTGAGGTCATTGGGGAAGAATTCCTGGGTATATTTGAAGCAGTTCCGAGGTACACCGTTTGCTTGTGTCCATTTCGAGCCCGGCACCCGGAGCCCATAAGCCAGTTGGTCGCTCCAGCCGTGATAAGCCCCGCCCATCTTTAAGATGTGCTTCTTTTTCGTGGCCAGGCGCGCGACCCGGATCGCCCCCATACAAGCTTCCGTACCTGAACCCAGCATTCTAAACATATCCACCGATTTAATGTGCTGGGAGATTAACTTCGCCAGTTTATACTCATATTCATGGAAGAGTCCGGTCGAGGGGCCGCATTCATTCAACAATTCGATGACCTTGGTCCGGACTGAAGTGGGATTACTCCCTAACACCGTGGGACCGCCTGCCTGTAAGAAGTCATAATACTTGTTCCCATCCAGATCATAAAGGTAAGCGCCCTCTGCTTTGGTAATCACCAAAGGAAACGGATAGTTAAAAGCAAGGTTATGTTGGACGCCACCCGGGATGATCTCCCGCGCTTCTTCAATCATCGCCTTGGATTTTAGGCATTTTCGGTTAAAATAGTTCTCCACATAGTCTTGGAGTTTATCTTGACGAATTGTGTAGATTGGTTGCTTGATTAAATGGTCAAGTTGGCTGATAATCCGATCGGCATCAGGATACTTGGAAATCCCAAAAGTTTCTGCCATCTTAAAATCCTCCCCTTTCCCGTTAAATATTTAGTGAGTGAGTGTTCACTCGCTTAAATTTTACCACTTTTTTCTTCACCCGTCAATATTTGAAGGCTTGGCCTGACCATGCTATAATCTAGACAATCAGAAAATTGGCGTCCGAAAATGAAATCCTTAAATCAAATCCCAACGCAAAAAGCCCTAATGAGGTGAAGACACTATGTTGACCCTAAATAAAGAAGCCTTTAATAAACTCACCCAGGACAAGCAGGACAAAATCCTCCACACCGCCATTGTCGAATTTGCCGAGCATGGTTTTGATGGCGCGAATATCAATAAAATAGCAGAAAAAGCCGGCGTCAGCGTCGGTGCCATGTATAAATACTTCGAAAACAAACACGATTTATACTTAATGGCGGTTAGTGTCTCTGTGGAAAAACTAAAATCAGTGCTTAATCAGGTGACTAGCGCTAAAATAGATTTTTTAAGTACCGTAGAAAAGATCATCAGAGCAATCCAAGTATATTCCCGGGAAAACATTTATTTAACCAAATTATATAATGTGATGACCACTGAGAGTGATTCCAAAGTAATCTGGCAAATCGTCTCTCAGATGGAGGGGGTGACGGCCAAGCTTTATGCCTCCTTTATCAAAGAGGCACAAACTAACGAAGAGGCCAGAACCGACATTGATCCAAGATACTTCGCCTTTTTCCTGGACAATCTCTTTATCCTGCTCCAGTTCTCCTACACTTGTGAGTACTATAAAGAACGGCTCAAAATGTTTATTGATGAGGACATCTTTGACCATGATGATCTATTAGTTGAACAGCTGATGAAATTTGTCAAAGGGGCGCTATATTTAAAAAGTTAAGTTTCAAAATAACGAGTGACGGTTAATCCGTCACTCGTATAGAATCAGGGCAATAAACTCCAGTGGTTCATCACCGGTATTTTTCAGACCATGCCCTTCACCCGCCCCGGTAAAGGCCACATCTCCGGCGGAAACGGTGGTAATGGTTCCGTTATCGTTAAATTCGCCTGTTCCACTGTAAATGTAATAGGTTTCCGATTCGTTTTTGTGGATATGAAACCCCAAGGAACAACCGGGCGCTAGTGTATTATGGGCGAAAGCTCGGCCTTTATTGTACATTTCCTCCGGACCGTTCAGCAAATTGCGAACCGTGATCTGCCCATCCCCCTGAAATGGGCTCTCCTTAACCTCTACTGTTCTTTCGTTACTTCTGCGAATCATTGTGCTTCCTCCTTTTTTTGCTTCAACACTGATCTCATAACTTAGCTCTGCCTCGCTTCAGTCTATCATACCCAGCGCAATTAGATTAAGCCTAGATGCGCGCCGATCTCCTCCGAGGCTTTTCTGGCGGTGTCCAGGGTGTCACCTTGTTCCTCCCGGTAATCCTTGATGATGTTTTCGGTGCCGGAGGCCCGTTTCAAGACCCAGACCCCGCCGGATAAAACTACTTTCACCCCGTCGCCGATCACCAAACGTTCAACCGCGCGTCCGGCAATTTTCTTCCCAGAAAGGAGCGCCTTAACCAGATTCGGGTCGGTCGTAAGCCGTTTTAACCTGGTCTTCTGCTCCGGGCGGGCCGGTTGGTCTTCCCGCTCATACTGGTAAGGACCATATTTTTCTTCTAATTCCCGGTACAAAGTACCGATGTCCTTCCCGGTTGCCGCAATAATCTCCATGATGAGCAGGACAGCTGCGATCCCGTCTTTTTCCGTCACCCACAAGCTCCCATCCCGCCGCGGGAAGGAAACCCCGGCGCTCTCTTCCCCAGCGATGACATATTGGCCTGTTTTCAGTCCTGCGACATAATGCTTAAAGCCGACATTAACTTCATAAGCCGGTCGTCCATGGTGGGCGGCAATCCGGTCCAGTAAGTGGGTGGTACCAATGGTCCGGCCGACCCCCATGGTCAGGGGAAAATTCCGGTGGGTGGCCAAATAATCGAAGAGAACACATAAAACATGATTCGGATTCAGGATTCCAGTGCTGTCCTCACCGCCAAAGCGGTCAGCGTCATTGTCATTGGCGCCGATAAAGGGGACCTGCAGCCGGTCACGGATCCCCTGCACCGCCATCATCACATAACGGGAGGAAGGATCGCCCCTGAGCTTACCGTCCCAATCGTAAGTTCGATGGGAGGAAGCAGGATCCGCCTCCGGAAGTACTACTTCGATTTGGGTTTGGTACATTTCATTAATGGCTTCATAATAACCATTGGCCGAACCGCCGAGGGGAGTCACCGCAAAACGTTTATTTTTAAGCAACTCCATCTGCACAACGCTACCCAGATCCCGGACATAGGGCGTCATTAGGTCTACCTCTTCAACCAGCCCTTTTTCCATTGCTACCTGGTAGGGAAGGCGCTTCACCTCCTCAGGGTAGGCTAGGTAATAGTTGCCTTTCTCATCGATGGGTTTGGTGTTCGTATTCGGGCCACCATCTAAGCCGTTACTCTTATACCCGGCATCCTCCGGCGGATTATGGGAAGCGGTGATAATCACCCCTTCCACCTTTTCGCCCCGGCCGACCCGGCTCAGAATCGCGTGGGAAATCACCGGCGTCGGTGTGCTGCGTCCACCATGCTGGAGCAAAACTTTCATCCCATTGCCCGCCAAGACCTCCACTGCCGTTTCTTGCGCCAGATCAGAGGCAAAGCGAACATCTTTGCCCATCACTACCGGTCCCAGGGG
>DOID01000153.1:0-1134 GCA_003511465.1 Bacillota bacterium | reverse complement strand
GCGGTTTGGCCCGCCAGCGGATGAATCTGCCGTTCTGACATTATGGTTCCTCCTCAAACCCATTCAGGCTCGTTGATCTATTATTACCAAATTTCTTCTTGAATTGATCATAATTTCTCGACCCCGCATTTAATTCCTGCTCCAAAAAACAATCAACCACCAGATGGTGGCTGAACTTAAGAAATTTCCTCGGCTAAAAGAGGATTTAGCTTCGCCTTCGTTAAATTTACAATGGAGACCGCTCGCATCAAGATTGAAAGGTTGTGTGTAAATGTTGGATTTATTATCGGTCTTTAACCTCTCCTGGTGGGAATGGGGACTCGCCATCCTCTGCGCGCTGATGTTCGGGTTCTCCCGGACCGCTTTCAACAGTGTCAGTATTCTAGCGATCCCGCTGATGGCGGCGATCTTCGGCGGAAAAACCTCGTCGGCAATTGTGCTCCCTTTGTTGATCGCCGGCGATCTGATGGCAGTCAAAAAATATAACACCAACACCAATTGGTCTTATCTCCTGCGCCTTCTGCCCTGGAGTTTAGGGGGCTTAACCATCGGTGTCCTCGTCGGCAATCTGGTCAATGACCGGCAATTTACGCTGATTGTTGGTTTTTCCGTCCTGCTTTGCCTAGTTTTTATGATCTGGTTGGAGCGGCGGGGCAATGCCAAACCGCTACCGAACCCATGGTGGCTAGGGGCCTTAATTGGACTGGCCGGCGGGTTTACCACCATGATCGGCAACGCCGCCGGTCCTGTGATCAATGTTTACTTCCTGGCGATGCGCCTCCCAAAATTTGAATTCATCGGCACCAGCGCCTGGTATTATCTGATCGTTAATCTCGCCAAAGTACCACTGCAGATCTTTGTCTGGAAAGCAGTCACCCCTTCAATCCTGGCTTTTGCCACGGTGATGATCCCCGTGATCTTGATCGGCGCGGTCATCGGTATTAAAACAGTACGGAGGATCCCGGAGAAACCTTTCCGGATGGTCGTAACCGCTTTAACTGGGGCTGCCGTGCTTAAGTTGTTTTTCTAAGAAGTCGCTCACGCGAGCTAACGCCTGGAAAAACCAGGCGCTTTAGCTCCCTATTAATTCACTTGTTTTAAGCCGTTAAACGCCCGCTCGATGGTTTCAATAAA
>DOID01000110.1:1234-5260 GCA_003511465.1 Bacillota bacterium | reverse complement strand
GCTGCAGGCGCGATGGGGGTGCCATTGGCCGCTCTTGGCTTTTCCGTGACGAATTGCGTCCCTTGCCAGGAGATGTAACCGAGCGCCCCGCCCAGAAAGATTTTGGTTCCAAGCCCGATGGTGCGCAGATAAGGATCTTTTAGCAGCGGACTCAACTCACCGGATGTGGAGTAATTGACGTTTCCCCGCTGGGGCTGTAAAACCCCCATGTACGTATAGATGGTCTGATCTGAAGTATTGATGGCCGCGGCGTAGTTTTGGTAACAGTTCCGCGGATTGAATAAATAGGCTTCGTTGATGGTATCGAGGGTAATACAAGTATCAAGCTCCTGCCGGGGATAACAGTCGGTTCCGTCGGAATAGGCTTTGAGCCGCACCGGTTTCCTATCGATTAAATCGCAGATGACATGGGCCCCTCCATACTCCATCCCCCGATCGAGGGAAGGCTCGGTGGCACCGATATAAGTATCAACCGCCGCCAGACCCCCATAAGCATTGACCTCGTTCAGCAAGATCTTCGACATCTTGATCGGGGGATCGGCATGGCCGAAATTCAGAAAGGCACCGGAAGAACACATCGGGCCAAAAGTACCGGTGGTCACTACATCCACAAAACTCGCGGCTGCTTTGACCCCTTTCTCTTGAGCAATCTCGATGACTTCTTCGGCCGTAACTACGACGGCGCGGCCTTCTTTAATTTTTTCATTGATCTCGTCGTAACTTTTTTGGATCCGCATCCCTACTCCTCCTCCTTTTGCTCGCTGCGGGAATTTCCTAATTACCTCCGGCAGTATCCTAATCAATCGCCAATTGCCTCGAAGGAAATGAAAAAAGCTGCTTTCGATAAGAAAGCAGCCCTTCAAAGGATAAAAGCATTCTATGCTTTTTGTGCGCGTGCTCTCTTATCTTTCAGGATTAAAGTTTAACCCTGCAGGAATTGACACCGCTGCATTCGAATGAGAATGCCGGTTGTCGGGCTTCATCGGGCCAGTCCCTCCGCCGCTCTAGATAAGATTAGATCATATTCAATTAAGATATTATATAGGATTTTACGGCAAACGAAAACAATTGTCAAGCAAATAAATGTAAATCTTGCTTTTATACCTATAAATGTGTACGATATCTTAAACTGAGGTGATCCTGATGAAGATCGAGCGCCAAGAAGTCTTAAGATACTTAGGTTATCGCCAGCAAACCTTAGATACAGCCATGGACACGCTCCTCCGGGAATGTTTGGCTGAAATGGAAGGAACGCTGAGGAAAAGTTATGTCTATGACATCTATCCGGTGGAAATAAAGGGAGACCAGGTCAAGCTCCTATCCACTAATCTAACCTTTCCCAGCAAGGATCTTTGTCAGCATCTGCAGAATTCAGACCGCTGTGTCCTGATGGCTGCCACTTTAGGTCTTAAAATCGACCAGAAAATTGCCTTTTACTCCCGCTTTGAACTGACGAAAGGGATCATCATGGATGCTTGTGCGACAACCGCCATCGAGGCGCTCTGCGATGAAGTGCAATTAGAGGTCGCCGCCAAAGCCGAACAGGAAGGCTATACCATCACCAACAGATATAGTCCGGGCTATGGGGATTTATCCCTTACGCATCAGAAAGATATTCTTAAGGTTCTCAATACTTACCCCCGGATCGGCCTTACTGTCAATGAAAATTATCTGATGCTGCCCCGCAAGTCGGTAACCGCGCTCATTGGATTGGAAAAATACGCCGGGCACAAGGAAACCGCGGTCGCCAAGGACAAATGTAACAACTGCTTAGCGAAGAATTGTCGATTTAGAAGAGGTGGGGATATTAGTGAAGAGAAACCTTGATTTCAATAAAATCCTGATCTTCGACGGCGCCATGGGAACAATGCTCCAATCCTATGGCATGAAAGCCGGCGAACTGGCTGAGGGATATAATATCAACAAACCGGAGATCATTGCCAAGATCCACCGCGCTTTCCGCGACGCGGGGGCGGATGTCATCACGACCAATACTTTTGGCGCCAGCCGTGGTAAGCTGGTTGATACGGGTTTAGAATTAACAGCTGTAATTACTGCCGCCGTAGAAATCGCCCGCCAGGCAGCCCCGGATCAATTAATCGCCCTGGATATTGGTCCGTTAGGACAATTGATGGAACCCTACGGTAGTTTGAGCTTCGAAGCTGCTTACGAAGGCTTTCGCGAGCAGATAAGCGTTGGCGCGGCGGCGGGTGCGGATTTAATCCTCATTGAGACCATGTCCGATGTCTACGAAGCAAAGGCAGCCATCCTGGCAGCCCGGGAGCATTCATCGCTACCGATTGTCTGTACCATGACTTTCCAAGCCGATGGTCGGACGCTGACCGGTACCGATCCCGTAACGATGGTCAATATCCTGCAGAGCCTGGGTGTGGCTGCTTTAGGCCTTAATTGCTCCCTCGGTCCCAAAGAAATGCTGCCTTTGGTCCGTGAAGTTCTGAAATATGCACAAGTTCCGGTCATTGTCCAACCTAATGCCGGTTTACCCCAGATCGTCAACGGGGAAACGGTTTTTAAAATCAGTCCAGCTGAATTCGCCGCTAACGGCCGGGAAATGGCCACCGCTGGAGTGAGCATTCTTGGCGGGTGCTGCGGCACCACCCCCGCCCATCTGCAAGCGCTAAAAGCGGCTTTAAGCGGTTTGCACCCAGTCCGACCCCAAGTTCCGCCGCTAACCGCCGCCAGCTCAGCTACACGCACCGTCTTTTTGGGCGGAGAAGTCAAGGTGATCGGCGAACGCCTCAATCCCACCGGGAAGAAAAAACTGAAGGAAGCTTTGCGCCAGGGAGATATGGACTATCTCCTCCGGGAAGCCGTGGACCAAAAGGACCATGGCGCTCAGATCCTCGACGTCAATGTGGGGCTGCCGGAAATTGACGAAATAGCGGTCATGACCCAAGCGGTCAAAGAAATCCAAGGCATCGTCAACCTTCCGCTGCAAATCGATAGTGTGCGGCCGGAAGTGATCGAAGCCGCCGCGCGCGTCTGCAACGGCAGGCCAATCATCAATTCGGTCAATGGTGAAGAAAAGGTCATGGCGTCCATTCTTCCGCTGGTAAAAAAGTATGGTTGCCTGGTGGTAGCTTTAACCTTAGATGAAAACGGCATCCCGCACACCGCCGAGGAAAGGCTGGCCATTGCCGAACGCATCATCAAAAAAGCCGAAGCCTATGGCATCCCCAAAACAGACATCATCGTCGATTGCCTGGTGCTGACAGCTTCCGCCCAACAACGAGAAGTGCAGGAGACGATCAAAGGCGTACGGCTGGTCCAAGAGAAACTGGGGGTCATGACTACACTAGGGGTCAGCAATGTCTCCTTTGGGTTACCAACCCGCAACCTCCTAAACCGCACCTTTCTAGCGACTGCGCTGGCGGCGGGTCTCAATGCACCGATCATGAATCCCCTGGATACCGAGATGATGGATACGATCCGGGCCTTCAATGTGCTTTGGAACCATGATCAGGACAGCCGGGTCTATATCCACACCTATTCCGTACGGGAAGAAAAAGCCCCCGCCAATCAAAGGCAAGAGCAGAAAGATTTAAAGCAAATCATCACCGACGGGCTAAAGGAAGAAGCCGCCGCCGCTGTCAAGCAGCTCCTGAAAGCAGAAAAAGGATTAGCGATTGTCGATCATCATCTCATCCCAGCCCTTGATCTAGTCGGCGCCCGCTATGAAAAAGGCGAGTTGTTTCTCCCCCAGCTGATCCAGTCGGCCGAAACGGTGAAAAGAGCCTTTGAAGTAATCAAGGATGATCTGCAGGAAAATACCGACCAAGACCAGACCATCGAGAAGGGCAAGATTGTCCTGGCGACCGTTAAAGGCGATGTCCATGACATCGGCAAGAATATTGTAAAAATCCTCTTGGAAAACTATGGTTTCTCCGTTTATGACCTGGGGAAAGATGTCCCCACGGAAATAATTGTCGAAAGAGTACAGCAGGAAGCTGTCCCTCTGGTTGGCTTAAGCGCTTTGATGACCACCACCGTAAAGAATATGGAGGA
>DOID01000110.1:0-942 GCA_003511465.1 Bacillota bacterium | reverse complement strand
CAATCGCACTTTGCGGCACATAGTTTGTTCCGATGCCATCAAAAACAGCAACGCCATCCAACTTTGTCGCAACGCCGTTTACATAGGCGAGATTGGTATTGACGGGAATTCTAATTTCGGTTTTTCCTTTGACAGCAACCAGGACCGGATTCTTGGCATCGCTGATATCAAAGCGTACTGTTGCCCCTTTCGCTTCAAAGCCCTTTTTAGCCGGGACAATCAATTGTCTGGTTGTTGCCCCATTCCTCTGCTAATGCCGCTATTAGGACTTAAAACCGGTTGCGATGGCAGTGGCGGCCGGCGCTGAGTCGGCAATCGGGGCATCTGAAGAATAGGTTCTGACCAGTCCAGAGGCGATCCTATCCAAATTAAGCGCTTTACCCCCGTTATACCAGCGGGATAAGGTCACCACGTCGGAGCTCATCCCATCAGGGATCATAATCTTGACCGGGGCATAAACTTTAACTTCGTCAATCCCAACGGCAAAAAAGGAAACCGTAAACAAAGCAACGACCAGCAGAATTACCAGGAAACTTGGGCTTCTTTTTTTCATAATTCATTCTCCATTCATCTTGAATTTACCCTAAACATCCCATAAAGTTAGTATATTCAAAATTAAATAGAGAGATTACTCAGATTAAACACAAAAAAGAGACTCTCCACAAAGCCTCTTTCATCAGCACTTATATAGAATTGGTAGTCCCAACGGGAATCGAACCCGTGTCTCCGCCGTGAGAGGGCGGTGTCCTAGGCCGCTAGACGATGGGACCAAATTTGGCTGGGGGAGAAGGACTCGAACCCTCGCTAACGGGGCCAGAACCCGTCGTCCTACCACTAGACGATCCCCCACCCTTATACAATCGCAACTAATATTATAGCACCCATCTTAGCTACGGTCAAGGCCTTTTACCCATTTTAAGCTTCCATCCACTGCCATCCTTA
>DOID01000028.1:4792-10982 GCA_003511465.1 Bacillota bacterium | reverse complement strand
CCCCGCCAGTCCCAGGATCAAACAACTCGGCGATTAACCGTCTGGTTTCTGTAGAATAAGCATAATTATGGTAGGCCAAAAGCTGAACCCTAGTCGCTTTCCCCCAGCCGGTGATCTCTACAATCGCCGCGTCAATCCCGTCGTAGGAAGTGCCGGAGTTAAGACCAAGTACTTTCTTGCTGGATTTAGCACACAGTTTTTCCCAACGCTCCACCATTTGCTATTCCCTCTTTCTCTTCTTTTGATTAATTTTCCTTGCCAACAAAAAACGCCAGCCGTAAAGCTTGGCGTTGTCTAAAACCGCTCCAGTCCGTGCCCAGCCGGGTAAAGTCCCGGAATCTCTACCGGCAACTTCCCAACCGGTAAAAACTCCCCCCATAAAAGGCTGGCCAAAGCGTCAAAAGTCACCGCCCGGAAGCCATAAGCCGCCACAAAGGCCTTCACTTCCGGGAAGAATGCTAATTCGTAGGGCGTACGGAGGGCAATAACCACCACAGGCAAACCGGTGGCGGCCACCCTTTTCACTAATGCTACTTGGCCGGGAAATAAACCCGCATCTGCCGTTGCTACTAGAACCAGACCGGGTCTTTTGGCCAGGAGTTCCCTGATGGTGGTGTCAATCTCCCCAGCTTCGGGCGAAATGGAAAGCTTCCTTTCCCGCGTTAACGGATGCCGTAGCATTAGCGCGCGGGCAAATCCGCCCACCATCCCACCGTTTCCTTCTTCCGCCAAGGTCACCCCCCCACTTTGGCAGGAAAGCAAGACCAGTTCTTCCTCGGCGCCCAAGTTCAAGGGAAGCAAACCACCCTCATTCTTTACTAAGGTAAGGGCCGCGGCGGCGATCTCCTTAGCAAGGGCCTGGTTATTACCTTCTGTGTCCGGCGGCTGGTTTTTCACGGAAAACAACTCTTGCTTTAGCCGAATGATCCGGCCAACTGCCTCATCGATGCGGCACGGTGCAATCAATCCGCGACGGACATTTTCGATCAACATGCGGTGGGCTGCCAACTGCCTTGCGTAACTGTGAGTAATCAAGGCTAGATCTGCTCCGGCCTGCACGGCCAGGACGGCCGCTTGTTCTGTCCCGAAAGCATTAGCCACACCACCCATCTCCAGACAATCGGTGATGATCAACCCATTAAAGCCCAGTTGTTGCCGGAGCAAACCAGTCAGCGCCGCGGTGGACAGGGTTGCCGGTCGGCCAGGATCGGGTTCCACCGCCGGAAAAGAAGCATGGGTCGTCATGATCCCGGCCACCCCGGCAGTAATCGCCCTTTGAAAAGGCACCAGCTCCACCTCTTCGAGTCGGGTCAACGGATGGGGGATCTGCGGCATGCCCAGATGTGAATCGGTCGTGGTATCCCCATGTCCGGGAAAGTGTTTGGCGACAGCCGCCACTCCTCCGTTTTGATAACCCCGCACCGCCTCCGCACCAAACTCCGCCACCAGCCAAGGGTCCTCCCCAAAAGAGCGCACGCCGATCACTGGATTACGAGGGTTATTATTCACGTCCACCACTGGGGCGAAATTCATGTTAATCCCCAAGGGGGCTAGTTCACCGGCGACGGCGAAGGCTGCACGATAGGCCAAATCCGGACGGCCGGTGGCACCTAAAGCCATGTTCCCCGGAAAAACCGTCACCCCTTTGGTCAGCCGGACAACCGATCCGCCTTCCTGGTCCACGGCGATCAACAGGGGTAAGCCGGAGGGACTAGCCGCCGCCAACTGCTGTAAATCACCAATTAGCGCGGCCGCTTCATCGGCATCATCAAAATTTCGGGCCAGCAAAATCACCCCGCCCGCCTTCCCTTCAGAGAGCAAACGGGCCACTTCTGGCCGGGGTTTTTTCCCTTCAAATCCGATCATCAGTAACTGTCCGACTTTATCTGCCAGGGACAGCTTGGCACCCAAGGTAGACCAGTCCATCATCGGCACCTTTTCCCCCTCACCCTTTGATTGCTCCGGCCACCATTCCTTGGGCCAGGTACTTCCGGACCAGCATGAAAAAGACCAGCGACGGAATGGTAAAGAAGACCGAAGCGGCCATCAATTGGTTCCATTCCACCGTAAACTGGCCGAAAAAAGCATTCAGCCCCACCGGCATGGTATATAACTGATTACTGTTTAAAAAGGTCATCGCAAACAGAAACTCATTCCAGGCCCCGATGAAAGCATAAATCCCAGAAGCGGCAATTCCCGGTAGGGTGATCGGAAGAATTACGCGAAAAAAAGCGGAAGCGATCGAGCAACCATCAATCAACGCAACCTCCTCCAATTCGCGGGGAATTCCATCAAAAAACCCCTTGAGCATCCAGACACAAAGCGGCAGGGTAAATGTGGGATAACTGACCAACAGCGAGGCATGGTTATTTAACAGCCCGAAATTACGCATGACAATAAAGAGGGGAATAATAACCACCACCGACGGCAGCATTTGAATACATAAGATAAACATTAAGCCAAATTTCCGCCCCGGAAACCGAAAACGGGAAAACCCATACGCTGCGAATGCGGATAAAATAATACAGGCCAAGGTGACCACGGAAGCCACATAAATACTGTTCAAAAAATACCGGCTCAGGAGGGTATCGTTAAACGCCCGCCGGTAATTCTCCAGGGTAAACTGGGGCGGGATTAGCTTTGGGATGGAGGTAAAGGTATCCTCCGGTAGTTTCAGGGAAGTAGAAAGCATCCAGAAAAATGGGAATACAGAAACCAAAAAGACGATTGCCGCCGCCAGGTAAATAAGGAGTAAAGCAGGAACATTTCTTTTGATCAAGCGGACTTTGGCCATCTTTATTCCTCCCCCCTGTTGAAAAGTTTAAGGTAGATCAAGGTTACAGCCGACACTAACAGGAGCATAATCACGGCCAAAGCCGAAGCCCGACCCATCCGGAGGTACGCGAAGGCATTCATCCAGGTATGGATCCCCAAAATCATGGTGCCGCCGGCTGGTCCCCCCTCCGTCATCACCCACATTTGGTCAAAAGCCTTAAAATCCCAGATCGTTGAAATCACCGTTAAGACCCCAAGAATATTCCGGAGCAGCGGCAAGGTGATGAAACGCAACCGCTGCCAGGGACTAGCACCGTCGATTTTGGCCGCTTCGTAGATCTCAATGGAGATCGACTGTAAAGCGGCAAGGAGAGTAACGGCGATAAAAGGAAAGCTCTGCCAAACCACGACGATGATCACCGCCCACAAGGCCGAACTGGAATGGGCAAGCCAAGCAAAAGTGGACATGTCTTCAACCCCGAGTAGACTTAGGAGATAGTTTAAGATGCCAAACTGGTCGTCATAGATCCACTTCCATAAGATCGATGATGCCACTCGCGGCATTACCCAGGGAAGCAAGATTGCGACGGACAACACTTTGTATCCGGGAAACTCCAAGTTTAACAAAAGGGCGATCGCTAAACCAGCCCCGATGGTCAAGCTCACACAGGCGGCGGTAAAAATCGTCGTGATCCATAAGGAATGCCAGAATTCCGGATCTTTCAGAATCTCGACATAATTAGACATGCCAATGTAACTCGAACCTTTCGTTAGAACTTCCAGCAGATTATAGCGTTGAAAACTGGTAATAACGACTTCCAGCAGTGGATAAATGATTACGATCCCCACCACAATTAAGGCCGGCAGGACAAAGGCATAGGCGACACGATTTTTCTTCAAGGCTACCCAGAATGCCGGTGCGGAACTGCGCTGCAGATCAGCCATTCTTACCTGCGGTTCCACCGTTACCCCTCCTTACTCTTCACACGTTAGGCTTTATGCATTGACATTTGATTAGTAATCTTTAGTTCGTAAGATGAGGGGTAGCGACCGACGCTACCCCTCCCGTAGAAACTGATGGCCGCTCTAGTCTTCGCTGTAGCCGAAGATAATGTTCATCGTTTTGGCCGCTTCAGTCGTGGCTTCTTCCACTGTCATTTTCCCCATCATAATTTGCTGCATCATTTTCAACAACACACGGGCATTTTCGATCTGTCCCCATTGGGGGTTGGCCGGATAGACCCGACCATCCTTCATTTGCCCCGTGAAGACCGAGAGGTAAGGATCATCGGAAAACTTCGGATCCCCAAGCAAAGAAACCCGTCCCGGGAAGAAGCTAACTGCGTCAGCCCAGGCCATTTGGTATTTGGCCGTCATCAACAACTCTAAATACTCCCAAGCCAAGGTCTTCCGCTTCGACTGGGTAAACATCACCATATTACTGCCCCCAATGAAGCTGGCCGGTTCTTTAAAGTAGGGGACCGGAGCGACCGCAAAGTTATCTTTGAGGTTCGGATTAGCCAGGAACTTCGGGACCAAGGGTGCCACATCAATGATCATGGCCTGAGTACCGGTCTCGAAGGCTTTCCGACTGGAAAGCACATTCCAGGTGATCGACCCTTCTTGGCTAACTCCATATGTCAAATAGAGATCAGCAAATTTTTGTAACGCTTCCCGGGCTTCCGGCGTATCAATCGTCGCCTTCCAGCCTTTGTCCGTATTGATGGCGATTTCCCCACCATTCCGCCAGATCATCGGCATAAACTCATGTTGGGAGGCACCGTTCACGGAGAAACCATACTGGTCAATTTTACCATCACCGTCGGTATCTTTCGTCAGTCGCTTGGCTACTTCCACAAAACCTTCCCAAGTCGTGGGGAATTCCTTGATGCCTTCCTTGGCAAACCAATCTTTACGGTAATAAACGGAACGGTTCCCGGCATACCACGGTATACCGTAAAGTTTCTCTTCGTAGGTCGCACTCTCCACCAGCGCCGGTAATAAGTCTGCCCCCTGACCCCACTTTTTGACGTATGGACCAAGGTCTTCAAGGGCGCCCATGGCCGCAAAATCCGGATTCCAAGTCGTTCCAAGCTCCGCCAGGTCCGGGGCCATCCCGCCGACAATCGAAGTCAAGAATTTTTGTTGCGCGCCGGTCCAGGGGATCCAGGAGACATTAACCTTTACTCCCCGATGGGCTTTGGTAAATTCCTTGTTCAACTCCGCAAACATTTTCTCCGCACCGGCGGGGTTACCGGTTTGCATAATCCAGACTTCCAATGTCTGATTGGCGGCCTGAATCGTCAACCCGGTCAGTAAAGCAATACTAAGTAAAACTAGGAGTATTGTTCTTCTTTTTATCATCTTGTTTCCTCCTTACTCAGATAAATAGAGACTACGCAAATCCGTTCATCCTGTTCTTTTCTCTCCTCACCCCCTTTCCTTTTCCAATTCAGCTTTGCGACAGTTCTGGTTGCTTGTTCGACGCTTTACATCCGCGGCTAATATTTTAAATCCGCTGTTGCCTCCCTAGTCCGAGCCAGGTTTTCCAACGAATAGTCATACCGTTTCAGCGCTACCCCAATAAAGAGGACGTCAATAACGGAAAGTTGGGCAATCCGCGAGGCGATCGCGCCGCTCCGAAAGATGGATTCAGTCGCTGCTGTATATAGCTTAATGTCGGCGGCTTTACAGACCGCCGAATCCGGTACGCTCGTGATACAGATCGTCTTAGCCCCCTGTTCTTTTGCTACCTGCAATGCACGGACCACATCTTTGGTGTTACCCGAGTCGGAGATGGCCAAGGCGGCATCCCCCGGCGAGAGCAACGCCGCTAAATAAGTCTGGACATGAGAGTCACAGAAGGAGGTCGCTTGAATCCCGATCCGCAATAGTTTCAGCTGGGCATCCATTGCCACATATCCGGACGCCCCCACCCCGTAAATATTCACTTTGGAAGCGGCCGCGATGGCACGCACCGCTTGTTCCAAACCTTCATCATCCAGAATCTTTCTGGTATCCTGTAACGCTTGACCATTAATCCGAAAGATCTTCTCCTTAACGGTTTTGAGGTCATCCTCCGGCGCTACTTCCCCATAAATCTCCTTCAGCGGTGAAACCAACTCCTTCGCTAGGTAGATCTTGAGTTCTTGATAACCTTTATACCCAATGCGCTGGCAAAACTTGATAATCGCCGCGTCACTCACCCCAGTCCGATTACTAAGCTCAGTCACTGAGAGATGAATCACTTCCTCCGGCTGTTCCAAGATATAATCCGCCACCTTCTGTTCGGAAGGGCGCAAGCTTTGATAAAATCCTCTAATCCGTAGTAAACAGTTGTCAATCTCACCATAATTGTTCATTAAATTCACTCCTACCTCTCAGTCTCACTTTTCGCATTCCATCCATTCCAAGG
>DOID01000028.1:2008-4603 GCA_003511465.1 Bacillota bacterium | reverse complement strand
TTCGCGATTTTTCCTTGGTGGCTATTGTTTCAGTTCAAGGAAAGGCAGCGGCCATCCGCTCTGGCGAGCGCCATAGATTACGGCGCCGACCACTGGAGGGTGGCTCGGCTTAACCGGTGTCGAACCAGAAGCCTCCGCCAACCGCTCGGTAAAAGCCGCCATAAACAGTGGATTGGCAAAAAGCCCCCCGCTAACCGCAACCTTAGCTCTTGGGAAATCCATCAGCTTTTGCACCATCTCTACTAAGAGCGCCAGTTCGTGTACGGCGGCGTCAATGATGGCAGCGGCCACCAAATCCCCGTCGGCCGCAGTTTGCACCACAGTCGGAACGAGGGCGGCAATTTCTTTCCGACCGAGGCTACTGTTATAAACCAACGCCGGTAAGGCCGTTAAAGAATCGATCCCCAGCCCCCGGCAGACCGCTGTTGACAGCACGGTCTGCTGACCTCTTCCTTCTTCCGCCCGAATCACTGCTTGGACGGCTTTCAGTCCAATCCAATAGCCACTTCCTTCGTCCCCAAGGATCGCTCCCCAACCTCCGTTACGGATCATCGTCCCATCCTGGCGCAAGCCGTACGCAATAGAACCCGTCCCGGCGATCAATACCACCCCGGGTTGCCCCCGGTGGGCGCCAAGCACAGCAATCTCCCCATCGTCGGTCAGTGCATACCGGTTTACCCCCTCTAAGGTTCCTAGGCACGCTTTCATCCGCTCGAGTTCGGGTTTTCTGCCCGCTCCCGCCAGCCCAATTCCCAACAGTTCGACCCGGTCAATCCCAGCGCCGGCCATTGCCGCGGCGAGAGTAGCTTTAATCGCCTTTGCTGCTTCGTCCGGGCCGCCCTGGTAGTTTGCCGGCTGACCTTGATGGGCAAAAAGCGTATTCCCCGCCCCGTCCAGAAGGAGACATTTCGTTGCCGTTCCCCCGGCGTCGATGCCGCCCACTACCATCATCTTTCCTCCCTGACCGTAGTATTAGCCTTTAACTGCTCCTGAGGTTAAACCGCCGCGCCTAACTAATGACTTTCCGTAGAAACCCCGAGTTTTCTCCGAGTAGACCAAGGGCTTCTGTCAGCGAACACCCCCTTTCATACATGACAATCGCCGGTTTTACCCGATAATTTGCTTGCTTAAGATACTTTTTGGCGGTCTCGGGCGTGGCGCCGGTAATTTCAATGAAAATACTCTCTGCCCGCTCAACCAGTTTATGATTGGTGGCATTCAGATCCACCATCAAATTGGAGTAGACTTTCCCCAATTTAATCATCACTGCTGTGGAGATCATATTAAGAACCATTTTTTGGGCGGTTCCCGCCTTCATCCTGGTAGAGCCGGTAAGAATTTCCGGTCCAACCACCGGGTTGATCTCAACATCGACATCCTGTTCCATAAGAGGATCGACATTACAAAAAATCCTAATTGAAACAGCACCCCTTTTTTTCGCCTCATTTAGGGCTCCCAGAACATAAGGGGTTTTACCGCTGGCGGCAATCCCTACTACACAATCATCTGCTCCCACCTTGTGCCGTATTATTTCTCTTGCGCCCAACTTGTAATTATCCTCAACCGATTCTTTGGCATTAAACATCGCCTCTTTACCACCGGCGATAATCCCTATCACTCTTCCCGGTTCAACACTAAAGGTTGGACCGCATTCCACCGCATCGAGGACCCCCATCCTTCCACTGGTGCCCGCGCCTATATACAAAAGGCGCCCGCCCTTTCTCATCTTCTCCGTAATCAGATCAACCGCTTTACTAATCGCCGGAATCACAGCGTGAATCGCCTCCGTTACTCGCGCATCCTCGCGATTAATCACAGTTAACATTTCTTCTGTACTCAGCAGATCAATATTCATACTAGAAGGATTGCGACTCTCCGTGACCAGATTAACTCTGTTTTCTACAGCCATTTTTAGGGCCTCCACTTCTGATAGTTTATTAACACTTGCTCCGATTTAGCTTTTACTCTAAAAGTCCTACAGATCCTCGAGCCTCACATGATCAATCCTTAAGCAAAGATTCGCCCAAAAGATTTTATGTGCTTTATAAGGATATATTCTCAACTATAGTTAGAATTCCTGCTTATTTAAAATAATTTGGTTAGAATATTTTATTACTTACTGAGACACGTTAGTTAAAGGGTTTTACTGAGGATCGTATATTTTTTACATACCTCAAAACCCAATTTTTGATAATACCCGACCAAGGTGGTCCAATCAATGATCATATGCTGATAATGTTGTTCTTTTAGATAAACGATAAGCTTAGCAATAAGGTATAACCCCCAGCGTTTGCCCTGATAATTCCTATCCACTCCCAAGGGCCCAAGGCCACAAAACCCAGGACCGAATTGGGCGCCCCAGTTGATATTAGGCCCGTAATAGGCGGAGTCCTCCGTATTTACTCTGGCAAAGGCCGCCACTTTGTTATGATAATAAAGTAACCAGTAATCTTCAATCCCTCCGGGGATACGCCGAATATTATCGGCTTCATAATACCACCTGCCGGAGAAGTTGGTTTTCAAGAAATTCAACAACTCTTTTTCACTGTTTTTCGTGACCGCTTCCAACCTTAACTGGTCCTGATAAGCATGGTC
>DOID01000028.1:966-1882 GCA_003511465.1 Bacillota bacterium | reverse complement strand
CACAAAATCCGGTAAGAAAAAAGCAGAGATGTTTTGGTATAAATCATAGACCGTGCCGGTTTCCATATATCCCGAACTGATCAGGAGGGAAAGATACTCCTTACTCATCTCCGCCGGTAAACCCGGGAAAAAACTTTGCGGATCACCGCCAATCCGCACCTTGCGCACTCCTTTACTTAGCAAAAACGTCTCCAGTTCGAGCAAGAGTTCGCGCCAGACCGACTCTTGGTCATCAATCTCGCTTATTACCCAGAGGCTGACCCAGGCGTGATGATCAGTAAGATAATCACTGAGCAGAGCTTCGGTATATTTTAAAACCACAAAGGCAGTTAATTGATTGCCCTTAAATCCCCCCCAACAAACCACATTTGTCCCGGCAAAAGGCGAGAAAATATTCTGCGTAATCAATAACGGATTAATCTTATACTCCTTATACCTCGTATTCCAGAGGTTAATACCGGCATAAATTTCTTTCCTGGTCGTCAATATCTGGTATTTCATCGTACCAACCTCGCAAGTAACTTAATATAAAAGATATTTTTCTCGCTCGGAAATAAAGCTTTTCTCGTCAGCCCGCCACTCGTGGACAATATCGGCGGGTTCCCTTCCTTGTTCAAGGCCTAAACGAACTTTGTCTGTCCCCATATTGAAGTCAAAAGCCGCTTCTATCGAGGATGGCAACCATTTCAAGTCATGAGGATAAAGCGCTTTGATGACCTGCAAAATCGTCAAACCAGTGAGCAAACTCTGCACTTGCTCCCGATCCTCAATCATAACCTGCACCCCCTGACACTCTTGCTCCTTGTATTTGGAGAAAGTCGGAGTAAAATAAGTGGGTCTGAACTTCACTCCTGGTAAACAAATGCTATTTAAGCGTTTGACCAAGCGATCAGCGTCGATCCACGGGGCGCCAATA
>DOID01000028.1:0-856 GCA_003511465.1 Bacillota bacterium | reverse complement strand
CAAAAGGATTAGCCGTTCCTCTTCCTTCGGAAACGTTGGTTCCTTCAAACATACACGTGACCGGATAAACCAGCGCCGTAGCAAAATGAGGAATATTGGGAGACGGTGGTATCCAGGGAATCCGCATTTGATCAAAATACTCCCCATGCCAGCCCTGGACTTTAATTATTTGCAGATCGGCGCCAAGATGAAAGCGGTCATTGGCCCAACAAGCCAGTTCGCCCAGGGTCATCCCATGACGCTGGGGGATAGGATATAAACCGATAAATGAGCGGAACTCCGCTTCAGGAATATTCCCTTCTACCCTTCTCCCCAGAGGATTTAATCGATCCAGAACAATTAAGGTCTTTTTATGTTCCGCGCAACTTTCCAACACATATAAAAGCGTGCTCAGATAGGTATAAAATCTGACCCCAACATCCTGTAGATCAAAGATTAATCCCTCAAGCTCCCTCAATAACTTACCCGCAGGCTTTTTCTCCTCACCATACAGGCTATAAACAGGAAGACCGGTGTTTTTATCCACACCGCCGACTACCTTTTCCCCATCTTGGAGACTGCCCCTGACCCCGTGTTCGGGTCCGAAGAGACAGACCAGATTAACTTCAGGGTGGCTAAATAAAAGATCAACATTGTGCCGACAATCCTTGTCAATACCGGTATGGTTGGTTACCAAACCAACCTTTTTCCCTTTGACTGTCTTATATTCCCCTTCCATAAACCGATCCAAACCAGATAAATACCGCATTTCATATCCTCACTTTATCGTATTTTTGTCTATTTTCGCGCCGACTACCGCATAGGGATCAACCGCATCCCTTAGGGCATCACCGGTGAAATTAAAAGCTAACACACT
>DOID01000005.1:3184-4777 GCA_003511465.1 Bacillota bacterium | reverse complement strand
AGCGCCGTTGTCACCTGTGTGGGCGAAGTAGTCATGGTCAGTAGATTGCCCAGCATAAGAATGAGGACCACATTGCCCACCACACTGAACCCTTGCTTCATCCCTCCGCTGGAAAGATGAAAGATCCACCATGAGGCCAGTGGGTTCTCCTGGTCAAAAAACAGGGCATTCATCATAAAAATCACCAGCAAAAACAGGCCCATTCTACGAATCGAGCCGACGACAGAGCGGATCGGTAATTCCGAAAGCAGGATGAGCCCCGCAATCGTCACCAGCACCAGTGTATACCCGCAGATCGACGCGGCACCAATGATGGCGGCAATGAAGAGCATAAGGCACAGGATCTTCACGCGGGCATCGAGTTTGTGGAGTAGTGAATGCCCCGGGATATATTGACCGGTCGGAAGTGTCCTCATCCCATGCCACCTCTGGTCAGTTCTTGCTTTAAGGCGGAAAGCAGATCATCATAGGTAACGATCGCCGGAGAGAGAGCAAGCGCGCCCTCAGATAGCATTGTGACGATTTTTTGCGCTTCCGTTTGGCCAAAGGCGCCACTTGCCATTTGTTTTCGTCTACCGAAAACATCTCTGGTTGCGCCGGAGTCAATCAGCTTTCCCTGCTCCAGCACCAGCAGATGCCTGGTATACTCGCACAGCGCTTCAATGTTATGCGAGACCATGATCACAGTGGTCCCAGATTGGTTCATTTGCGTAATAAAATGCAAAAAACTTTGTCGACCGTAAGGATCAAGCCCGGCAATGGGCTCATCAAACATCAGGATTTTCGGCTTGGTCGCTAAAACACCGGCAATGGCGACCCGCCGTTTTTCACCGCCGGAAAGAGCTAGGGGAGATTGGTGCCGGATTTTTTCAAATTCAAAGCCCATTGTTTCCAGCGCCCACTTGACATTGGCGTTTATCTCATCGCGGCACAAACCGCTATGCTTCAGACCAAAAGCCACATCCTTTTCAACGGTCGTGGCAAAAAGCTGATACTCTGGATATTGAAACAGCACACCGATGGTTTGCCTTAAACTGTTTCTGTCATAGCCCTTTGCATTGATGTCATCGCCGTGTAAATAAATATGCCCGCTAGTGGGGGAGAGCAGTCCTGCCAAGAGCTGAAGCAGGGTGGTTTTACCACAACCGGTAGGTCCCATGATGCCAACAAAATCTCCTACCTCAATGGAACAAGATACCCCTTTGAGCGCAGCGATTTTCTCCCCGGAATGCTGCACATATGAATAGCTTAGGTTTTCGATCGTAATTGACATATTTCTTCGACAAGCTCCTCATCCGTTAGTGGGCAGCGGTTTAAATGGACCCCCGCTTGCTGCAGATCATAGTATAGTCGTACCGGCATCGGTACCATCAACTCGGCCGCCTCCATCAGCTCAAGGTTGGTCAGAATAGCTTGTGGTTTCCCACAGGACAAAACCCGCCCCTGATGCATCAAGATGATTTTGTCGGCGGTAACTGCTTCCTCCACATAATGGGTAATGGCGATGATCGTTTTTCCGGCTTTATGCAGCTTGTGCATGATCTTGATCACTTCCTGCCGACCACTGGGGTCAAGCATGGCCGTGGCCTCATC
>DOID01000005.1:0-2982 GCA_003511465.1 Bacillota bacterium | reverse complement strand
AGCTCTAGGGCCGCCTGCACCCGATCGGGGATTTCACGACGTGGCACTTCATAGTTTTCAAGTCCGAAAGCGATGTCCTCAGCCACCACGGAGGAGACAAACTGATTATCAGGGTTTTGAAAAACCATTCCGCAGATGCGGCGCAAAAGCCATACATCCTGCTCATTGCGGACATCAATTTGGGCCACAGTAAGATCCCCTTGTTGCAGTGGCAAGAGGGCATTGATCTGTTTTACCAGCGTTGATTTGCCGGAGCCATTACAGCCCAGGATGGTGACAAACTCTCCTTGCGCGATCGAAAGATCAACATTTTGGAGGGCGAAGGAAGTCCCGCCAAGGTCATATGAGAAGCAAATCTGCTTTCCCTCTACAATCAAAAGTCTTTCCCCTCCTTAGGCAAAACAAAAACCGCCAAAGCGTGACCTCCTACAGGAAGTCAAATCACCTTCGCGGTAATTAACAGCGTTCCTTCGTGGAACAAATAATATTATACCGTATTACAGGGCATAAAGCAAATTGATTCTCTTAGGAAAGCTTTTTGCGAAACGCAAAAAGCCCTCAGGAAGAAACCATCCCTAAAACCACATAGGCAATGTTTATCGCATGATTTTCGATCCGCAGCAAATACTCGATCAAGTCAAGGTGGATGGCGCTGGTTGCGATGGTTTTTTCATTCCCCCGCCGGATACGTCCAAAATGGTTATAACGGAGTTGATTTTCAAAGCGGAGAAGCTTCGGGTGCTCCTTAATTACTTGGGTCGCCAACTCCTTATTTGAAGTCTCGAAAGCTTGTAAGGCCCAAGAAAGGCTGGTATCCGCCTTTTGGTACATAATCTCCAACTCCCGCAGCCCCTCGCCGGAAAAATCAGTTCCCTTTCGGTTAAACTTCCGCGCTAAGTCGATGCCGCTGATGATAATATCACCGATATGTTCCAAGTCATTCGCGATATAGAGGATTTGAACATTACGTTGGGTCAAATCTTCCGATGAAGTAGCAGCGCTAATCTTCGACACATAAGCGCAGATTTTTTGGTATAAAGCATCCAGCGTGCTTTCCGCCTGTTCGATGCGGTCGATTAATTCTTCCTCATAAGCGGTAAAGGTTGAAAGTAAATGTATCAACATTTCTTCCCGTGCGATTCTTCCCATCTCAACGGTCTGCAGCAAAGCCTGATTAACCGCTATTTCCGGCACCTCCAGGAAACTGTCATTCAGGTGTTTTGCCGATTCCAGGGTCTGATCGGCTGCTTGATCCGGGGGAAGTAGTTTTGCCCCCAACCGCGCCAGTTGGTTGGAGAACGGCAGAAAAACGATGATCAGCATCACATTATAAAAGGTGTGGATGTTGGCAATCTGCCGGGCAACCGAACCGGAAGTAGCCTTGAGCACGCTACTGCATAAGGAGATGAACGGGACAAATAGCAAAGCCCCGAGGATTTTAATAATGATATTAATAGGCCCCACCTGTTTGGCCTCGCCGGTGGTACCCAGCGCCGATAGAAAAGCGGCCGAACAGGAGGTGCCAATGTTCGCTCCTAAGACTAAAGGAATCGCCGCCTCAATCGTAATCATCCCCTGGGTAGCAAGGGAAAGCAGCAGACCAATGGTGGCGGCACTGCTTTGCACAATCACGGTAAAAACCGTCGCGACTAAGACCCCCAAGATTGGTTGTTGTTCTAAACTAAGCAGCAGATCACGAAAGTACACGCTTGAACGCAACGGATACATCGTTTCGGCCATCAGTTCCATGCCATAAAACAAAAAACTAAAACCCAGCAGCGCTCGGCCAATATGTTTCAACTTGGTATTTTTGCCGCTGGCAACAATTATGATTGCCGAGATACCAATTAGCAGCAAAGCATAATCCCCAAGGTTAAAAGCCAACAGTTGCACCGTTATGGCAGTACCGACTCCCGCTCCTAAAAGCACCCCAATGGTTTGACTAACGGTCATGACAGAAGCACTAACCAAACCGACCAACATGATCGTTGTCACAGTACTGCTATTGAAGATTACCGTCACCACAAAGCCAAACAAAACCGCAATCAGCCGGTTTTTGGTCAGTACGCCCAGGGCATTCCGTAGTTTATAATCAGTTGCCAGCTGTAAACTTTCCGAGGTTAATTGCATGCCGTAGAGAAAAAGGCCTAAACTGCCAAGTAAACCAAAGACCATTACCATTGGGAGTCTTCCTTTCTTTGCTCGATCCCTTAACTTATTAGATCGTCGCGTTGATCAATTGTCCTGTGTTTAAAGGGGTGACGGATTCCTTGTTCCGAAAAGATGATCATCTCCCCAATATTAACGATATGGTCCCCGATTCGTTCCAAGTAGCGGGCCACTAACAAAAAACTACTGGCCTGATCCACATAATCCGGCTCTTCCTTCATGTAAGCTTTTAATTCATTAAAGAGAACGAGGTATAGTTGATCGACCTGATCATCATCCCCATCCAACTCGTGGGCTGCTTCCGTGTCTTTAGCCAAAAAGGCGGCAATCGCCTTCTCCATCATTTGTTGGACTAAATTGCCCATCTTTCCAATATCAACTAGCGGTTTAAAGTACGGCCCATACTTGGCTAAAAACTGGGCAGCTTCGGCGATGTCACAGGCGTAATCACCAATCCGCTCCAATTCGCGGCTGATCCTGATCGCAGAGGCTAAAAAACGGAGTTCTTGATCGACCGGCTGTTGTAAGGAGATCAGTTCTAAGGCCTTCATCTCCAAGGACTCATCCCGCTCATCAACTTCATCGTCGCTGGTCGCAACAACGATCGCCAGGTCAAAGTCCTGCTTAACCAATGCTGTCATGGCTTCGTTTATCTTTGTTCCAACCAGTGCACTTAAGTGGCATAACTCCTGGTTGATCTCCATTAAGGCCTTTTTGTACCAGCCAATATATTCGCCCATCACTTGTTCCTCCAAACCCTTTTAACCAGTATTATATGTTAGCGTTAGTTGAGAAAGTCATTCTTCCGGTCGT
>DOID01000158.1:16253-17492 GCA_003511465.1 Bacillota bacterium | reverse complement strand
TTCGATTCCCCCCGCCTCCACCATCCAAATCCACAATTTTTAAAATCACTTCGACATTATTCTCATAGACAATGACTTTATCCACATAATTAATGATACCTTTGCAAGCAGGCAGGTCACGAGATTCGATGACCTGCTTTATCTTTTCTAGGCGTTTTTTAGATACTTTCGGAAGAGTAATCCCATGGTGATTCCAAAAACAAAAACGGAAAAAAACTGAGAGTAATAATCACTTATCGGTCGAAGCGGAATAAAATTGCGCCCTTCAATCAGCCACATAAAAAGACCTTCCAACAGGAGCCAACTTTGAAGGCCAATAAAGACGCTTTTAAATATTAAATTATCCCAACCTAACCAGCCAATAATTGTACGATATAAAATTATAGCTATACTTGCGCCGAGGATCATAGATAAAAAAGATCCAAGAATTGCGTCAGGCCGATTTATCGTAATCATTAAACTACTTAATTCATAAACACTATACTTGGCATACCCTAATAATTTAAGCATTCTTGTCAGTATTTCATATGGTATAGTCGATAATGCGCCTATTAGGCATGCTACCATCGATTTATTGATTGTCATATAATTTACCCCCATACCTGTTTATGCGTATTATTGGCATTAAAGGTAATATCCTATTCTGTAAAAAAATCGGCGAATTAAGAAAGTCAAACGAAATAGCTTGAGTATAAAATCAGATCAAGGAAAAATTTAAATAAAAGGAGGGGTTATTGCCGATGTGTAGAATAAAATATAAGGGAACAATTAGTAGTAGTTCTAACCATTGGCAAAATAACCGATGCTGAGTCACATTATAGGAAAGGAGACATCGTACTTATGAACCACAAAATAAGTTCTGCCATCGGAGAAATTGTTGAGGCTCAAGGCTCCTCCCTGTCAGCAGCAGATGCGATTGTTAAACTAAAAGAGCAGTTTTCCGATTCGGAGTTGGAGGACTTTTATAAAGTGTTGAATTTTTCCAATCTGGAACAAGCAGTTCAAGCCATTATTAGTGATATTAAAGGCTAGAAAAACCCAATCGGGTTTTTTTTTACCCATTCGTTGCTTGTGGGCAAACTGAAGTTAACGGTTTCCTGTTATACTAATAGTACACAAACAACATCCTTTTTTTCATTTTCCTCCTTTTTTATAAGATGTGGGGTTTGTCCACATAACCCGCCGTTGCCGAGTAAGCGGGGGCAGTAATCTACCCGCTGATGATGTGGAACTTTTACC
>DOID01000158.1:7534-15996 GCA_003511465.1 Bacillota bacterium | reverse complement strand
GATAAGATAATGACCGCAATGGGGTGTAAATGAGCTTTAATCAGGAAAATAAGTGCGCCTAAAAAGATGAGGACCGTTTTGTAATCGATTAAGGTAACCTTCCCTAGACTCCACAGGGCAATGCCAATTAACCCAATGACCGCCGGTTTGACTCCGGTAAAAACTGCTTTTGTCCAGGGTGATTTGGACAAATTCTTGAAGAGGCTGGCAATCAGGAGAATAATTACGAAAGAAGGGAGCACCACCCCTAAGGTGGCAAAGGTAGATCCTAACACTCCGGCGGTTCGGTAACCGACAAAAGTGGCGGTATTGATCGCCACCGGGCCCGGTGTCATTTCGGCGATGGCGATCACTTCTAAAAATTCATTCAAGGTTAACCACTGATGATTATTGATCACCTCGTCCTGGATTAAAGGAATCATGGCATAACCACCGCCAAAGGTAAAAGCGCCTATTTTAAAAAAAGTGAAAAATAGTTTGCCGATAATCGACATTAGTACATCGCCTCCCAAGTCTATTTAAGCTTTAAATCAAAGGTTAACGCAAAAAACGGTTAATGGCGTTGTGGTCGCTGTTTACATAGTGATCGAGGACACCGGCAGCGGCGGCGAAGAGAATCATGGGAATCGGGGGGATCCCCATGAGGAGCTGATCAAGGAAGACAACCAGGGCAACAAAATAGCTAAAACCATTGACCAAAACATTTTTGCCTAGTTTATAAATCGCAGAACCGATTAAAGCGACCACCGCGGGTCGAATTCCATAGAACATCCGTTGCGTGACAGGGTGGGAAGCAATACGCGGAAAAAAAAGGGCGATTAATAAGATGATCGAGAAGGAAGGGAGAACCACACCCAGGGTGGCCATGAAGGCACCGAGCACGCCAGCGGTCCGATAGCCGACAAAAGTAGCGGTATTAATGGCCACCGGTCCTGGTGTGATCTCGGCGATGGCGATTAATTCGATAAATTCATCCGAGCTTAACCAGTGGTGGGTTTCAATTACTTCCCGTTGAATAAGGGGTAACATGGCATAACCGCCGCCGAAGGTAAAGGCACCTATTTTAAAAAAGGTGAAAAATAGGTCGAAAAGACGCGATTTTTGCGGCATAAACTACTGCACCTCCATATAATACTAGTCCCAAACAGAAAAGAAGAACCTGGGAAGAACCCAGGTTCTTTTATTAATACCAAGTTACCACTTGAAGAAGGATTTGATTCGATCCACGACGGCATCAGGAGTAAACCCAAATAGTTTTTGCAAGTCACGATCAGGGGCGCTGACCCCGAATTGATCGAGGGCGATTACTAAGCCCAAGGGACCGGTCAGCCGATACCAACCGCTACTGACACCGGCTTCGATGGCTACCCGTGGAAGGTCGGGTCCTAACACACTACTGATGTAGGACGGATCTTGCGCTAAAAAGGCTTCCCGGCAAGGCATGGAGACAACACGGGCTTTTTTCCCAAACGTAGCTAGTTTTTCGGCAGCAGCCAGCGCCAAGGAGACCTCGCTCCCAGTCGCAATGATGACTAAGTCAGATCCGCCTTCCGGTTCACTAAGGACATAGCCACCTCGCATGAAACCTTCAAGATTGGTTCCGGGTAGGGTAGGTACTTTTTGGCGGGTTAAAAGTAGGGCGGTGGGCCCGTCGGTCCGGCGCAGGGCGGCTAGCCACGCCCAGGCCGTCTCGTTAGCGTCGGCCGGACGAACGGTATGGAGTCCGGGAATAACCCGTAAGGCTTCGGCGTGTTCTACCGGCTGGTGGGTCGGTCCGTCTTCTCCCACATAGAAAGAATCATGGGTAAAAACATAAATGACCGGTTGTTTCATCAAGGCTGCCAGCCGGATGGTGGGACGCATATAATCGGAGAAAACGAAGAAGGTGGAACCATAGACACGGAAGCCTCCGTGGACTGACATTCCGTTTAAAATGGAACCCATCCCGTGTTCTCTCACTCCAAAGTGGAGGTTTTTCCCGGCGAATTCACCATTGCCGACATCACCAGCACCAGCCACATAAGTTTTGGTCGAGGGAGAAAGATCAGCGGAACCACCGACTAATTCGGGAAGCTTAGAGGATAAGGCAGCTAAGACTTTACCGCCGGTATCACGGGTGGCAAAGGCAGTACCCACTTCATACTGGGGTAGGGCTGCTTCCAGATCGGCTGGTAATTCCCGCCCCATGATCCGGTCCCAGTCTGCTCTTAACTCAGGATAAGCGGTAGACCAAGCCTCGAAACGGTCTTCCCAGTTTTGGCGCAGCTTCGACCACTGGATTTGTTTTTCCTTAAAGAAGGTATAAACTTCCTCAGAAACGTGGAAGTCTTCATCGGGTAAACAAAAGGTTTTCTTTAAAGCGGTTAGGTTTTCTTTTCCCAGCGGGGCACCGTGAACTTTTGCGTCACCGGCCAGAGGACAGCCATGTCCGATCTCAGTCTCGGCGATGATCAGCGTAGGCCGGATGGTATCGGCTTTCGCCTCTTCTAGTGCTTTAAGAATTTGTTCCTGATCATGGCCGTCAATAGATAAGACCTGCCATCCGTAGGCGTCGTACCTTTTGGCTACGTTTTCTCTAAAGGCCAGATCAGTTGAACCCTCAATAGAGATCTCATTATCATCATAAAAGACGATAAGTTTTCCGAGTTTCAAGTCACCGGCCAAAGAGCAAGCTTCGGAAGAAACTCCTTCCATTAGACACCCATCACCTGCGATGGCGTAAGTATAATGGTCGACGATCTCGTGTTCCGGCCGATTAAACTTGGCGGCGAGCATTCTTTCCGCGAGTGCCATGCCAACAGCGTTGGCAATACCTTGACCCAGGGGACCCGTGGTGGTTTCAATGCCAGGAACTTCCCAAAACTCAGGATGACCAGGGGTTTTGGAGTTGAGTTGGCGAAAACGCTTAAGTTCTTCCATCGGTAGGTCGTAACCGGTCAAGTGGAGTACACTATAAAGTAAGGTGGAACCATGTCCGGCGGAGAGGACGAAACGATCTCGATCCGGCCATTCTGGGGCTTTTGGGTCGTGCTTTAGGACTTCCGAATACAGCACGGCAGCAATATCGGCAGTTCCCAGCGGCATGCCCGGATGGCCGGAGTTGGCCTTTTCCACCATATCCGCTGCTAGACCTCGAATTGTGTTGGCAACAGTTGTAATCATGGACAAACTCCTTTCCTCATCTACCATAAAATTCAGGGGTAAGATCCCGAATTCAGTATTTCTTCTTTTGCCCTAAAAAATCCTTGTCGAAAAGTAGTTTAACCTATTTTGTAAAGAAACGGTAACTTTACGACTTTTGCTCAACTAATTTAAGCTGGGAAATTAAGTGGATCAAATCCGGAGGAAGCGCGGCGCGAAATTTTAAACGCCGATGGTGGCGCGGATGTTGAAAATTAAGGCTGAACGCGTGTAAGGCTGGACGGGGAAATTGTTCATCCAGCTGACCGTACAAGGGATCACCCCACAAGGGTGTTCCTAAATGGGCGAGATGAACTCGGATTTGATGGGTACGTCCGGTTATTAAGCGGACCAGGAGGAAGGCAGTTTGGGTGGTGTGGTTAAGCAGGCGATAATGGGTGATGGCGGATTGGCCATCCGGAGCGATCACCCGTTTAATTCCTTCCGCCCCCTTTTTTAGCGGTGCAGAAATTACCCCGCCGGTTTGAGGCGGAATTCCTTCCGTAATCGCAAGATAGAAGCGGTTGATTTCTCCGTTTTTCAACTGGACAGAGAGTTGTTGGTGCGACCAAGAACTCTTAGCGATGAGCAATAGACCGGAGGTGGGTTGGTCTAAACGATGAACAGGATGGAAGGTGGCCCCTTCTCCCCTGGTCTGCCAGTGGTAGGTTAAAGCATTAGCTAGGGTACCGGTTAAGTGATAGCGCACAGGGTGGACTAACATCCCAGCGGGTTTGTTCACAACTACCAGATCGGCATCTTCATATACGATCGCTAAGGCGATATTTTCTGCAGAAATGTTCTGAGGCGGAGGGGGTGGAAACTTAAGTAAAAGGTGCTCTCCGCCTTGGAGAATGGTTTTAGCGAAGACGGGATTCCCATTCAGTAAAATCCCATTATTTTTTTTCAGGGCAATAAGTTGACGGCGGGAAAAACGAAACTCCTGCCGGAGAAGGGATTCAATGGTCCTTCCTTGCCAGGCGGGGAGAATCCCAATTGACAACGGTGGGGGCGTATTCATGGGGGACCTCCTCACAATGGATTTCCTCAGTCGATTATAACATATTGGCGGGAGCCGTTACTTGTACCTTCCGCCTGGGGACAGATAGTCTTGCTTAGGAATATGCTAAATTGGAAGCTGTCTTTTAAAGTTTTCGCGTTGAGGAGGGAAAAGCATGTTTGATCATCAACCGCCGGTTCCCCAATGTCCGGGCGCAACTTATATCGTCGTTCAAGGGGACACCCTATTTAAGATTGCCCAACGCCTAGGGGTTTCCTTAGCGGCTTTACTAGCGGTTAACCCGCAAATCATCAACCCCGACTTGATCTTTCCCGGACAAGTAATTTGTTTGCCGATGGTCTCCCCTGAACTGGTTTGTCCGACCGGACTAACTTATATGGTGGCCCCTGGTGACACCCTGTTTTGTCTTGCCCGCCGTTTAGGGGTTACCGTTGAAGAGATTTTAAGGCTTAATCCACAGATTACTGACCCTAATCAGATCCAGGCGGGGGAATTACTCTGTATACCGGTTCCTAACAGCGTGGTTGGACCGATCGAAGAGCCTAATATTCCTATTATACCACCGTTGCCGTGTCCGCCGGTTCCCACACCTAGTCCATGTCCGCCATGGGAAGAACGGCCCTATAGTCCCAGTCCCTGCCCGCCGAGGGAAAAAGACCGTTATCCCAGTATGCCGGGGGCTCCCATGCCTGAACCGTATTATCCCGGCTCTTTTGTTTACGGCCCCTCGCGAGTAAAATGGGAAGAGTGCCCGCACCGAAGGCAAAGGAGACGACCCGTCAGGAGAAGGAGATTGTTTTAAAAAAGGAGGCTTGGCCTCCTTTTTTAAATGGTCCGCCCTTATTTTTTGGGAAGAAAAAAAGGCATTGACGGGATTAGTTAGATATGATAATATTAAACCACATTAACAAAAAGGTCGTGTTGCTCGAGATGGATTTAGAATTACTGGATTTAACTTTAAAATTATTTAACCAAGCTCTGCAGAAGGTGGTCTATGAACCATTGAATCAGGACGGGGAGTGTTTAACCCAAGTTCAAGAAAACTGTTTACGCTTTATCTATTTTCATCAAACGCCTTTATCAAAAGAGGTGGCCGATGGATTACAGATTAGTAATGCAGCGGTAACGAAATTAATTGACCGTTTGGAAAAAAAAGGCTTGGTGGAAAGGGTGTACCCCCCGACCGACCGACGGCAAATTATTTTAAAGCTAACCCCCGTCGGAATCGATCTTTTAGAAACTGCCCATACGGAATCACTCCGGCGCTTACAGGTCATCGTCGACCGGCTTGATCCGGAGGCGCAGACCGCCCTAGAAGCAGGACTGAATGATTTTCTCACTGCGGCCTTAGTTAATACCGAACAACTTGACCGCATTTGTATGCGGTGCGGTCAGGCTCACTTTAGCACTTGTCCGGGGAATTTAATCTACCGTAGTTTAACCGGACAGGACCGATTTCCCACTCAAAAGGAGAGTAAATAAGGAGGAATGAAGAGATGAAAAAATGGAAATGTAGTGTCTGCGGGTATATTCATGATGGGGATAATCCCCCCGCGGTCTGCCCCAAATGCGGTGCGCCGGCGGAAAAATTCACCGAAGTTGCCGCCGAAAAAAGCGCCTTAATCGACCGGTCGCGTAAAACAAACCAGTGCCTGGCGGAATTACTTAGTTTGCTCGAGGAAGTTAAAGCAGTGTCTGCCATTGGCCTTGCCGAAGAGTTGGACCCGGCTTGTGTCAGCCTCTTCCGCAAGGGCGGGCAGGTTGCTGTCGAGTTGCAGCAATCGATCAAAGCAGAACAGGCCGTACATGTGAGTAAGGAAAAATGGGGTTAAAGGGCAAAGAACTGAAAAACATAGACCGCCAGTACGGCGCAGATGGCCACCGTCATTAACCCTTTTTCGTAGAAGGCTAGGAGGAGAGCGACGCTAAGACCGACTAAGGCCGAAGCCGTATCCCCGGTGGCATAAAGAATTGCCGGAAAAGTCATTGCGCCTAGGACGGCGTAGGGGACATAGGACAAAAAAGATTGGAAAAAGGGCGATTGAATTCTTTTTCGCAGAAATATCATAGGTAGAACCCGGGGCAGGTAAGAGACGAGCGCCATGAGGAAGACGGCTAGCAGAATTCGGCCCATGCTTGAAATCTCCTCTCGTAGAAAATATTATTGTTGGTGTGAGCCGTTTGGGAAAAACTTGGCACCAAACAAACAGGCGATTATGGTGACGATGGTGATTCGCCAACCGGCGGAGAGAAAACGAAAAACCGGAAGCCAAGTGAGGATTGAACTGACAAGGGCGGCGACCGCGACAACCAATAAGATCGAACGGGATTTTTTGGTCGGGGGTAGTACTAAGGCGATAAACATGGCGTATAGGGTGATGCCTAATGCATTTTGGAGCGTCGGGGGGAGTAAGGTACAAACAATCCCCCCGAGCAGCGTCCCGGTGCCCCACCCCACATAGGGGCCGACAATTAATCCCAGCATATAACTGAAGGTAATCTCTGTTTTTTCGAGGGCGGCGACGGTGAAAGTTTCATCGGTAATTCCGAAGGCTAGCATCGTACGTTGGACCAACGTGAGGTCTGGCGCCAACTTTTGGGCTAGGGAAAGGGACATTAATAAATAGCGGAGATTAATAATTAAGGTGGTAAAGGTGATCTCCAGCAGGGAAGCTCCAGCCAGAATCAAGTTAGTCCCGGCAAATTGTCCGGCTGATGTTAAATTCGTTAATGAAATCAGCGTGGCAACCCAGGCGGGTAAACCGCCTTTAACCGCGAGGAGTCCAAAGGCAAAGGAGACCGGGATGTAGCCAAGGGCAATCGGTAAACCATGCCGGAAGCCGAGGCGGAAATCCTCGGTAAAGCGAATCTTCGTACGTGTCCGGGAGAAAAATAACGGTGCTTGCAAGTTTCGTCCCTGCCTTTGAATTTTCATCACTTCATATGTGACTCACTTGGCTTCATTTTAAACACTTCGTGATGTCTAGAGGTAACCAAGTGAGCGACTACCAAGAAAATACTAGTCTGTCGATTCTCACGGCTTAATTTTCAGCATTTAAGCTTAAGTGACGCCGCTCCGAACGACCAACTGCGGTGGCCTTCGGGGGCTTGTCGACTCACCTGGCTTCAATTTTCATCACTTCACGTGTGCGGGAGGTAGCCAGCGTGAGCGACTACTTAAATATAGTTCAAGGGATTTTGGGTTTTCCCGTTTCTAATTACTTCGAAATGGAGGTGGGGGCCGGTACTATTCCCGGTGGAGCCGACGGCGCCGATGCGCTGGGCGGTGGAAACACGTTGCCCGACCCGGACGTTAATCCGGGAGAGATGGGCGTACCGGGTGCGCAGGCCATTACCATGGTCAATCAGGATACAGTTACCATAGCCGCCATTCCAACCAGCCTCGATGACTCGGCCGTCGGTATAGGCATAGACGCTGTTTCCTTGCGGGGCGGCAATATCCAGTCCGTCATGGAAACGCCTTTGTCCGGTGATGGGATGGACGCGCCACCCATAACTGCTGGAGATTCTTTTGCCGTGGACGACACCGTAGTTTATTCTACCGCCGCGGGAGACGGTGGTCTTGGTGCCAACCTGCACTAAAGCGTTGGTTGGTTCCTTCAAGGTTGTTTCTTTAATGGCTTCTAAGGTATCTTGATAACCGTTGCGCAGCGTAATGTGGTAAACAACTTCCTTCTCGCCTTCGATTCCGGCTCTGAGGATCCGCTTTTCGCTGATATACATACTGTTATTTTTTTGTTGCTGTGTCTTGAAGGGGATTGATTCAACGACGGCATTTTCTAGTTCGATGATAACATCCAAGACGGGATTGAACGGACTGACGACCAGTCGATCTCCGGGGTAGATTTTATGTGGATCAAGTTCAGGGTTTAAGATCTCTAAATCGGCGACGGTAAGATCATAGGTTTTGGCTAGGTTCCATAAGTTATCGCCACTTTTAATGATAATTTCAACCGCTTCTTCTTCAATGGCGCAGATTCTTTCGATGGCGTATTCGATGGGATCAACCTGATCAGACCGGACTTCAACGGGGATTATCTCAACCTGCTGGGCGAAGGTGACCTTTTTGACCTCTGCGTTCGTATCGACGTTATCTAGGTATTGATTTTGATAGTCGGTTAAGATCTCTTCTAATGCTGCTTGATCGGAGACGGTGAACCAAACTTCCCCGTCAACCACAAATTGATAGGCCGGCTCTTTTTTCAAGTAGTCGGCCCAACTAATCAAAGCGGGGAAAACG
>DOID01000158.1:0-7369 GCA_003511465.1 Bacillota bacterium | reverse complement strand
AAGATCACAACCTTTAAATTGAGATAGGATGATTGTCCATCCGTCTACAGTAAAAATAGAAACGTGCAGCTAACATCTATTCTAACATATAATTGATGTTAAGTTGAGGGGGCAATTTTTGATATTTATGGCCACAAATACAAACCGGAATCTCTTTTCCTTAAAATAAAGGATTATATCGGAAAGAAGAGAATAAATATGAGATTATTTATTAATGCCGCCGTACAAGACTATATTTTGACGGGGGAGAATTGAATAAATATGTAACGATCTTTTGGCACTGGACGTTAGCTAAAAAAAGGAGATGTTACATAGCGTTAATAAGGAGGAAAAAAGATGGGTGGAAATAAACTACAGATTTTAACGGCCATGATCATATACATGGCGGTGGTAGTCGGGATTGGGCTCTATTACGCCAAAAGGGCTAGCGCCAGTAGTGATAACTTTTTGATTGGTGGTCGAGGCTTGGGTCCGTGGGTTACTGCGATGGCGGCGGAAGCTTCTGATATGAGCGGTTGGCTCTTGATGGGACTGCCTGGAGTAGCCTATTTCTACGGCTTGAGTGATGCGATCTGGACGGCGATCGGTCTTTTAGTCGGAACCTACTTGAATTGGTTATTCGTGGCGAAAAGACTGCGTGGTTATTCTTATATTGCTGGAGATGCGATCACAATTCCGGATTTTTTCAGTAATCGCTTTAAAGAAGAGAAAAAGGTCCTCTTGACTATATCATCCTTGTTTATTCTGGTCTTCTTCACGGTTTATGCTTCCAGTTGTTTTGTGACAGTCGGTAAACTGTTTGCGACTTTATTTGGCGCGAACTATCATTTGATGATGGTTTTGGGCGCTTTGTTCGTCATTTCCTACACGTTTGTCGGCGGCTTTTTGGCGGAAAGCGCTTCCGATTTTATGCAGGGGATCGTGATGTTTATTGCGCTGGTCGTTGTTTTAGGGGCCGGAACCGCCGCGGCCGGCGGTTTAGCGACGGTCATCGCCAATGCCCGACAAATCCCGGGTTTTCTGGAGTTCTTCGGGATTGCCCAACCGATCATGGAGGGCGGCGTTCAACAACTGGGGGAAAGCAGCCAACCGCTCTTCGGACCCGCCGGTCACTATGGCCTCTTAACGGTTATTTCCACCCTTTCCTGGGGGCTAGGCTATTTTGGGATGCCACAGGTCTTATTGAAATTTATGGCGATCAAAAAAACCCAAGAACTTACTTTATCCCGGCGGATTGCGACTGTTTGGTGTGCTATTTCTTTGACAGCCGCGGTCGGGATCGGTATCATCGGCCGGGTGGTTTATCCAACTGCTTTCTTAACCCAAAGCGGAGCGGAGAGTATCTTTATCCTGCTCTCAACGAATCTGTTCATTCCATTAATGGCCGGTTTCGTGATGGCGGGTATTCTAGCGGCGACGATTAGTTCGTCCGACTCCTATTTATTGATTGCCGCCTCGGCGGTTTCGAAAAATTTGTACCAGGGGATCATGAAAAAAGATGCTTCCGACCGGACGGTACTGAAGGTGACGCGGATCATGCTCCTGGTGATTGCTGCTTTCGCCATGGTTATTGCGTTAGATGAAAACAGTGTTATTTTTACGATTGTCTCCTTTGCCTGGGCGGGCTTTGGGGCTACTTTCGGTCCCATTATGCTCTTTTCCCTGTTTTGGAAACGGGTAACCCGCGCCGGGGCCATTGCCGGGATGGTCACTGGGGGGAGTATGGTTTTCATCTGGAAACTGGTGATTAAACCCTTTGGCGGTGTGTTTGGGATTTATGAGTTGTTACCGGCTTTTCTCCTTTCTTGTCTGGCCATTGTCTTGGTTTCTTTGTTCACCGAGAAACCGGGACCGGAGATTATCGCCGAGTTTGAACAAGCCCGGGCTATGAATCATAAACGGTAAAGTCAATACAGCCGTTCTGTAACGAACAGATAAAAATTGCCGGCGAATCTTGACTATTGGGTGACGCTTTTATATACTACGGTTGTAATTGATTTTAACTGTCCGATCCGAAACAATCTAAATACCGATTCCCAATATAATGTAGGCGATACGGGCCTAGAGTATCTACCGAGCAACCGTAAATTGTTCGACTATTGGGGATACATCACTACCTTTTACGTTGAAACAGATGGGTTTTAGGTCAATGTGAAAGGTTGGTGTATTCCTGCTTGGATCATTTACGGCGATTGGCACGAACCAATTGCCTTTTTTAATTTAATGAGTAACCTTTGGTGATACTAACGGCGCGGGTTAATTAAAAGAAAAGTCCAACCTAATTTTTGCGGTCTAGAGCGGGTTGCTCTTAAAATAGCCAAGTAAATATGGGAGGGATTCTTTGCATGGACAAGTTTTTTCAGCTTAAAGAAAACGGAACTAAAGTGTCAACCGAGATCGTTGCTGGGTTTACAACCTTCTTTGCCATGTCGTATATTATTTTTGTCAATCCTGCAATGCTAAGTCAGACCGGAATTCCTTGGGGCGCTGTTTTTCTAGCCACGATTATTGCATCCGTCATTGGTACTCTAGTGATGGGCCTTTTCGCCAATGTGCCTTATGCACAAGCGCCAGGGATGGGTTTGAACGCCTTTTTCACCTATACCGTCGTCTTTGCCTTAGGCTTCAGTTGGCAACAAGCCCTTGCCATGGTTTTTTTATGCGGGATCATTAATATTATTATTACGGTTACCCGCATCCGGAAAGAAATCATCAAATCGATCCCCCTTAGTTTGCAGAATGCGATTGGTGGTGGGATTGGGATCTTTATTGCTTACATCGGGGTGAAAAACGCCGGTCTTATTAACTTTACTTCCGATCCCGGGACCTATGCGCTTTTGGACAGTGGCACTGTGATTGCCAGCGCCAGCGCCGTTCCGGCCTTGGTAGAATTTACTACCCCCGGGGTTTTACTAGCGGTGATCGGCCTTGTTTTAACCATTGTGCTGTTAGTGCTTAAAGTAAAGGGCGCGATTTTGCTAGGGATTTTCGGTACTACCTTGATTGGGATCCCCATGGGTGTGGTTGACGTGTCCAGTATCGGGGCGACCACCGGAGTTGGTCAGGCCTTTGCGGAATTGGGGACCACTTTCGGTGCGGCCTTTGGTCCAGAAGGAATGCTGTCCTTGTTTGCTGATGCGTCCAAAATCCCCCTAGTCTTAATGACCATCTTTGCCTTTAGTTTGTCTGATACGTTTGATACCATTGGTACTTTTATCGGTACCGGACGCCGCAGCGGGATCTTTAGCGCGGAAGATGAGAAAATGATGCACTCCGGTTCTGGTTTTAAATCCAAGATGGACCGGGCTTTGTTTGCCGATGCGATTGCTACCTCGATTGGCGCCATATTTGGGACTTCGAACACCACCACTTACGTGGAGAGCGCCGCTGGAATCGGTGCCGGCGGTCGGACTGGACTAACTAGTGTGGTAACGGCGCTGCTTTTCATCGCTTCCATATTCCTGGCTCCGGTAGCGGGAATTGTTCCGGCACAGGCGACGGCTCCAGCCCTGATTGTGGTTGGGATTATGATGCTGGCTTCCTTTAAAGAAATCAAATGGGATGAGCTGGAGGAAGCAATTCCTGCCTTCTTCGCCGGGATCTTTATGGCTTTATGCTATAGCATTTCCTACGGAATCGCCACCGGCTTTATCTTCTACTGCGTGGTTAAGATCTGTAAACGTGAGTTCAAGGAAGTCCATCCGATTCTGGTCGTTTCTACCTTGCTCTTCATCTTGAACTTTATTATCCTGGCCAGAATTTAAAGCCAAATGCAGTTCAGAACCTATGCCCTGAGACGTACTGTTTCAGGGCTTTTTTATGTTCAAAAAGACGCCGTAAGCTTTGGGGGTTAGTAAAGGGCGGGGATAAACTAACTGGCTTTTACCCATACTGCAAAGAGGAGACTTTGATTTATATTTAAAGTGGAGGGAGAAGCAAGTGAAAATTCTGTTGGTTTATCCCCGATTCCCCGAGACTTTTTGGAGTTTTACCCATGCCCTCAAATTTATCAACAAAAAGGCAGCCCATCCCCCTTTGGGCTTGCTGACGGTCGCCGGATTATTGCCCCGGGACTGGGAGCTGAAACTGGTGGATCAGAACGTAACTACGCTTAAGGATGCCGACTTGGCATGGGCGGATTATGTTTTCATTAGCGCCATGGCTGTGCAGAAAGAAGGGGTACGGGACTTAATTACCAGATGTCAAAGGTTAGAGCGAAGAATAGTAGCCGGAGGTCCGCTCTTTACGGTAAGCGCCGAGGACTATCCCGAGGTGGACCACTTGGTTTTAGGGGAAGCGGAGCTCACTTTACCACGGTTCCTGGCCGACCTGGCCGCGGGCAATCCCCGACATTTGTATACTGCCGACCCGGATGAATGGGCTGATCTCAGCACGACACCGCAGCCTCGGTGGGATCTGTTGGACATGAAGAAGTATAATGCCATGAGCCTACAGTATTCCCGGGGTTGCCCCTTTGACTGTGATTTTTGCGATATTACCTTGCTTTACGGTCATAAGCCCCGTACCAAAAGTATAGAACAGGTGTTGGCAGAATTTGAAGACTTGTACGCTCACGGCTGGCGCGGCGGTGTCTTTATGGTGGATGATAATTTTATTGGTAATAAAGAAATGCTCAAGCAGGAACTCCTCCCGGCGATGGACCAATGGCTTACGGCACGAGGTTTCCCCTTCACCTTTAATACACAAGCTTCCATAAATATGGCCGATGATGATAAGTTACTGGAGGCCATGGTTAAAGTGGGGTTTGAGTCGGTATTTATCGGGATTGAGACTCCCCATGAGGGTAGTCTCACCGAATGCAATAAACTCCAAAATAAAAACCGGGACTTGCTAGCCGCAGTGAAGAAGATTCAACGGCACGGTCTTCAGGTGCAGGGCGGTTTCATTTTGGGGTTTGATCAGGACCCACCGACCATTTTTGAGCGGCAGATCGAATTTATCCAGCAAAGCGGGATTGTCACGGCCATGGTCGGGCTCTTGAATGTCTTGAAGGGGACCAAACTGTATCAGCGAATGGAAAAAGAAGGGCGGATCCTCACGGAAAGTGTGGGTAACAACACCAACCAGCAGATCAATTATCAGCCGATGATGTCTTGGGAAAAGCTGTTAGCCGGTTATAAGCGGGTGACCGCCACCCTGTATACACCCAAGTATTTTTGTCGGCGGGTGATTGCCTTTTTGAAGGAGTATAATCCGCCGCGCAGACGAAAGCTCCACCTCCGTTTATACCATTTGACCGCCTTCGCCAAAGCCCTCTTTTGGTTGGGGATTTGGGATCAAAACCGCTGGTACTTTTGGCGGTTGGTCGGTTGGTCGCTCCTCAAGAAACCCCGGGTCTTTCCGCTTGCGGTCACCTATTCAATTTACGGTTATCATTTCCGCAAGTTCTTCCTGGAACAAACGGTAGCAGCACCGGTTCCATTGACGGCACCGGATACCTCTACGGTTTAAAGCTATGAATAATCGGCGCTAAGAGTATGTTCGTGAGAAAAGGCTCACCACTGGTGAGCTTTTATATTGATCGTACAAAAATGAAATAATGTTTTATTTTTCCATGCCTTTAATCGCTCATTTATAAGAGGATGTTTAACCTAACATTTAGAAAGTCGTTTGATAAGAAGGGAATTATAAGGTACGCTTTTAAAAACTAAGGCCCATTATATGGATAACACAAGGTAGATTGTAGTAATATTGCCCAAACATGGCCAAAATGTAAATCTTATATTGCATTTTGAAATAGTTGCAGCTATAATGTAATTAAATGAAGAAGGGTTTTAAATAACAAAGAGTATTACTCAAAAAACCCTTTAACTAAAATACAGTTTTAATTATTGAAATTTAAGGAGTTGGTATTTTTGAACGCATCAAAAGCAATGGTCGCAATCTTAGAAAAAGAAGGAATCACAGATGCTTTCGGTATTCCCGGGGCGGGAATTAATGGTTTATATAAGTTTCTGGGAGAAAGCAAAAATATTCGTCATTATACCATGCGTCATGAAGAATGCGCCGTACATGCAGCTAGTGCCTATTATCGGGCCAGTGGTAAAATGGCGGTAGCAATTTGCACCTCTGGACCAGGCGCCACCAATTTTGTTACTGGGATGTACACTAGCATGATCGATTCAATCCCGTTGATTGCCATCACCGGTCAGGCTGTCCGCGCTCAACTTGGTTTGGATGCCTTTCAATGTGTTGACATAGCTAAAATTTGCGAACCGGTGGCGAAAAAGACTTACTGTATAACGGATGAAACCAAAATTGTCGAAACTTTTGCGGAAGCGTTTCGTATTGCCCGGGAAGGAAAACCCGGTCCGGTATTGATTGACTTACCGCTGGATATTCAGTCGGTCGAAATCGACTTTGACCCCGCTCAGTATCAACCGCTAAAGATTGAGCAGAAAGCTCCGGCAGCGGCGGAAATTGAACAAGCCATCGCCATCTTAAAAACTGCGAACAGTCCCGTGCTTTTAATGGGCGGCGGTGTGGTTTTAGCAGAAGCATGCCGAGAATTCGTCGAGTTGGCTGAGGCGTTAAATATCCCAGTTATTACCACATACATGGCGAAAGGAGGCATTCCTGAAGACCATCCCCTCAATGCCGGGCATACCGGGATTCAGGTCGGGCAACCGGTTGGCAATAAAATTATGATGGAGTCCGACGTTGTGCTGGGGATCGGTTGTCGTTTTACTGACCGGCATACTGGGAATGTTAATGTGTACAAGGGTGACCGGAAATTTATCCACATTAATATTGACCCGAGTGAAATCGGGAAAATATTCCAACCGGATCTGGGGATTGTGGCCGATGCTAAGTTAGCAATCGAAGCCTTACTAAAGGCGGCTAAAGCCGACGGCTTTAAAAGTAACGCCCCACGGGTGGCAGCCTTACCGGCCCTCCGCGCCGAACTGGAAAGAAAAACGGATTATGATTGCCAACCGATTAAACCGCAGAGGGTTTACCGGGAGATGAATAAGGTCTTTGGCGATCAGGTGATGTTTACCACCGGTTGTGGCCTCAACCAAATCTGGTCGGGACAGCTCCAGAAAATTAACAGTCCCCGCACCTATATGCCTTCCGGCGGCGCTGGTACCCTTGGGTTTGACATTCCGGCGGCCTTTGGGGCAATGATTGCCAATCCGGAGAAAAAAGCGGTCGCCGTTATGGGTGATTTCGGTTTTACTTTCCACGTGGAGGAATTGGCAGTGGCGTCGAAGTACAAAATCCCGCTGATTGTGGTGATTGTCAATAACGCCTATTTAGGATTGATTCGCCAAAACCAAAAGTATGCCTTCTCTTATGAGTATGCCGTTGAGATGAAAGAGAACCAAACCATCATGGATTATGTGAA
>DOID01000040.1:5719-5951 GCA_003511465.1 Bacillota bacterium | reverse complement strand
GCTTGTCGACCCACCTGGCTTTGATTTTCATCCTTTAAGGTGTCCTGGCGGAAGCCAGGGTGGGCGACTACCTAGAAAATAGCCCATGTTGTTCACTTAGCAAGAAAGATTAGTCGGTGTGAACAACTCAATAAAAGTGCCTTTGGGGCTTGTCGACTCACTTGGCTCCGATTTAAATCACTTCGTGATGTCTAGAGGTAGCCAGCGTGGGCGACTAGATTAGATTTCCGTT
>DOID01000040.1:291-5613 GCA_003511465.1 Bacillota bacterium | reverse complement strand
TGCTGGAAAGTTTGGTATAATTGAACTTAGAATTCAGATTATTTGAGGTGAAAACAATGGCCGGACATTCCAAATGGGCGAATATTAAGCGAAAGAAAGAAAAGACAGATGCACAGAAGGCAAAAGCATTTACGAAAATTACCAGAGAAATAATCGTTGCAACCAAAGCGGGCGGGGGCGACCCGGACACTAATTTCCAATTACGGCTGGCGATCCAAAACGCGAAAGAAGTCAATATGCCAAATGATAACATTAACCGTGCCATTAAGCGGGGCTTAGGCTCCAGCGATGCCGATCAGTACGAAGAGATTATCTATGAAGGTTATGGGTCGGCCGGTGTTGCCTTTTTAGTCCAGACTTTATCCGATAACCGGAACCGGACCGCCAGTGAAATGCGGTACATCTTTTCCCGGAATAACGGTAATTTGGGTGAAACAGGTTGCGTGGCCTGGCTTTTTGAGCTAAAAGGGGTGATTACGCTCCTGAAAGAAAACGTGAAGCTTAATGAGGAGGCTTTATTTGAGTTAGCCCTTGAAGCCGGGGCAGAAGATCTCCGGGTGGAAACCGATTATTACGAAATTATCACCGGTTCCGCTGATTTGGAAGCGGTACGGAATCATTTGGACGGAAAAGTTCAGATTGAAGGGGCAGAACTGGCCTACATCCCGAATAATACGATCGAGGTGAGTGGGGAGGATGCCGAAAATCTAGTTAAATTAGCTGATGCATTGGAAGAGCATGATGATGTGCAAAATGTTTACGCCAATTTTGAGCTAGCCGAGGAGAATTAGTAGAAGGGGTATAAGCCGGATCGCTTTTGGGTAATTTAACCTAAAATGGAAACAGGAGCGATCCAAAATGAAAAAGGTGGTTCCGGTTTTGCTTTTTTCCTTGGTTTTAGGGGGAACCTGCCTATGGCTAACGCTGGGAATTCCAGCCCTACCCAGCATTTCCCAGCGGGGAAATGAAGGTTATTCCATTATATTTACTACCTTTCATTCCGAGTGTCAACATAAAGAGGTATCTACGGAAAGTTACCCATCCCCAAAATGGGCCCCGGTGTTAGAGGATTTATCGCAAAAAGGATGGATGATCGCTAATTTTGCTACTGACCACGCCGAACTCCAAAAAGAAGCGGAGGGTCTTTGTCATCAGTGCCGGGAAAATGAGTTTGTCGGGATTTATGGAAATGAAATTGGCGTGTATGCTGGGAGCCCAGAAATTCCGGGTCCCTTGAAACAGGTAATTCCGGTGAAGATTGAGCAGCTTCCACCGGCGGAAATCCAGGACCTCCGGGCAGGGATCATTTGTAATGAAGCACAAGATAAATGGCAAATCTTAGAGGGATACCAAAATTAAACCTGGAGGAAAGATATTCCTCCAGGATCAAGGGCGATGAACCGACCCTTGCGCCGGCTAACAAAGATCCCGACTTGCCGTAGGATACCTCCACGGCCATCAGCACCCAGGCTAACCTTTGCTCGAACCCTATTCCTACTAAGTTGATTTAAAGTGGTCACCCACTTTACGCATCCAAGCAAGAAGAGGGTTCTGCACTCAGCCTTAACAACTCCACCTTATGGGAATGATAAGATCAAATCGTTAAGACCTTCGCGCCGACCGATCAAGGTAAGGTTAAACCTTAACCAATACCCGAATCGCTCTTTGCTCGACCTCCTTTGACCGAAATCAGCCGCTTCTGACTGGGTAAAATTCAGTCTTCGTTCAGCCGGTCATCTACCACTAATATTTTATCCGGGTTCTCCCCGGATTATCCTTCCTAAAGTCTGATGAAACCGACGTGGGGGAAAACTAGCAGTAGAAAAATAGTAAAAACAGAGTATAAAAACATTAACTTTGGGAGGAAATACTTAAAGATAGTAGAATAATCTTAACGTTATGGGATTTTTTGCGCAAATCGAGGAGGGTTTGTTTTGAAGAGTTATAGTGTGGACAAAATCAGAAACATCGTACTAGTCGGTCATGGTGGATGCGGAAAGACAATGCTTGCGGAAGCGATGCTCTATGATTCAAAGGCGATTGACCGTTTTGGGCAAGTAGACGACGGAACTTCTGTAATGGACCATGATGCTGAGGAAGCAAAAAGAAAAATATCAATAAACACCTCTCTCGCTCCGGTGGAATTCGAGAACCATAAAATAAATTTGCTGGATACCCCTGGTTTTTTTGATTTTGTGGGTGAAGTTAAAGCCGGTGTTCGGGTTGCTGATGCCGGGTTAGTGGTGGTTTGTGCGGCTAGCGGGGTGGAAGTCGGCACAGAAAAAGTATGGCAGTATTTAGAAGAAAAGGACCTACCCCGAATTGTGTTTATCAATAAAATGGATCGAGAGAATGCCAATTTTCAACAGGTGTTTACGGCGTTAACCGATAAATTTGGCGCTAGGCTGATTCCGGTTCAGATTCCGATTGGCGCTGCAGAAAACTTCAAAGGTTTTGTGGATATTTTAAGCGGAAAAGCTTATATAGATGGCAAAGAAGCAGAGGTCCCGGCAGACTTAAAAGCGCAGGTCGATGAGTATTATCACATGCTGCTGGAAGCCGCGGCGGAGACCGATGATGATCTGCTCACCAAATACCTGGAAGGCGAAACGTTGACGAAAGAGGAAGTCTTAGGCGGGTTCCGGAAAGGAACGATGGCTCGGCAGATTATCCCAGTTATGTGTGGTTCGGCGGTCAAGAATATCGGGATTGAGCATCTAATGAGGAAGGTTGTGGAAGCGCTTCCTTCCCCGGCTGACACAAAACCGGATCTTGCCACCAATCCCCAGACCAACGAGGAGCAGGAGATTAAAGCGGATGCTAATGGGCCGATGGCCGCCTTAGTCTTTAAGACAATGGCCGACCCGTTTGTGGGAAAACTGACTTTATTCCGTGTTTATTCCGGTAAAATTAATTCCGATTCGACACTCTGGAATGCTACGCAGAGCCAAGAAGAGCGTATCGGTCAATTATTTTTAATTAAAGGAAAAAATCAGATTCCCGTTCCGGTGCTCGAGACCGGGGATCTGGGTGCCGTGGCAAAACTGCAGGTGACGAATACCAACGATACTCTGTGTACGAAGGGATCGCCGTTGATCCTTTCGGGGGCCGAGTTTCCAAACCCGAAATTAACAATGGCGGTCGTTGCGAAGAGTAAGGGTGATGAGGATAAAATTAGTAGCGGTCTAACCCGTCTGCTCGACGAAGACCCCACCATTAAAGTGGAGAAGGACCCGATCACTAAAGAAATGCTCCTCTCCGGTCTTGGCGATTTGCATCTCGAAGTTACTACCAGCAAATTGCAGAAAAAATTTGGGGTTCAGGTCGAACTGAATGACCCCAAAATCCCTTATAAAGAAACGATTAAAGGAACAGTTAAAGTTGAAGGTAAACACAAAAAACAATCCGGCGGTCGGGGGCAGTTTGGTCACGTTTGGTTGGAGCTTACGCCCTTGTCGTCCGGTGCCGGTTTTGAGTTTGTGGATAAGATCTTCGGTGGTGCCGTGCCACGACAGTATATTCCGGCGGTAGAAAAAGGACTGCGGGAGACCATGGAGGAAGGGGTTCTCGCTGGTTATCCGGTTGTTGATGTCCGTGCTACCTTGTATGATGGTTCATACCACAGCGTCGACTCCTCGGAAATGGCCTTTAAGATTGCGGCTTCGATGGCTTTTAAGAAAGGGTTTATGGATGCCAAACCTATTTTATTAGAACCAATTATGCAAGTGACGGTTACCGTTCCCGAGGAATATATGGGTGATATTATCGGTGATCTGAATAAAAAGCGGGGCCGGATCATGGGCATGGATCCGGAAAACGGTTACCAGGTCATTAAAGCGCAAGTTCCGATGAGTGAGATGTTTAAGTACGCGATTGACCTTCGTTCGATTACACAGGGGCGTGGGGAATTCGAAATGGAATTCGATCATTTTGAAGAACTTCCCGCAGGCCAAGCGGAAAATGTAATCGCGGCGTCGAAAGCTAAAAAAGAAGAGTAACAACTGGAGGATCCGTTGCGGTGAAAGCGGTAGATCTATAGCCCTGCAAAGGGCTTTTTTTCTGTTTAAAAGCTGTTGCCGAACAAGGATGATTCGACCAAAGTACAAATAATATGGCCTAACATTAAAAATAATTCTTTTACGCGCGGGCGGTTCACCACCGGAAGGTAGAAGAGGAGATCTGGTGCGTGTTTTTTAACGGGCGGATAACTGCAAAAAGCAAAGGTGAAGATGGAGTTTGCTTTTGCTTCTTCAATTAAGGATTCGGTTGCTTGGCTTTGTTCACCGGTAATGATTAAAAGACCGTCCCCCTTTTCCCCTTGATTAGCCAGCCTCGGAATAGGCCGGGGATCACCAGAAGTTTGTTCGAGGAGGACGACCGGAAGGGGCGGACGGTTCATATTCAAGCCATGGCTAAAATTGTCAGCTAGATCCCGGGCGATATAGTGGTAGGGTTCAAAGCCGAAAACATAAAGTTTTTTTTGGGTTTGAAAAATATCCACCATTTTATTAGCCATTTGCTGGGCGATTTCTAAACCCTCCGTACTTAAAAGGACCGGTAGTTCTGCCAGGTCAAGTAGTTGTGAGAGGATAAATTCGCGGATAAAGTTGTGGCTTAGCATCAAAATCCTCCTTTTAAAACTTTCCATCAAAAGTCACCTGTCATATTCTATGAACATAAGATGTTTTAAGTGCATAAGATTAAGGGATGAGGTGATTAAAATGAAAGAAAAACGGTTTTGGTCCGAGAATACCAACGCTCAGCAGGGCGACTCCCGGAATCTTGAGAATCATCTAGCCAATCCCAGCCAAGACCACAGCACCAGACTACGGCGGAAAGTAAATAATTATGATCCCTGGGCGGATTGGTTCAATACCGGTCTTGAGCCGGAGCCGCTGAATGATAACTTTAATCCCCAACCGGTTCCTGCTAGTTATAGCGGGGATCCAAACGTTAGTATGGAACCAGTTGCTGACAATTTCGGTGCGCAACCGGAATATACCAATAATCCACTGTTTTATGCTGCTGAACCCGCCCAAAGTAATGCCTGGGATCAAGTATACCCGTCTGCCTATCCGACGGCGGAATATCCAGTTACAGGCGGAGAAGCCTTAGAACAGACCGTTGATGATGATTTACCGGCGGCCACAGAACCAGAGCATGAGACTACCCACCTAGTCTGGCGTGAATTTCCCGAAAAAAGCTGTTGAACATGATATTATATGCCGGTTTGAACGGGCTTGTTGCCGTTAATTACTTTTGGGTTATGACATTAGCCCAAAAATTTTTTATAAAAAGGAGTAGACAAGAACAAAAAAGTAT
>DOID01000040.1:0-154 GCA_003511465.1 Bacillota bacterium | reverse complement strand
ACTGAACCCTGAAAACTGAACAGCACAGACAGGTAAGAGCTTATTTCCGGGAGACCGGGAAGAAGCAAAACACAAAAGTGCGACTTATCACTTGAGCTTAAGTGATAACGACCAAAACGTCAAGAGTTAAAGATGAGCTAATTCAGGCTCTTCA
>DOID01000087.1:8179-8524 GCA_003511465.1 Bacillota bacterium | reverse complement strand
GTTAGAGCCGAGTCTCTCCACCTTATCGAGGAAGGGGAGATAGCGGAGGAGGGTGTTTTTGTTGTCCCCAGCCTCCGGTAGTTTAAAGACTAACTCCGGCAGGTACAAGAGGCCTACATTAACCACCCGTACCAGCACCCGGGGGCGGAATTTGTCATAGAGATCCAGGGCGCGGCTTTGGAAGTCAGCAAAGTCCCGCTGGTCTTCTTGGTAATACTGGTAAAGACAGGAGAGTTCCTCTTCGTAACGGGCCCGGGCATCATTAATCCAAGCCGGATCCCGATCCTGTACTAACTGTTCTAAAGCGGTGTGGAGTAGGTTGAAGGCTTCGTCCAGTTGATAACC
>DOID01000087.1:5668-7812 GCA_003511465.1 Bacillota bacterium | reverse complement strand
TGCAGCGTATAATTACCCCGCTCTTTCAAACCATCGATAAACCAATTCAGCCGGTAACTGCCGGGGATTACTAGTTCAGCCCCTGGGTAGGTTGCGCCGGCTTCCGGGGTGAAAACCAGGTTTAAAGTCTGTTTTTCCAGACGCGGTGGGTCAAAGAAGATTGGTGGAATCTCGACAGTGACTTCCGCCAGAAGTAGATCCGCATCCACTTCTCGGTAGGCAGCACCGGAAACGCGTAAAGTTTCAAGGACAAATGGTTTTACTTCTTCCGCGGTAAGATTGGCTATGTCAGCACCTCCTAGCGGCAAAGTCAGCGATGTTGCCAGACACCACTGGACTTCCGCCTTGATCAGCGATCAGATCATCCACGCTGATCCCATCTTCCCGTGATAGTTTAGCCAGCAGTTCATCACCTAGACGCTCCAGATTTCGGCTAAGTTCTCCGTCATCTTCAGCAGTGACCAATGCCCCCATCACTTTGGACTCCAAGGACTTTTCCTTGCTAAAGTAATTAATGATTTTTTGAATATCCCCGATCACCATTTCAAAGAGGCGGACCTTATCTAACAGTAATTGCAGGAGGTGTTCCTCGATTGTCCCACGGGTGATCAAGTTGTAGATAAAGACCTCCCTAGTTTGGCCCAAGCGATGGATCCGGCCGATGCGCTGCTCTAGCCGCATGGGATTCCAGGGTAAATCATAATTGATCATTGTTCGGCAGAATTGTAGATTTACGCCTTCGCCCCCCGACTCGGTACAGATTAAGACTTGGTGCGCCGGATCACGGCGGAAACGACCGAGGGTAAAATCCTTCTTGCTGGCTGACATCGACCCGTCGAAAGTTAAGGAGAGGATTCCTTGCCTTTTCAGCCGGGCATGGATGTAGCGCTGGGTGGCGAGGAACTCCGTAAAGATGATCACTTTTTCCGTCCCGATTTGGCGTAGGATCTCTTCCACCAGATTCATCTTGGTATTCTCTTTCACCTGTCCACTCAATTCCATTAAGGACAGGATTTTTTTGGCTTCCACTTCATCTGCCTTTTGCGACAAATTAAAGAGGGTAGTGGCGGCGGCAAATGAACTGGAACAAATCTCCCGCTGCAGGGTGAGGAGGGTTAACGGATTGACCGCTGCCCGTTCACCTTTATGGTACTCCTCTTTGACAAAGGCTGTCACCCGGCGGTATAATTCCTGTTCTTCCGGGGAGGTGGCGATTGGCATCGTTGCGACCTTACGCGCGGGGAGGTTGATCTGGGGACCCCGTTTATTTCTGATCATCACCCGCCCGAGGAGAGAACGTAACTCCTCGGGGTTTTTGGCCACCCGTTTATCAGCCACAAAATTCTTCCGGAAAGTGCGGTAGCTGCCCAATTGTCCCGGGCGTAGTAGGGAGATGAGGTTAAATAGTTCCTTCAAATCATTCTGCAGCGGAGTGGCGGTGAGCAGTAGGAAAAATTTCTTCCGGATTCCACTGACAAACTGCCAGTTTTTTGTGGATGGGTTCTTTAGTTTATGGGCTTCATCAATCACCAGCAGGTCATAATAGAGGTTTTCAATGACTTTGCGGTGTTTCTCCTGTTTAGCCAGATCCAGGGATGCAATGACCAGATCATAACGTTCCCAGTCAAAATCACCCCTGGCTAAGACCGGGTAAAGGGCGAATTTCTGGGAAAGTTCCGCTGCCCACTGTCGACAAAGGGAGGCCGGGGTTAAGATCAAGATTTTTTTTGCCAAGCCGCGTAAGGCGTACTCCTTGATGATCATCCCCGCTTCGATTGTTTTACCCAAACCCACCTCGTCGGCGAGGATGGCCCGCCCCCGCATTTCACCGATGACCCGTTTCACCGTGGCTTCCTGGTGTGGGTAAGGGACCAATCCGGCTTGTCGCCAGCGTTCCCGTAAATGGGGATAAATTAGGAGCTCATCATCGAAGCCGGTGAATAAAGAGATTTCCGCCGCCCGTACCCGCAAGCGGAAAGCATCCCAGGAATCCCATTCCTGTTGGTGAATGCCTTTCATAATCTCCGCCGGATTCGTAAAAAATTCAAATTGGGGAGTGAACTCCTGATCTGTGGTTAAACTTAATTTCATTCGTTTCCTCCTGAGCTCGCCTCTTTTCAAACCCTGTTTATTCTGTCCTGATT
>DOID01000087.1:5209-5501 GCA_003511465.1 Bacillota bacterium | reverse complement strand
GTAGTCCTAAAGGTTGTTTGTAAAAGTAAGAACTTAAGTAAAAGAGGGATATCTATTGCGGATTGGGCATATTAATCTGGAAAACCCGGTAGTTTTAGCGCCCATGGCCGGTGTTACCGACCTTCCCTTTCGGCTCATTATTAAGGAACAGGGCTGTGGGCTGGTCTGTGGCGAGATGGTCAGTGCCCAGGCCTTAGTCTACGGGAACCGTAATACCTTTAGCATGCTTACGATCGATCCGCGGGAACGGCCGGTTAGTATTCAACTCTTCGGTTCCGACCCGGAAACGATG
>DOID01000087.1:4779-5038 GCA_003511465.1 Bacillota bacterium | reverse complement strand
CAAAAGTCGTAAAAAACGGTGAAGGCGCTGCCCTCCTTACTGATCCGGCGCGGGTAGTTCGGATTCTCCGCGCCGTTACGGCGGAGGTCGATTGTCCGGTCACCGTTAAAATGCGGCGGGGTTTTACCGAGGGCGAAGAAGTGGCACCGGAAATTGCCGTCCTATGCGCTGAGGCTAAAGCGGCCGCCATTGCTGTGCATGGCCGCTACCGTGAACAGTACTATAGTGGCAAGGCCGACTGGACTGTGATCAAAAAAGT
>DOID01000087.1:3820-4555 GCA_003511465.1 Bacillota bacterium | reverse complement strand
CCCTGGCTGGTACGGGAGACCGTGGCGGCCCTGAGCGGAGCGCCGGTCCCGTCGCCGCCCACCGTGGAGGAGCGGTTTGTCCTTATCCGTCGTCACCTGACCGACCAGATCGAGTTTATCGGCGAGGAACAGGGGATCAAAGAGATGCGTAAACATCTGACCTGGTACCTGAAGGGCTTTCCGGGGGCTGCCCGCGCCCGTCAGCGCATCAATGAAATTACCAGCCAGAAAGCCCTTTACGACCTTTTAGATGAGTATGAAACGGAGTTAAAGCAGATTGAAACCCCATGGCTTTCCATAAAATAGTCCTTCTTCTTCTTGACAGTAGGTATATGCTCAGTTATAATGTTGATACACAAAAAGCAGCGGCTTTTTTTTGAAGTTCATATGTCTAGAAACGGTCTTTCCTTAAAAACGTATTTTTAAGGAAGCCTTTTTTTACGGAATTTTACACCCGCGCGTCGGAGAAGGAAAACTTGATCTTGAAATAAAGGGGATAAGCCAAATGGCGGATAAAGAAGTAATTTTAACACTGGAAGGACTCAACAAACTCGAAAAAGAATTAGAACACTTAAAGACCGTACGTCGGCGGGAGGTTGCCGAACGGATTAAACAAGCCTTAGGGTTTGGTGATATAAGTGAGAACTCTGAGTATGAAGACGCCAAGAACGAACAGGGATTTATCGAAGGACGCATCATCGCCATCGAGAAAATGTTGCGTAATGTCCGCATCAT
>DOID01000087.1:0-3617 GCA_003511465.1 Bacillota bacterium | reverse complement strand
GAAGCCGATCCTTTGTGCTTTAAAATCTCGAATGAATCGCCGGTAGGGAAAGCCCTGCTTGGCCGGAAAAGTGGCGAAGAGTTTGAAGTGAATGTGCCGGTCGGGACCCTTCGTTACCGAGTAACGGAGATCAGTAAGTAGTCGCCATAAATAGTGCTTTACAGATTAAGGGAGGGCAACGCCCTCCCTTTGGTGTATAATATAAGCAATACAGGAGGGAAGAAGATGGACGAACAAAATACTTTCGAGACAGCTCCTCGCACGGAGGAGATGGAAAACCGCCTCGCCAAACTGCAGAAGATCAAGGATGAAGGACGCGACCCCTTTGGACATCGGTTTACCCGGACCCACCAGCACCGGGCGATAATTGAAAACTTTGCGGCTTTGGAGAACCAGGAAGTGACCATTGCAGGCCGCTTGATGACCATCCGTGGCCACGGCAAAGCTACTTTCGCTAATTTATCGGACCGCAGCGGTGAGCTTCAGATTTACGCTAAAATTGATCAGATCGGGGAAGAGTCCTACCAACGTTTTAATGATCTTGATCTGGGTGATTTGATCGGCGTCACCGGTACGGTCTTTCGTACCCACCGCGGGCAGATTACTGTCCAGGTCCAAAAGTGGGAGTTACTAACCAAAGCCCTGCGGCCTTTACCGGAAAAATGGCATGGCCTTAAAGATGTTGATACCCGTTATCGCCAGCGTTATCTGGACCTCATCTCCAACCAGGAGGTGCGGGAGACTTTTCTCAAGCGGACCCGGATTATCTCCACAATCCGCCGCTTTTTAGATGAAAAAGGTTTTCTCGAGGTGGAAACCCCGGTTTTAAGTGTGATCGCCGGTGGCGGGCATGCCCGTCCCTTCAATACCCATCATAACACCCTCGACCTTGACCTCTCTTTACGGATCGCTTTGGAACTCTACCATAAACGGTTAATCGTCGGCGGAATGGAGCGGGTCTACGAGATCGGAAAATGCTTCCGGAACGAAGGGATTTCCACTAAACACAACCCGGAATTTACCATGATCGAACTCTACCAGGCCTATGGTGACATGACCGACATGATGGACTTGGTTGAAAACCTGATCGCTCAAACAGCCCAAGAGGTTCTGGGGACCACGAAAATTACTTATCAGGAAACCACCATTGATCTGACCCCGCCTTGGTCTCGCCTGTCAATGACGGAAGCCATCAAACAGGAGGCCGGAATCGACTGGATCAAAGAGGCGACCACCGACGAAGCAGCCATTGCCATTGCCGAACGGCTCGGTCTGAACACGAAAGACTTGAAAACCAAAGGGCAAGTTTTAGATGAAGTCTTCAGTGTGTTTGTCGAACCGAAATTAATCCAACCGACCTTTATCGTTGATTATCCGATCGAGGTTTCGCCACTGGCCAAGCGTAAACCGGATCAGCCTGAATTGACGGACCGCTTTGAACTCTTTATTTACGGTCGCGAGATGGCCAACGCCTTTACTGAACTGAACGATCCTTTAGACCAGCGGGAACGGTTCATAGCCCAAGCCCGAGAAAAGGCTAAAGGGAACGAAGAAGCGATGGTCTGGGACGAAGATTTCCTGGTTGCGTTGGAACAAGGAATGCCGCCCACCGGAGGCATGGGGATCGGTATCGACCGTTTGGTGATGCTGCTAACCGACTCACCTTCGATCCGTGATGTGATTTTCTTCCCTTTAATGCGGCCCAAAGAGTAGGCTGAATGTTCAAAAAATATAAACATTAAGCTTTTTTGCCAAGTAAGAAGGATTTATTGGCAGCAAAGCGAATAATTAGATCGTTCCTTATATGTAATAATAGGATATGGCAGTAAAAAATTCTTAATTTAGAAGGAATAACAGATAAAACGGCGAACGATTTAAGGAATTACATCCGCGTGGACATGTTTTCTTTGTCTGATGCGATGTATAACAAATTAAGAGGGAAACAACTTAGTTTGGTTTCCGGAAATCAGGGGGTGGTTGATGAATAAATACCATGGACATGGATGAGTACTTATTTTTCACAAAAAGTAAAATTATTTAAGAACTTAGGAGGGGTTAGATTTGAAAAAGGCGTTAGTATTAGCGCTTACCGTATTAATGGTACTTTCCTTAGCGACCGCGGCGTTTGCGGTGGAGGTTACATATGAGGGTAAAGTTGGCGTTAAACTTAGTGGTGATTCTGAAGGCGATGTAAAGAACGATCCGTCGTTTGACAAAGATCCGTTAGAAGCGAAAATCACGGTTGATTTCACCAAAGATTATGGTGATGGCGTGACCGCTGGTGTTAAAACCAAAGTCGAAGCTCATGGCGACGCCTATAAGGATCAAGATGCAGGTGAAGATGGTAATGGTATATTTGATCCTGAAGATGTTAAGAAAGAATTCGTCTTTGACGGCGCTGGCTGGATCCAAGTAGAGCGGGATCTCTTTACCGTTAAAGCTGCGACCAAACTTAATGACCAAGTTGGTAGAGACTTGAAAGAATACAAAATTGAAGAAAAAGCCGGTCTTGACTTGAAATTGACTGCGATCGATGGCTTAACCGTTACCACGGTCCTTAACAACGGGACATACCTCAACTATGTGGTCAAAGGCGAATATGCGGATGACCTCTTTACCGTTGGCGGGGGCTTCCAATCCAGCGAAGATATCAAACAGGCGTTTGGTGTTTATGGGACCCTCAACCTAATTGATGGTTTAGTAATCAATGGTGAGTTTGGTAGCAGAGATGATAATACTGAAGATAAAGAAGATGCCGGTACGGCGATCTTTGCAACTGCTGCTTATGACCTTGATGCGTTAAGCACCAAAGCTGGTTTCTTAATGTTGGATAGAGTAGCTTTCGGACCGAGTGCTGACAAAGATGATTTAGACAACGAAAATTGGAGGATCAACGAATTATTAAGGACTAATGAAGCAGACCCAACCGCTACACCTGATTTTATGATCAGCGGTGCGAACTTTACGGTTCTCTTTGCCGATGCTGCTTACCAACTGACCGATGAATTTGAAGTCAACGGTTACTTTGACTATCTCCTTAGCGTGAAAGATGCCGATGACAAAAAAGTTGACAAATTAGATGATGTGATGAGCTATAAAGTTGGTGCTAGCTATACCTTTGATGACTTAAAGTTTGAAGGCTGGTTCAAAGGTTTTGTTGGGACCCAATTTGGCGGAAAAGCCACCTATACTTTAGCTGAGGATGTTGACACCTCCTTTGAGGTAACCTCGACCAAGGCTAGTGAAGAAGCTAAAGATTCTAAATTGGCTTACACTGCTAAAATCGTTGCTACCTTATAAGATCTAAAACCAAAATCCAACAAGCGCCTCCCATTTTACGGAGGCGCTTGTTTTATGTAATAATAGGTATTAGAGGCATGAATCTTGAAAGTACATTTCCAAAGCGACCAAGATCTACGATGTTCTCTAATGTTTTTGAGATAAACCAAGCTAAAACAAAAATTGTGCAAAAAAAGAAGTAGACANNGCGCTTGTTTTATGTAATAATAGTACTAGAGGCATGAATCTTAAAAGTGCATTTCCAAAGAGACCAAGATCTATGATGTTCTCTAGTGTTTCTGATATAAACCAAGCTAAAACAAAATATATTTAAAAAA
>DOID01000093.1:11469-22579 GCA_003511465.1 Bacillota bacterium | reverse complement strand
ATTATCGGTCTGGAGGCCAAACAGGCCATGGAAATGCTGGATGAATATCCCGATTTAGTGATCGGCTGCGCCGGTGGGGGTTCCAATTTGGGCGGTTTAATCGCCCCCTTTATCCAGGATAAATTATTGGGGAAAGCTTCACCCCGTCTCATCGCCGTTGAACCGGCTTCCTGTCCCTCTTTAACCCGGGGTCGTTACGCTTATGATTTTTGTGACACCGGGAAGATCACACCGCTGGCTCGCATGTACACCTTAGGTTGTGAGTTTATTCCTTCCCCTAACCATGCCGGCGGTTTGCGTTATCACGGGATGTCGCCGATCCTGTCCAAGCTCTATCATGATGGCCACATGGAAGCAGTAGCGGTTGAGCAGACTAAAGTATTTGAAGCAGCCGTATTCTTTGCTAAACATGAAACCATTCTTCCGGCGCCCGAATCAGCCCACGCCATTCGCAGCGCCATCGATGAAGCCTTAAAATGCAAGGAATCAGGGGAAGCGAAAACGATTCTCTTTGGTCTAACCGGAACCGGCTACTTTGACATGACAGCTTACGATGCTTATTTAAGCGGGAAAATGACCGATTATGTACCCACCGACAAAGATTTGGAGGAAGCCTTTGCCAAGCTCCCCCAATTTGCACCGGCTAAAGGATAATAACGGCCAATTGTATTGACCCCCTAAACTTGGACTAAAGAATCCAAGTTAGGGGGTTTTTTAGTACAGCGGCTATACTACTTTCATCCTGCTTGATTTCTAAACAGCTTCAATAGTATGATAGAATTAAGAACTCAAATTTAAACCACCCTTACGGTGGTATTAGTAGGTGAACGAAATGATAACCCTAAAACAAGATCAACTCGGACGATGGAGTGTCCCGGGACTTATTGAACTGGACCCCGCTACCAGCCAAGTCAGCCTCGAACGGAGCAACTTCCCCGCCGCCGCGGAGCAGATCTTTTTTGGCCGTGGATTAGGCAAGAAACAAGTGTCCGCAGCGATTAGTAAAATCCCTTCCGGCGTCCTAGTGATGGTCGGGGCGTCAAGTTCTAAAACCCCATCCATTCAAGGGTTGGTCGCCAGCATCTTTCAATCCGCCGCCAAAGCACACATTTTTACGGTGCAAGGCCACGCCGACCACAAGACGATTCGCGCCGGAATTGAAGCTTTACAACACATTCAAGCCGATCATGTCATCGTAATCGGTGGCGGGACTACCCTCGATGCCGGTAAAGCCGTAGCCGGCCTAGCCCGGCAAGAAAGTGGATCCGCCGTTGCCCCTTTCCAAACCGGAGAAAGAACAATCGACCCGGATAAGGCTTTACCCTGGATTGCCGTGCCGACTACCTCCGGCACCGGATCGGAAAGCACGAACAATGCCGTGGTCGAGTTTGGCGAGGAAAAACGGAGCATTCGAAACATCCCCCCACCGTCCCTGATCATTGCTGACCCCGGCTTTACTGACTCACTTCCGCTCGCCAGTACAATAGTTTCGCTGGTGGATGCGGTAGCTCAATCCCTTGAAGTAATAACCCATGCTAAGGCTACCCCTGAAATCCAAGCAGTAGCGCTCGCTGCTTTTCTCAATCTAGCCCAAGGACTGCAAGCATTAGTGGAATACACAAAAAAACCCCCGACGCCCGCCGGGATCGAAATTAGCACACCGATCCGCGACCTCCTGAGCTGGGGTAGTCTTTTGATGGGGATTGCTTTCGCCCATGCGGGCTTGGGTCTTCCCCATGCCTTAGTCCATTTCTGCCAGAAATTCAACCTCTCCCACGGTCAGATGGTCGGAATCTTGCTGGTACCGGGTCTTGAGGTCCAAGCCCTCCATGATCCGGCCACCGCCCTCCGCTTGGCTCGAGTAGAACAGGCCTTGGCCAGCGTAGAGCAGGAAAATCCCTTGACACTAGACTATGGAGCAGATGACGACAATGGGGCCGATCCTTTAACCCCTAGGGCCGACCAGCTCTTCAACTGGCTGGAAGAAGCCATCCGCAAGGTGTTCGTTCAGGCTGGTCTCCCCACGTCCCTTAGTCAGGCTAAACTTGGTTTCGCGAACCTTGATTGGCTGGTCGCCAAAGAACATGCCCTTGGTGCCTCCTTTGGCATCCCAAAACGCCAGGCAACCAAGGATGAACTTCTAGCAGTGCTTAAGCAGGCCTGGAACCGTTGATAGTAAGCTTTTTGCGTTGTATCCGTTAAAGAAGACTCCGGCCAATATATAGTGTTTGACTTGAGTTAGACTATCAATATATTGTACCGGAATAGTTTAATCAAAGGACAACGCAAAAAGCCCTGATAAGGCGCAAAGATTGATAAAAATTTCCTTTTATAGTATAATTTACACAAACCCAATCTAACAAAATGGGAGGTTTTCCAAATGATAACTCTTCCGCAAAAGAGGCGTAGGTTAGCCCAAGGCCTGGTGTTCCTGTTGGTTCAGGCTCTTCTTTTCCTTGTCTCGGTTGGTCAAGCAACCGCGGCAAAATGGGACCTCTCCCTTCCTTCGCTGGCGAATACATATAAGGACGATTTCATGATCGGTAATGTCATGAATCCCAACCAGACAACCGACGACGAGCTTACCGCCATGTTTAAGCACCAGTATAACTTGGTAACGGCTGAAAATGACATGAAGCCACAGTATTTGAGCTCCGCAAAGGGTGTGTACAACTTCGCCAACGCCGATACCCTGGTGAATTGGGCCAAAGCAAAAAACATCAAGGTTCACGGCCATACTCTGGTCTGGCACTCCCAATCGGCACCCTGGCTAACCACAGGCGAGGACGGCAAGCCGCTCACCCGTACAGCCGCAAAGGCAAATATGGAAGAATACATCCATAAGGTAGCCGGACATTTCAAGGGGAAGGTGATCTCATGGGATGTGGTCAATGAAGCCTTCGATGGCGGCACTGGCATTCCCACTGATTGGAAATCCGTATTGCGCAAGAACTCACCCTGGTATATCGCCTATGAAAACGGCGCTGACAAGAAGAAAGGCGAGAGTGGTGCCGACTATATCTACGATGCGTTTGTCTTTGCCCGTTTGGCCGACCCGGGTGCTACCTTATACTATAACGACTATAACGAAACCGATGCCTGGAAGCGTGAAGCGATGGCGCTGATGGCCGAGGATCTGAATGCGCAATGGAAAAAAGACCAGCGTAACGCCGATCCCAACCGTTTACTGGTAGAAGCCCTCGGTATGCAGGCCCATTACTGGACCGCGAATTTGAATGTGAATGACGTGGAAGCCACCATTACCCGTTTTATCAAAGCAGGGGTTAAGGTTGGTGTTACCGAGCTTGACATCCCATACGGCTCCTATTCCAAACAGCATACCACGCCGCTCACTAAGGAGGAAGAGCGCTTCCAAGCCCGACTGTATGCGCAGTTGTTTAAGGTATATAAGAAGTACGCAAATAGCATCGACCGCGTCACCTTCTGGGGCAAAGCCGATTCCCAAAGCTGGCGCGGTCAGGGTAGCCCGGTGCTCTTTGATCGAACCTTTGCAGCCAAACAAGCATTTGATGCGGTCATCGATCCCGAAGGCTTTTTGGAGGCAAACTAAAAAACTCACCAGGTGAGCGACTACCTACCCAGTGGTGAATTAAGTGACAGCAACGTTTGTCGAGATTCATGATGATAAAAAGGCCACCTTCGCTTGAGATGCGAAGGTGGCCTTTTTATATTAAGCCTCAACCGGCTTAAATTCTTTTGCTTTCACCACATATTGCAGAAAAACGATGACGCCGATAATGACCATCCCGATCAGATCCGATACTACCCCAGGGTCGATCATCATTAGCCCGGCAATAACCGCCAGGATACGCTGGCCTAACGGCATCTTTGTATGCATAAAGCCTTCTAAACCGGTGGAGATGGCAAACATCCCTACCAGTGACGTGATGGAAAACTGCATAATTTGCCCAAAGGATGCATTAACCAGTAGCATCGAGGGATTTAACACAAACATGTAAGGAATAATAAAGGCCGCAATGGCTAATTTGGTCGCAATAACACCCGTCCGTAACGGATTCCCGCCAGAGATTGCCGCCCCGGCGTAGGCCGCCAGCGCTACCGGGGGCGTAATATCGGCCACCACCCCGAAATAAAATACAAAGAAGTGGGCTGCCAACACCGGAGTTTCCGGGATCAACTTCAAAATGATCGGAGCGGTGATGGTCGCCATTATTACATAATTCGCAGTGGTTGGTACGCCCATCCCCAAGATCAAACATGCGATCATTGTCAAGAAAAGAGCAATAATGTCAATCCCTCCGGAGAGAACCAGTAAACCATCGGCCAACTTCAGTCCGATCCCGGTCAGGGAAACAACGCCAACAATAATTCCGGCAATGGAACAGGCGGCAGCAACCGAAATGGTATTTTTCGCCCCATTCTCGAGGGATTGAATAAAGCCCTTCGAGGTCAACCGCGTATCCTCACGGAACATACTGACAATAATCGCCGTCAAAATGGCCAGACAAGCAGCCCGTGAAGGGGTGTACCCAATGGACATCGTGATAATTAGCACCACGATCGGTAAGAAGAGATATCCTTTGGTCAGGAAAAGCTTGAAGAAATTCGGAATCGATTCTTTGGGTAACCCGCGGAGCCCAGTTTTCTTTGCCTCAAAATGCACCATCATGAAGATACCTGCAAAGTAAAGGAAAGCCGGGAAAATAGCCGAAACGGCAATCATCGAATAAGGCACCCCAGTCATCTCCGCCATCAGAAAAGCGGCGGCCCCCATGATTGGCGGCATAATCTGTCCCCCGGTAGAAGCCGCTGCCTCGACCGCCGCCGCAAAGTCTTTGTCATATCCCGTTTTTTTCATGACCGGAATAGTAACACTACCGGACCCCACAGTATTCGCCACCGAACTGCCGGAGTACATCCCTTCTAGGGCGCTGGAGATAACAGCAACTTTGGCCGGCCCACCCGTAGCCCGTCCCGCAATGGAATTGGCGATATCAATAAAGAAGGTCCCGATATTCGTCTTTTCCAGAAATGAACCTAAGATAATAAACAAAACAATGAAAGTTGAGCACACACCAATGGGCGTGCCAATAACCCCATCAAGGGTATAGAATAAGGTATAGATAATTCGTTTCAACGAATATCCGGCATAAAAAGCATAACTAATAAAAGCGCCAGCCACGACCAAGATGGGAATACCAACCACTCTGCGGCACACCTCAGCCGTGAGCAGAACCCCTACTGTACCGATGAGCATGTCCAAATCAGTAATCCGCGTCGCCTTCTGGGCAAGATCGGCGAAATTTACCACATAGTAGAAATAGCAGCCTGCGCCGATGATCCCGAGCAGAAAATCATACCAAGGCACGAAGTTTTGCCGTTTGGCCGATCGCTTTTTGGCCGGGTAAAGCGTGAACGCCATAAAAACAATCAGCCCCACAAAGGACGCTCTCCGGATCTGCTCCGGCCAGACACTGATCAGATTCATGTAAAATATATATAATGAAAACGCCGCCAGCATATAACGGACGACCACACGGGGGACGCCGGTAAAACGCCTGGTGTTTGATTCACGATCATATTCAGCCATAATTTCATCGACATCGATTTGGGTTGTTTCGCCCATTGAAGTTTTGGGCGCTTTTTTTACCTCAGACATAAATCATCCTCCTTATGTTCATCATCAATCTCTATTAAATCAAAACCGGTTAAGCATCCGGTCTTTCATTTCGAACGGAACCACATCGGAAAAAACGAGCGACGTCTTAGTGGAAACCAGGGTGAATGACTACTAACAAATCGTACAGTTGTGTTACGGCCGCAGAGCGCACGGAGGCTAATCTTCTCCCCCCCAATTTCCAAGGTATGATCGGAAACTGTCCCCACAATATAAGAGAGTCGATCCATCCGTCGGTTAAAACCACTGACAACCATCGAACCATCCTGGCCATAGTCAAGACGTTGGCCTTCCTCGATCTCGGCCTGCACTCCAGCGCCAAAAGCGTAGTAAATCGTACGCACGACATAGATGTCACCATTTACAATCTGATAAACATCGGTGACCGGACTTTTATTCACCGAATGAACGAAGGTGACGGAAAACTCATCACCCTCTTGAACAGGAAAAGACCTAATTACTCCACCGGTATCTCCACTTTTCAGGATTAGACACGGAGCGGACAATGTAAAGAGTATAAAAATAGAGGCCGTGATTATGACCACGATCGCGGCCCCTATTCGTAACAATCCTTTTCTGTGCATTACCTTAGGGCTTATAAAACCCCGATTTCCTGATAATACTTCTCCGCACCCGGATGCATGGGGATGGAGATACTTGAGACGGAATAGGCCGGATCTAGTTCAATGCCCTTCGGGTGCCCAATCGCAATCTCATCCGCATTTTCAAAAAGGGCTTTCGTCATATCGTAAACTAAATCCTTACTGAGACCGTCCGCCACGATATAGCTGGCAACAACGGCTACCGTCTGGGTATCAGTATCAACACCCTTATACGTACCGGCGGGAATGTCAAATTTGGTATAGAAAGGATACTTCTCAATTAAGCCCGCAGCATGCTCGTCATCAACTTCCAGTAACTTGATCTGGTTTGTGGTGGCCAGTTCGACAACGGCTGTGGTCGGGGCACCGGCAACACAGAAGAACGCATCAATTTTAGCATCCTTGAAGGCCGTTGCGCTATCACCAAAGCTGAGGTTGTTCACGACAATATCATCAAAGGTAATCCCATAAGCCTCTAGAATCTGCCGGGCGTTAAACTCAACCCCAGAACCGATGTCCCCAACCGAAACCCGTTTGCCCCTAAGATCTTCAATCGAATTGATGTCACTCTTGGCTACGATTTGGCAAACCTCCGCATAGACACCTGCCATTGCCGAGAACCCGGATACTTTGTCACCGGCAAAAAGGTCAGTACCATTATAAGCGTAATACATCACATCATTCTGTACGATAGCGATTTCAGCTTCCTTGTCGGCCACAAGGTAGATGTTGGCTTTTGAAGCCCCTGTGGACTGCACATCGAAGCTTAAATTATCAACTTTTTGGCTGAGCACTTGAGAAACAGTTCCGCTGTAAGCATAGTATGTCCCTGTGGTACCACCGGTGGCCATCTTCAGGGTGGTTTTCTTTCCCCCGCAACCTGCTAGCACCAACGTAACGATGACTAGCAATGCCATGATGCAAGATAGTTTCTTATTCATAATTGTCCCCCTTTTAGCAATAAATTCTTATCAAAGATAAGAATTTATCCAGAATACACATGTAATTACTATAGTATAGTACTGGCCAGATTTCAACCTTTCGCGGAGAATAATACTGTATACTGTACTACCAAAACCAGATAACTAAGACCGCCTATAAAATCCACTTTCTTCTTTCATCTGTTTGCACCAAAAAATATATCTACCAACTTTCCGGCATTTGTGTTCTTTAGATATACAATATTAAATTCATGGGTACCAGTAATGTTATCAACCTTAAACGTGCCAAATCTATCATCGTTTTCAATTACCGCTTTGTAAACAAAGCTGATGCCTAAGTTATTTAACACTAACTCTCTAATCAGCTTAAAGCTGCTTATGAAGGTGATTTTATTAAAGGACTTCAAATCATATCCAATGTTCATAAGCTGCCGCTCAAATATGTTGCGGGTACCCGAGCCTGCTTCCCTAATGATGATGGATTCTTTAAAAAGTTCCTCTAGTGTTATACACCGGCCGCTGAATTTGTGCTTTTTTAAGCATACCCCTAGAAAAGGCTCTTCTCGCAATAGCGTTGTTTATCGGAATGATTATTAATTACTTCAGAAAGTTGGAGAACCTTACTGCGCCCGGAATACAGTTTACCTCAAAAAAACTTTTGAAACTGGCAATTATTCTTTTGGGAGCAAGCTTAAATATAACAACAATCCTTAATGTGGGGAAAATATCGTTGACGGTTATGATCTTCACACTTCTTACCTGTTTTGGCGGTGGGTACTTTATTGGGAGAATACTTAAGCTGAACTGGAAATTATCAAACCTAATTTCTGCGGGAACAGGCATCTGTGGAGGCTCTGCTATTGCGGCGATTGCCCCTGTCATTGATGCCCAAGACCGTGATGTTGCTTACGCAATGTCGGCAACCTTCTTGTTTGATATGGTTATGATTGTACTGTTCCCGATTTTAGGAAGTTGGATGGGTCTTTCCGATATGGCTTACGGTCTGTGGACTGGCACTGCTGTAAATGATACATCAAGCGTGGTCGCGGCGGGATATGCCTTCAGTGAGGCTGCCGGAGATTTTGCCACAATGGTAAAGCTGACAAGAACGCTTTCCATCATTCCGACAGTCATAGTTTTTGCTTTCATAAATTTTCATATTAAAAAGAAAGAACGGGCAACGTTAGAATTGACGACAGCTTTATCAGATGGCGCAACTTTTAAACTGAATATAAAATCAATATTTCCCCAGTTTATTCTGGGCTTTGTAGCCTTGGCCATAATAAATAGCTTCGGAGTTATTCCCATCCGACTTTCTTCGGCCATGAAGAATGTCAGTAAGTTTCTTATGGTAGCGGCCCTTGCTGCCATCGGGTTAAACACAAGCTTTAAAGATATGAAGAAATCAGGGGCAGCCCCCATGCTTCACGGATTTATTATTTCCGTACTTGTTGCGCTTGTTGCCATTTTAGCTGAATATATGATTGGACTTGTTTGATCTAAGCCCACTGTTAAAACAGCAGCTATGCTTCAAGAACCGCTTGAAGGACCTAAAGGGCATATACCTGTAACAATATGGCATAGTAATACCATATTGTTACAAACTCCCTCTCTTGAGAAATGTGTATTTTAGAACTGAAAATCCAGTTTTAAAACTTTACGGTCATAGGTAACCAAACCGTTGACTTCGGTTTCCACATCGGTTAATTGCGTATAGACCACTACGGAAAGACCTTTTTGAATTAATGGTTCAACCTGTTCTTTCATTAATGCAACATATGCTCTTTGAAAATCTGCTTGACGTTTGAAGTTCTTATAACCAAACGCTTTATTTTTCTTCCAAACATGACCTTCTATCGAACGACTGTATCCGCCATATTCAGAGATGGCCACTGCACGATTATTAATCCCCTTTGGCATCTTCAGCTTTTTAAAATAGATATGTACACTTTTCAGATCCCCTGCTCCTTGATCATGCCATCCGCTAGCATGGTCTACCCAGCGGGTATTATCATGTTCCTTTACCCAACCGGCAATCTTTTCCCCCTCGAATTGTCCCCATCCTTCATTAAACGGTACCCACATGCCAATGCAGGGGAAGTTGTAGAGGGCGTCGATCATCCCCTTTAATTCCTTTTTAAAGTTTTCCCGGTTGCTCTTGGCTTGTCGGCCAACCTTTTGGCAATTTTTATCGCTAATCCGCACTTGGCTTGCGAACATAGGGATAAGAGTAAACCCTGACATCAGTGCTTTAGATTATGAATTGGAACTTGGCTACGGACCATATGCTCTTAAGTGCCGTCATACCAGTTTTGATGAAATAAACCCCAGAGATGGAATGGATTTAACTCAGTATCTGCTATTCTTACGACTTTCACCCGCTTCTTCTCTGGAATATGGGTTCGGAATCGGATCAATACATCTTCAGGGGAACAAAAGTAACTCTGGTTTCATGATTTATTTTCCTGTAAAGTTCCACCCGTACGAATCCTTCGGATATCAATTCAAGCCGACAATGAGTTGGATAAATGATAACCTCATCGGGGACTACGATATAGCATTGGTCTTTTTTAAACGATACTACTCAATAAAACTGGGGTACCGTTTTCTAAGAGTCCGTAAGGAAAATCTTGATGCAGCTTATATTAGCTTAGCTTTTCATTATTAAGCCCCACAATAACCGGTTCTCCTTAAGACTTAGTTAAAGAAGCACGAGCCGTAGGCATGTACTTCACAACAGAAAATAATAGGAATCAGTCAGGTGATCCTGTCTATACTTTTCCGCTAACCTTTTCAACTGGTTTTTAACTATATTTATTCCTGCCCGTTGCTTTTGGTATCTTTCTAGATTCCTATGGAACGTTCTCTTTTCTTTCTCAGTTGCGATTTTGCCGAAAGAGCCCCATACCTGCTGAAGGGCTTTTGTGTGGCTCCCAATATCCCCGGAACTCTCGAAACTTTCTTCAATAAGCTTGTAAAAAGAAGCTGGGGACAGCCCATCACTAGTCTCGAGCTTCTTACTTATTTCAGTGTATAAAAAAGGTGTTCTTTCCAGGACCGTGTACTTGTACCTTCTCCATTCTTCTTCCAGGATTGCTCGATCCAAATCATCTGTTATACAATTGATACACTTAACGCAGGATAGATTTTTGTCCTTCACCTCAAGCATTATGTCAAGATCAGTTCTCTTTATTTTCTTGTAGAAATCCAGGAAACGATCGACCCTGATGAAATCCGCATGGGAGCCCTTCTGCTTTTGCTTTGCCTGTTCCGCGTAATGGATTTTCTGATCGCCGTCTTCCTCCCGCCAGGTATTTTTGCATAGCTCAATCCAGGCAAACTCATCTTTTTTCTCATTTGCGGGATTTAGCTCATGATGTAAATTGTCAAAGATAACAGGAACCCTTAATCTCATGCCAATGTCCAAGGCGTCCTGAATATTATAGATTCTGTCATCATTCTCAATGACCAGCCTTCGCCTGATGCTTTCATCCAGCAAGCTGTAGTTATCCTTGAATCTCTGCGCGGAGATTTTTTTGTCATTGTAGGCTCCACCGACATGCAGTACTATTTTGTGCGTAGAGTCCAGCCCCAAACTGTCAAGGATCTTCGTATGGTATGATAAATCAGCAATGGCTCTTTTTACCACATCGCTTTTAACTGCATTAAGTACCGTGTACTGCCCAGGATGCAAGGAAACCCTCATCTTACTCGCCCTAATCTTCTGCCCAATGATCCTTAGTTCTCCACCAAAGTACTCCCACCATTTAATAGTGTTTTTCGAACTGGAGCCAAAAGGGATTAGATCCGAGCTTATGCGGAACAGCCTAATGTTATTATCTATGTTGTAATCAATAATGCGGTTTAATGCAGCAAGATTATGTTCAATGATCTCCATCAGCTTGTCT
>DOID01000093.1:9757-11242 GCA_003511465.1 Bacillota bacterium | reverse complement strand
CCTTAAAATATGGGCATTGAGTTAGCTAAATATTTTTGTTTTAACCCGTTTCACACAAAAAAGTTAAGCACGCTTTCCGTCCTAAAACAATCCTAATTGGTCATAGCGCTTTTTTTCTTCAAAATTCCATAAATACTGAAATACTTCATCCGTTCCCAAAAGAATATCGTTCTTTTTACATAGATCGCGTGCTGCTTTCATCAATTCCTTATTGCGGGGACTGATAATTTCATAGGCGTTCCCAAAGTGCCGAATATACTTTTCTTTTATACCCGGAAATAAACGTTCAAGCTGAGCATAAAAATACTCTCGATTTCCTTCCCTAAGTGTTACTCCCATGCCAAAGCAAAGAATCGCCTTTACCTGTGCCTCCATACAATAACCCAGCACACCTAGGATATTCTCTTCAGTGTCATTAATAAATGGCAAGATCGGGCTGAGCCAGACAACTGTTGGTATTTCATGGTCTCGCATGATTTGCAACACTTCAAATCGTTCTCTAGTCGTCGCCACATTAGGCTCAATTTTCCTACATAAAGCTTCATCATAGGTAGTAAGGGTCATCGCGGCCACACACTTGGATTTTTGGTTAATGCTGATCAACAAGTCCAAATCCCGCAGGATTAAATTGGACTTAGTCAAAATCGAGAGGCCAAATCCATAATGATCGATTATCTCCAAACATTTTCTAGTGTACTTCAGTTGCTTTTCCAAAGGAAGATAAGGATCACTCATGGAGCCTGTCCCAATCATACATTTTTTTCGCTTTTTGCGGAGTGCTGCTGCCAATAATTCCGGGGCATTTACTTTAACTTCGATATCTTCGAACTCATGGTTCATCTGATAGCAATTACTTCTTGAATCACAGTAAATACAACCATGGGAACAGCCTCGATAAATATTCATTCCGTTTTTTGACGACAAAATCCCTTTTGCTATTACCTGGTGCATCCTTTTTCACCCTTTTTAGTACTTCCATCGCGATCATTACCTGAATCCACCGCGATTCTACTCATCCGTTTAGGAATTCTACATACCCTTCCGTTCCATGTACGCGAATGCGTTGTCCGTCTTTAATCAGTTTAGTTGCATTTTCTACCCCAACCACTGCTGGCAGGCCATATTCCCGGGCGATCACTGCGCCATGGGTCATCAATCCTCCCACTTCGGTGACCAGACCTTTGATGGATAAAAATAATGGTGTCCAGCTAGGGTCTGTAAAGGTAGTGACTAAGATATCTCCCTCTTCTAGATCAGCCTCTTCTATTTCTAAAATGACTCGCGCTCGTCCCTCGATCACTCCGGAAGAAATAGGTAAACCGATAAGGGCGGCGGCGGGGAAATTTGCTCGTTTGTACGCACCGGAGAGGGTCTCACCATCAGACGTAAGCACTCTGGGGGGAGTAAGTTTTTCGTATAGTTTGAACTCATCTTTTCGTTTCCTAATCAGCTGTTTGATCGGTTGCTGCTCGCCTATGCGTCCTA
>DOID01000093.1:0-9684 GCA_003511465.1 Bacillota bacterium | reverse complement strand
CTGCTCGCCTATGCGTCCTAGGCCATTGTGTGTGTGTACGACTGCGCGCAGTTCTTCAAAGGTGAGATCGTAAATATCTTCTTTTTCAAGAATAACGCCCTTTTGGACCAATTGTTCGGCTTCTTTCAATAAAGCCTGCTTATAAACGTAGTAGCGATTAATCATCGCGTATTTGGGGTATTCACGGTAACCGCTGAAATTCCGGAGTAGGCTGATCATTCGTTTTGTCGCTTTGGCTTTTTCTGCACCATCGGGTAATTGCCGCAACCGTTCTAATAACTCTTTTTCCTTATTTAATGCTTCCTGCCGACCCTGCGCAAAGATCCGCCTGCTCTCATGGGGCCCAAAGTTCTTGAGGTTACTGAGGATCATGGGGATCAGCAGCATTGGTTTTTCGCTCCACCGTGTTTTCGTAATATCAATTTCTCCGGTACAACGCATTCCGTATTTGTCAAGAAAAGACAAGATTGCAGCGCGCGCTTCTTGTCCACCCTCAAACTTCACCAGTTCATCCAAGAAGCCATCATCTTTTACCTTTTGTAAATAGGCAACCACTTCCGGATAAGGACGAATCACATCGGCCACATCTAATAATTCCAGACCCATTTCGGAAGTAATATTATTGGGTACAGATTGCGAAAGTGTGTCGGCGACTTTCTTTTCACCTAACCACTGCTCCATTTTCTCGTTAATCCATGCAGAAGCATCCATCGCCGCCATAATCACCCCCATACTTTGGGGGTCGAATAAAACCTGCTTTAACGCTTGGAGATCTTCAAGGATAAAGGCAAATAAATCCGCTCCGGACTTCGTTTGGATCGTCTGTTTCAGCTCTGCGATCGAGCTTTGACTGCGCTGAATCAAATCAGCAACGATGGCCGGATCGTCTTCGATTTGGGTGCGAAAACCCGTCGGCGACACAACTTTATGACTTTTACCGGCACGCAGTTCTGTTTTCTCCTTCGGTAGCTCTTTGATAAATTCTCGCTTGATGATGGTCATCAGTGCATCTTTGATCAACGGATCGGATGCTCCCAGGGTATTTAATAAATTTTCTCTGCTGTCAGGTGAAGCCAGCATTGGTGCGACATCAACAAATAATCGGCCCCCAGCTTTCCGCATGGGTGCATTAGTCGTTAGCAGGAAAAAAGACAAGCCCAGTGGTTTCATGGGATCGGTCATCATCTGTTGATGACCAACCGATACATAGACGCGATGTTCTTGGGTCTCAGCTTCCGGGATGGGAAAAAGCGTAGTGATTGGCCGACTCTGGACAATATTAAATATATCATCAACAAAACACCATTCAATGTCCTGGGGGGAGCCGAAATGGGCTTCGATCTTTCTCCCAATACGCGTGAGCCTCAAAATCTGCTCCTCCGTCAGCACCGGCCTCTGCTGCCGATCAGCCTCAACCTCCTGTACTTCCGTCCCACCGTCTTTTAGTGCATACGAAGCCTGCTGCTTAGTAGAGATCTGCTGCTCGATCACCTTACCGCTTTGCACTTTATAGCTATCCGCATTCACCTGTCCGGAGACCAAGGCCTCCCCCAGTCCGAAAGCAGCCTCAATCGCTACCACCTTCCGATTAGAAGTGACGGGGTCTGCAGTGAACATCATTCCGGACGCCTGCGGGAAAACCATCTTTTGCACAACCACCGCCATGTGGACTCTGCAATGATCAAAGCCGTTTTGCAGGCGGTAAGTTACTGCCCGCTCGGTAAAGAGCGAGGCCCAGCATTTACTAATGTGCTGTTCGATTGCCTCTGTACCGATTATATTTAAATACGTATCCTGCTGGCCGGCAAAGGAGGCCAGCGGTAAATCCTCCGCCGTGGCGCTGGAGCGGACAGCATAAGCATTGTTTTCCCCAAGCCTGATCAGGTGGCGGGCGAGCTCTGCCTTAATATCTTCAGGAATGGTCGTCCCCTCGATATGTAAGCGCATTTCTCCGCTGAGCTGGCTAATTTTAGTTCTGTCTTCCGGTTTTAGAAGGGACAACTGTTCTAGCAATTTGCTAAGCAGCGGTGTCTCTCCAATGATTCTTTGATAGGCTTCCGTCGTAAGGCAAAAGCCATCCGGTACGCGTATCTCTTCAATCTGGCATAGTTCCCCCAGGTTTGCGCCCTTACCCCCAACAATCATGAGTTTTGATTGATCAATCTCCGAAAAACCAAGGATATATGAACTCATCTATTGACCCCCAGTGACGATTTTTTCGACACCAGCCCTAAAGAAATTTAAGGATAAAAGCGACATAACGTTCACCATCACGGTTAAAGCCAACGCCAACCCCGGGATTTAAAGGTACGGTGATCGCTCCGTAATCGAACCGCATCTCTTGGTACAATTCCACCCCATAGGAGAGTTGATACTCCCCTTCGTCCGGAATAGCAGCCTCCACAAAAAACGAGGTGTATAAATCCTCCAGGTATAAGGACAGCAGCCAACTTCCGGTTCCCAGCCGCAAGAGTGGGTGGGAGTATTCCAGTGTAGAGACTGCTCCACGTTTTGCCGCTAATCTTTTCTGATAACCACGGATCCGGGGAAAAACATCGTCCTTCTGATCAGGATCACTAAAGCCCTGCACCTTTAAGGTTAGTTCACCATTGAGCAAAAGCTGATTGGCTTCTAAAGCGCCGTAATAGCCAACCCGCCGCTCAGACGAACCCCAACTTGGATCTTCCACCGGCATCTGCAATTGAAGATTAAGCTTAGTCCCGGGATAACGAAAACCAACAGCGGTATAAGGAACCAATTCCGCCCCTAAAGACTGACCATAGGAACAAGCTAGTCCAAGACTGATCTCGGACAATCCGGGCGACAAGCGGTTGTAGAATGGATAATTTAAATCCAGCGCTAGCGGTCGGTCCTCGAACGGCTGATAACCAAAATTAAGCAGGCAAGGAGGGAAAAGATTCAGGGTTATCAGCGCATTGGGCTCCCACCGTTTGCTATTTGAAACATAATTGAGACCGATTTGGTAGGAGGGAATGTGGCCGATGGCATCACTGCCTATAAAGACCAGGCCTGCCATATAATCGTCACCATCGGTGAAATACTGAGGTGCCATCATTTTCGGTACTAATGTCGCTAAATTATCCCCATATCCCCCGTGTTTAATGTCTTCAACATTCCCTTTTCCCGCCCCAAGCGGCCAGCTTTCCGGCGGGGCGTCCGGCAAATTATAAGTGGTAAAGGTTGCCTGGTGGCGATATAGATCAAACCCATAAGAGTTTAAGCCAACAAAGTATAAATCCTCCCCTTTTTCCTCATAAGCAGGTTGGGTCGCATAATTTCCGGTCGTCATTTTATAGACCTGCGCCGTTGTCAAGTCATAGCAATAAACCCCATACACCTCTTGATAATTGGCATGGAAGAATAGTTGATCACCGGTCAAGGAGATCCCATATTCCCCGTATGGCGTGGTAACAAGGGGTGTTAATTCCCCGCTAGCGAGCGAGAAAAGATAAAGATCATTGTTCTCCCCTTTTTTGCGGGCGGAAAAGATAATCCGCTCTTCATCAGCGACCATCTCATCTATGAGATATGGCACTTCATACAAGAGCTTACTACCTTCACCTGTCTTATAGCGGTAAATTTGGGAACCGAAGTCGTTCCTAACAGCTGTCGAGTACAAAATACTACCGTCCGGGAGCAGTTCGTACGCCCGAATATCACCCGCCAACACCAACCGGTCCCTTCCTGATCGTAAATCCTTCTCCCGAATCTGAGCATAAACACCATAGCTTAAGTTCAGCGCATTGGTATAACCGGGTTTCATCTCCTCTACCCCATAATACAATTTGCTCTGATTCCGGACTTTTATCGGTAGATTGAAAGAAGACGTTGTGGTAACCACCACCTCTTCCTCCTGGCTCAAGAGGTCCCGAGCGATGATCTCTGCACGGGAAAAACCCCGCCCCGGTCCGGTCTTGTTCATTTTGACCCGTCGATAAAAAAGCTGCTGTTCGCCCTGATCGCTCTCTGCTATTACCGGGTTTGAAACATACCACCCATCAGTAGTAACCCGCTGCCCATCAATGGAATAATCCTTAAACCTTTCCGTCTCGTAATCTTTCCAATCCGCCCACAACTGCGGAAAGGTCTTACCAAAGACGGTTTGCGTATTTTTATCCAGGGAAGCCCACGAGGAACCATGTACCGTGAAGAATTCCGTCAGTTTTTCTTCCCCGTATGTTTGCGCCAAGTAGTTAAAGAAGAGGCCACCATAGGTATAGATCCCTTCTAAGTGAAATTCATGGGGGCTAAAGGTCGCATCCAAAATTGAGGGAAAACGGTTGTCCGCCACCCGGGCACCGATATAGGCATCAAATTTTCCATCGTTCAACCGCCCTTGATAATTAAAGAGCCGTGATTCACTGTAGACCGTGATTCCTTCAAGGACCCAGCCCGGCACCCAGACATTGGGAGAAAAAATGTTACCAAATAGACTGCAGAAAACCTTCGGCCCTCGTCCCACATTAGTCATTTGTAGAATATGGGTGTATTCATGAATCGCCACGATGGTATACCAATCTTCCACCGTACCAAGCAAACCGGCGGTTGGCGGGTACCAAAAAAGATGGATATTGTATAATAAGGGGTTGGCCAGACCATTAGTGGAAACCCCAAGGTCGTCGAGGACAATCGGCAGATGTCGTTGGCGGTTACCGGTGAGCTTCTCAACCTCCGGCCGATAGAATTCGAGAATCTCCAAAATCTCCCGCGCTTCCTGTTCTACCCCGGATGGGTAAAAAACCGTAAAGTACTCCGTCTTAAGCGTTCGCCAATCTGTTGCGCCGCTGCAAACCGTAGGGATGGACAGCAAAAAGACGAGCATAATTACGAACAAACCGGTTCTTTTCATAGGTCCAACCTCCATTCTTCTTACCAGCAATAAGCTACCGAGTTTACCATTCATTTTATTTATTAATTAAGACCAATCCAGCGATACACAATACAGCCCCCAAGACTTTATTAAGGCCGAACCCTTCTTGGTAAAAGAAGATCCCGATGGGAATCAGGGCGATCGCCAGAATGATATTGGCTACTAAAGAACCAACGCTGATGTTCCATCCTGCCCGGTAGGCCATGATATAGCCAAATTCCAGTCCGACAATGGACGCCCCCAGCGCGAGACTTGTCCAATTCAATTCCCTGAAGGATTGAATAAATGATTTATCCGGTTTACTCAAGCAAAAGGCCACCACCGTTAAAATTCCCGCTACCAAATAGGTAATAAATAAGGCCGAGAAAGGGTTGGCTTTCTGCGGCGTTGATTTCTGACAGATATTATACAAAATGTTAGACGTTACAATCAGGACAATCGGAAATACATACATAAACATGGCTGGCACTCCTTCTTGATGATAATTGGAAATAATTCCAGTTCTAAATAATTCTTTATTAATTTTTTCAAGATTATTCTTCCTGAATCCGTTTATAAAGTCAAGACCACGGATATGTATACATTCTACCAGAATTATCGTATAATAATTATAGAATAATACAAATGGAGGCTACCACCATGCTTATCAAGTCTTCTACCACACTGCGAAATGATTACAACGCCATCGCCCGGCTCGCCCACGAAAAAGCGGAACCGATCTATATTACCCGCAATGGCGAAGGGGATTTAGTCGTGATGAGTATCGATGCCTTTGAGCGCCGAGAGGCGATGCTAGACCTGCGTGAAAAGCTGCTTTTCGCTGAAGAACAACGTCTGGCGGGCGAACCAGTGATTTCCCTTGACGAAGCCCATCAGCGGCTGAAAGAAAAGATCAATGACAAGGTATAAAGTGGATTTACTTCCCGCCGCTTATTCGGATTTGGATGAAATATTCGCTAATTTCCAGCGGTTTCCTGCCAAAAGATCCCTCATTATCCTTTCGTACCTACTAAAAAAGAAAGAGGGGATCCCCCTCTTTCTCCTAACAGCTAACTTAATCTTTCTTACGATAACTCGAACATATCCTTGCCGACACCGCAGATCGGGCAGACCCAATCTTCCGTTACATCTTCCCACTTAGTACCCGGCGCAATCCCATCGTCCGGGTAACCTTCTGCCTCATCATAAACGAATGCACACACCGTACACGTGTACTTTTTTATGACTCTCCCCTCCTTCCCGTAGTTTAGTTGGTTTACAGTCGTAGAATTGCTATTTATTAATTATTTATCTTAAGGCTAAATCCTTCTTGGAACAAATAGAAAACCAAAGGCGTGAAGAAAAGGTTTAAAGCAAATCAGCCAGGCAAACCTTGATCTGCCCGGCCGATTCTGTATAAGCGGTTGTGCGGAAATATTATTGCAGCACTCTAAATTATTTTATAACCATATGCTAGCAATAAAGGTGGCCAGTAATCCACCCAGCGCCATAAAGATATTGGAAACGCTCAAAGTTTTTAAGCCTGTTTTCATATCAAACCCCATACAGTTGGTGTAGACCCAGAAATAACTATCATTCACATGGCAACAGGAGCGAGCACCAGCACCGGAAGCCATGAAGATCAGGATCGGATCTAAACCAAGTTGGGCACCGATGGGCGCGGCAAGCGTTGCAGCGGTAACTACCGCAACTGTACCCGAACCCTGCACGATTTTAAGCACAGCTGCAATCGTGAAGGGGATGAGGATAAACGGCATGCCTGTATTGATCACCATCTGCGCAAGGCTAGCTCCCGCGCCGGAGGCTTTTAAGATCTGCCCCAGCGCACCACCGGCTGCCGTAATAAAGACAATCGGGCCGGCGTCTTTCAAGGATGCATCCATAATCTTCATCACTTTTTTGGAACCAAGGCGTTTTCCCAATAAGGCGATGGCCAGGAGAGCCCCAATCGCGAGGGCAATATTAGGATCACCGATAAAGCTGGTCACATTTAAAACTGGCGACCCTTTCGGCAGCAGCATATTGAAAGTCGTATTCATAATTATCAGCACGATCGGCACCAGCAAGGGGAAGACCGCCGTGAGAGAACTCGGCAAATCAGCCTCATCCATATCTGCTTCTGGTTGCGGTTCCGCATCTTCCCGGTACGTATAAAAACTCTCCGGTTTATTTCTGAAATAAAGCTCCGCAAAAAGCCAGCCAGCACCGGTCATGAAAATAGCTGCAAAACCACCGTATAGAATAGCGCGGCCAATATCAATCCCAAGCATACCGGCAGCGGCCAGTGGTCCCGGTGTAGGTGGAACGTAAACATGGGTTGCCAATAGTCCGGCAGAAAGTGATACGGCTAAAACTGCCAAAGGGATTTTGGCCTTTTTAGAAATCGCCTTTACCAAAGGGGACAGGATAACAAATCCGGCGTCACTAAAAACCGGGATCGAAACAATATAGCCGGAAATTGCCATGGCTAGGCCGGAACGTTTCTCGCCAACCAATTTCACGGTATCCAACGCCATTTTGTTAGTAGCTTTTGATGCTTCCAGATAGTTACCGAGCATGATCCCGAAGATAATGACAATACCAATACTTTTTACTGTTCCGGCAAAACCGGTGACAATTCCGTTTACCACTGCTGTGGTTGGCATACCTGCTAAAAGTCCCATGACCAGTGCGGTTCCAAGCAGCGCCATAAAAGCATTAACCTTAACTTTCAATGCCAGAAACAAAAGGATAGCCATCCCGATTAAGAAAACAATTTCAATTGGAATCATTAATTACCCTCCTTTTATTGGCTTTTTCCCATTTTGGCACGAAACATGGGTTTGATCCCACCCGACTCCAGAATCTTAGTTGCATGTTCCCCAATTTTTTCGCATTCTAAGATTTCACCCGTTTCAACAACCTTAACGGTACCTTCCTGAATGTCGACTTCCAAAGACTGCCCGGATTTGACCTTTTGACTAATACCCTTACAAATAATCAGCGGTAAACCCAAATTGATGGAATTCCGGAAAAATATCCGCGCGAAAGAATCGGCAAGAACTAGACTTGCCCCCATGTTGATCAAGGCAATCGGTGCATGTTCTCGGCTCGAACCGCAACCAAAATTGGTTCCCGCCACAACTATATCTCCTGGTTCAAAGTTGGGAGCGATTTCAGGATCAACACCGGCAAGGCAATGGCTACCAATCTCTTTCGGGTCTACCAGTTCTAGAAATCGTCCGGGATAAATTTGATCGGTATCAATGTTATCTCCCAGAACAATTGTTTTTCCGATCATCTTTGTTTTCATCTTCGCTCACTCCTTTCTTATTTGTATAACGTTCTGGGATCGGTAATATAGCCGTTGAGTACAGAAACAGCCACGGTCGCTGGTGAAGCTAAATAGATCTCCGCGCCTGTGCTACCCATTCTTCCAGGAAAGTTCCTGTTAGATGCCGTAATACACACTTCGCCCGGTGCCAGCACGCCTTCATGCGCTCCTAAACAGGGACCACAACCCGGAGTAGAAATCGTAGCGCCGGCATCAATTAAAGCTTGGATATAGCCTTTGTCCATACATTCTCTCATCACTTCCTTAGAAGCAGGAATTACCACCAAACGTACATATTGGGGAATTTTCTTCCCTTTCAAAATTTCCGCCGCCGCGGCGATATCTTCCACTCGGCCACCGGTACAGGTTCCGATAAATCCTTGATTGATCTTAACCGGTTGCACCGTTTCAATTGGTCGAACATTATCGACGCTATGCGGAACCGCCAGTTGCGGTGATAGATCATTGATCTCAAAGACGTAACTTTCAGCGTAAACGAAATCATCGTCTGTATATTGCACTTCAAATGGACGAACCGCGCGCTTAGCCGCATAATCCAACACTTTTTGGTTTGGCTTCATATATGCGGTCTTAGCCCCCATTTCCACCGCCATGTTGCAAATGGCCATTCTACCGGCTACATCCAATTGTTCCACATAGCTTCCGGTGAAATCTATTCCTTTGTATACTGCGCCATCGGCTTTGATCTTCCCTAGAATGCTGAGAATAACATCCTTTGGGTATACCCCTTTAGCTGGAATCCCTTCAATTCTAACTTCGATAATTTCAGGAACCCGGAACCAAAGCTCCCCCGAGATTAAGATCGTAGCCATATCAGTAGCTCCTACGCCTGTCCCAAAAGCGCCAAAAGCGCCGTGAGTCGTTGTATGGGAATCGGTAGCAACAACAATCATCCCTGGATAGATAACCCCTTGTTCCGCCATAACTTGATGACAGACCCCGGAGTTAATATCGAAATGATAGGTCAGATCGTTTTCTTGCGCAAACTCCCGCATTTCATTGTGGATCGTTGCCGACTGTATGGTTGGGGCAGGGGCGTAATGGTCAAAAACAAAGGCCACCCTATCTTTATCCCATACTTTCTCTCCGCCCATCTCTCGAAACGAGTAAACGGTTTGGAGGTACAAATCGTTGATCTCGGCAAAGTCAACTTTCGCATTAACAATCTCACCTGTCACTACTTTGTCCTTGCCGGATGCTTTTGCTAGTATTTTCTCAATCGCATGCATTAACATCCCTCCAGTTTAATTTTGTAGAACGTTCTTTACTTAATCATACTCAAGAATCGTATATCGTATATCGCATACGATTTCTTGAGTGAATGTTATCATACATTAATATGTAAGTCAATCATTTATTAATTATTTCTTAAAACTAGGTTAAACGTTACATAACACCAAGGATGAGGGTTAGTGTATAATTTTAGTTGGCAGGTAGGATCGGGTAGGAGGCTACCCAT
>DOID01000044.1:39186-43459 GCA_003511465.1 Bacillota bacterium | reverse complement strand
GATGGTTTTTGACGAAATTGATGGGGGGATTGGCGGGCGGCCCGCCCAAGCCGTTGCCGAGAAACTTTTGCTCCTCGGCCTCTCCCATCAGGTGATCTGTGTGACCCATCTACCCCAAATCGCCAGTATGGCCCATCGCCATTTTTATATTGAGAAACAAACACTGCATGATCGAACAGTAATTAAGGTCCGCGTACTTGATCATAATGAACGGGTTGAGGAACTAGCAAGAATGCTTGGTGGCGCTGAGGTGACCACGACCACACGGGAACACGCCGGGGAGATGCTGCAATTGGCGGAGACCTTGCGCCGGAAGAAAGGTGAGACGTACTAGGAGACCCCCTTGCAACCTTTACGAACGCTCAGGACCGAAAAAAGGGTGGAACGTGAGGTGAGAAGGATGGTAAATGAGCTGTCAAAACAGCAACGCAAAGTCCTAATTGTGCTGGTGATAGCGATTCTGCTTGGCACCGGCCGCCTGGGGTTTAGCGCTATTTCCCGCGGCGCGGTGGAGGTTCATCTCGTTAAGCCGGTAACAGTGGCGTGGCCGGGGACGACTCCGGACGAACCAGGTTTCAGCAGCGAAATGCTAACCCTGTCTACAGCAGAGCAAGAACCGGATAAGCCCAAGGCGGATCAGGAAGCGGTCCCGTCGACTGGGTCGGCGGCAGAGGCAACGCTTGCCGGGCGGCTTGATCCAAACATCGCCACCAGCGAACAATTGCAGACCTTACCCGGGATTGGACCGGTGCTGGCGGCGCGGATTATTGACTATCGGGAGACAGTTGGCAAATTCGTTATCCTTGAAGATCTTTTGGCGGTCAAAGGGATAGGCGAAAAAACGCTGGCGAAAATCCGGCCTTATCTTTATATTAAGGAATGATGCTGCGCTGCTCCATTCCGCTATTCCCCTTTTTACTGGGCGGAGGAATCATTGCCGGATGGTTGCTGGGATCTAATCATGGTTTTATCTTGGCGGGGGCAGCCCTTTCTATCTTACTATTATACCGAGGAGAGCCACTAAACCGTAAGCAGGCCGCGGGTATAATTTGTTGTTTATGGCTGGGTTTTAGCTTAGGGGCACACGAAGCTAAGCTGCAAAATCACCACCGGCAAGTCTTTAGCGACCACCGTGGGCGAGCCATGAACATTGTCGGGACGGTTTTAGAGACCCCTTTGCCGTGGCGTGACGGGTGCCGTTTTAACCTCCGTGTCGAGAAACTCAATGGCGAATGGTTAGCCCGCCAACCCAAGCTGGAGGTCTTCCAATATGAGCTGGAGCCATATGGTTATGGACAACGGCTGGCGCTCACGGGACGCTTGTTTGGGGAGGACGGCGGACCCGGCTCCCAGTGGACTCGGGAGCGGATTGTCGGTGGGCTGATGATTCAGGGGAAACCCGTGGTGCAGGGTGTGGGGAAGGTCTCGGCGGTGGGTCGCTTTGTTAGTTATTGGCAAGACCGGTTGATTGCGGTCGGGGAAGCGACTTTACCGCCCGAGGCAGCAACTATTCTCCATGGGATGCTCCTGGGGAGGCGGGAACCGACCTTGCCCACCCTGACCTTTGAACGGGTGGGGATTTCCCATTTACTCTCGGTCAGCGGACTTCATCTCACTTTTTGGCTGGGTTTATTTTGGGGGGTGGGGAAAATATTTTCCTTGCCTGACCGGCTTTTGGGGGTGCTGGCCGTGCCAGTGGTGGCCCTTTTTTTAATGCTGACCGGTGGCAGCGCTCCTGCGCTCAGGGCGGGAATTATGACGCTACTTGCCCTCTTCGGAGATCTGATGCACTATCGCACCCGCGGGCCACAGTTGTTGGCGCTTGCCGCTTTTATCATCTTGCTTTTGCGTCCGTTGGAAATATTTGCACTGGGCTTTTGGCTCTCCTTTGCGGCCTGTGCCGGAATCTTGATCATCTACCCCCGCTGGGAGCAAGCCTTCATCGCCTACCCTTGGTTTGCGAAAGGCCGTGCTTTCTTTCTATCGCTGGCGGCGCAACTGATGGTTGCTCCGCTCATCGCCAAGTATTACGGGGGGTTCCCACTGCTGGCCCCTTTCACCAATTTGATTTTGGTGCCGTTGGGCGGAGTCGCAGTGCAAATTGGGTTAATGGCGGCTTGTAGCGGTTTAGTCTGGATGCCACTGGCCCGCCTCTTGAATGCTGGGAATACGGTGGTGATCAATCTTTTCTGGAGCTTAACTAATTTTTGGGCCGGTCTCCCCGGCTATCTTACGTTTCCCCCCTGGCCTTGGTTGACAGTGGGGGCTAGTTATGGAGTGATGGCGTTGCTGACTTGGAGTCTTACTGTTAACCCGGTGACCAAAAAAAGAAGGCTTCCCTTATTTTATTTCCTCCTTACGATCGCCCTTATCGCGTTGGTAGTGACCGGTTATTATCTCATCGACGATTTGGCTCCCCAGCTGAAAGTCGTCTTTTTCGATGTGGGTCAGGGCGATGCCATTTTAATTTCCGCGCCGGGGGAGCGCCATCTATTGGTTGATGGCGGGGAAACGGCGGCTTATACCCGTGAGATCCTCCCCTATTTACAGGCCCAAGGCATCCGTGAACTGGATCTGATTGTCGTGACCCATGCCCATGAGGATCATTTAGGTGGGATTGTGCGTCTTTTGGAAGACGGCCGGATTCAAACGGCCCAGATCTTAGAGAGTGGCCTCACCCATACGACCCGACTTTACCAAAGGTTCCTTGAGCAAGTCTTGGCCAAAAAGATCCCCCTCCACCAAGGGGTGCGGGGAACTACGCTGCAAGTCGGGGAACTTAAAGTCGTTATCCTTAATCCGCCTGCAACATACATGGATGAGGATCTAAATAATAATTCCCTGGTTTTACTACTGGATTATAAAGGAGTTCGCCTTTTGCTCACCGGTGATCTGGAAGCAGCCGCGGAAAGAGAGCTCTTGACGGTTTATGGTGAGGGCCTAAGGGCCAATCTTTTGAAAGTCGCCCATCATGGGAGTGATACCGGGACCGGCAGCCGCTGGCTGGAACAGATCCGTCCGGAGCTAGGGGTGATCAGTGTTGGCGCTGCCAATGCCTTTGGTCATCCCGGGGTGGCTACTTTAACACGGTTAGCGGAAGCCGGGGCCAAAGTATACCGGACGGACCAAGCGGGACGGTTGACGATGATGATTCGGCCAGGTCGTTTCGGGCGGCCGGCTCAGATTCGGGTGGAAAGCGAGGGTACAAGATGAAAGCGGCCGATTATTTATTTGGTTTGCCCAAGATGGGCAGGGCGGGACTGACCCGGCCCATCTTATTTTTGGGTGAAGAAGAATACTGGAGCGCTACCGGGATCAGCTTAATTAAAAATATACTTTTTCCCAATGCTGAAGAAGACTTTAATCTAGTTGAGATTGAAGTCAAAACAGTAGATGCCAGTATCCTTGGGGCGGAACTGGCGACGGCCCCTTTTTTCGAAAACACCCGCCTTTTAATCCTCAAAGGGTTAGAAGATTTAAAGACAGCGCAAGAAGAGGTGTTAGTAGCGGGACTACCAAGGCTAGCTCCGGGGGTGATGCTGGTTTTGACCGCCCGCCAGCTTCCACAAAAGACAGTTAAACAGCTGAAGCCCATGGTGGAGACGGTAGAATGTGGGCCGTTAAAGGTTTATGAGGCGAAAAGATGGGTAGCCCAGGAAGCGAAGGCAGTAGGACTTCAGCTTTCTCCCCCACAGATTGATCTGTTGCTTGAAATGAAAGGGACTTCATTATTTGTTTTGAAAAACGAGTTAGTGAAGGTTAAAACCTACTGTGGTGAAAAGCAAAAGACCGTTTCCATGGATGAATGGGGTGCTTTGCTGGGGGAAGCATCGGCTACGAATATCTTTCAGATGATTGATGGGGCGATTGAGGGAAAAACAGGGGCAGCCCTGAACCTTCTCCACCGCCTGCTCAAAGCTGGTGAACCGGAGATGAAGATTCTGGCGCTGCTCGGAACGGAAGTGCGTCGCCTCTTTATCGCTTGGACCCTACGGACGGCAGGACGCAGCCATGATCTCCAGAAAGAGCTGGGTTGTCATGCCTATGTCGCGAATAAAATCGGAAAAAAGGCTACTAATTTAACTTACCAACAACTGCGCCGGGCACACCAGCGGATTCTGACCGCCGATTACCGGCTGAAAACCGGGCAGAGCCCACCGGGTTTAGAATTAGAGGCGGTCATCCTTGACCTGAGTTCCTATTTAGAAAATAGCCCATGTTGTTCACCAAGCAATGAAGAGTAGTCGGTGTGAACAACTCAAATTATAGCGCC